>NZ_JBHWDS010000019.1:0-142871 GCF_042734615.1 Kitasatospora sp. NPDC059646
GCCCGGTTACATTCCGAACCCGGAAGCTAAGCCTCACAGCGCCGATGGTACTGCAGGGGGGACCCTGTGGGAGAGTAGGACGCCGCCGAACAATTATTATGGAGAAGCCCCCTGACGGGATGTCAGGGGGCTTTTCTGTTGTTCGGGGACATTTCCGGATACCCTTCGCCAATGCAGAACCTGACGTTGACCTGGCAGACCTCGGTCGCCGCTTCCGCGGCGCTGTACGGGGCGGCGTTCACCGTCAGGCGGCTCGCGGCGAAGCGGGCGGAGGCCGGCGACGGAGCGGGGGAGCGGCGTCGGGCCCGGGTCGCGGCGGACGTGCTGCGGGAGGCGGGGACGCTGCTGGCGCTGTTCGCGCTGTGGCAGGTGGTCGGGCACCTGTCGTTGATGGGTACGGACCACGCGCTGGAGCGGGCGGAGTGGATCCACCGGACGGAGACGGATCTCGGCCTGCCGGACGAGGCATCCTGGCAGCGGGCCGTGATCGGGCATCCGTGGCTGGCGCAGGCGGCGAACTACTACTACGCGACGATGCACTTCGGCGTGATGCTGGTGGTGCTGCTGTGGCTGTTCCTGCGGCACCGTGAGCGGTACGCGTGGGTGCGGACGACGGTGGTGGCGACCACGGCGGTGTGCCTGCTGATCCAGTTCGTTCCGGTGGCGCCGCCGAGGATGCTGCCGGGGAACGGGTTCATGGACCTGGCGGCGCAGTACGGGCAGTCGGTGTACGGGAACGCGGTCGCGGGGGTGGTGGCGGACCAGCTGTCGGCGATGCCGTCGGTGCACGTCGCGTGGTGCGTGATCACGGCGGTGGCGGTGATCGCGGTGGCGCGGGGGCCGTGGCGGTGGCTGATGGTGCTGCATCCGCTGGTGACGGTGTGGGTGGTCGTGGTGACGGCCAATCACTTCTGGGCGGACGGGCTGGTGGCGCTGGCGATCCTGCTGACCGTGTACCTGGTGCAGGCGGCCGTGACGGGCTGGCGTCGGCCCGTGGCGGAGGCGGGGACGGAAGCGCCCGCGGCGGCGCGGGAGCGCAGCGCGGCGCAGGGCTGACGGCCCGGCGGTTTGGGTGGCGGGTTCGGAGCGGACGCTCGGGAGCCGCCATCGGCGTCTCCGGGCCCGGCCGGTCAGCCTGGCTGGGCGGAGAGCAGGGCGTCGGCGAGGGCGGTGCGGTAGTAGCGGCCGGCGGTGCCGGAGCGGGCGCGGGCGACCAGGCGGGCGTCGAGCAGGACGGTGAGGTGGTCGCCGACGGTGGCGGGGCTGAGGCCGGTGAGGGTGGCGAGTTGGCCGGTGTCGCGGGGGCGGTCGAGTCCGGCGAGCAGTTCGGCGCGGGCGCTGCCGAGCAGGCGGCCGAGGCTGGCGGGCGGGGTGCGCGGGCCGGCGACGGGCGCGGTGCAGGTCGGGTAGATCACGGCGACGCGGTCGGCGTCCTGGGCGATCCAGCCGTGCCGGGCGCCGGTGGGGACGAACAGCAGCTCGGTGCGGGGGAGTGCGTCGTCGGGGACGGCGAGCAGGAGTCGGCCGGTGGAGAGCCAGCGGTGCTGCGGGCCGAGCGCGGGGAGGGCACCGGGCCAGCCGTGCTGCTCGGCGGAGCGGCGGCGGGTGGTGGCGTCGGCGCGCAGGGCGCGCAGGCGGGCGGGCCATTCGGGGTGGACGACGTGCTGCCACGTCCAGGCGAGGAGGTCGGCGAGCGCGGGGGGCAGGTCGAGTCCGGCGAGGTCGAGCGGGCCGGGAGCGGCGTCCGGGTCGGGCGGCGGGAGCCGGAACTCGGCGGGCCACCGGGCGGGGTGGCGTTCGGCCAGCCAGTCGGCGTGGTGCGGGGTGCCGGCGAGGTGGCGGTGGAAGGCGGGCTGGTGGGTGGCGAGCCAGGCGCGGCGCCAGGGTTCGGGGCGTATCTCGGCGAGGATGCCGAGGGCGGCGACGGTCTCGACCAGGGGTGAGAACGCAAAACGGCATGCGGCGAGGGTCTCCGTGCTCACCTGCCACTGGCCCATGCGCATCGCCTCCGAACGGAGACCCTAGCAATCGGCTGCCGGGGCGGGAGGGGATTGCGGGATCGGTCGCGGAGCGTTCACCCGGTGGTCCGGGGCGCCGGTGGCGGGCCGTAGGGTGAGGGCGCGGCCGAAGCCAGTTGCGTTGGCTTCGGCCGCGCCCGGTCGGTCCCCGGTCAGCCGAGGCGGCGGTGCAGGCCCCAGGTGGTGAGGGCGGCGAGGGCGATCGTGAGGGCGAGGAAGATCGCGGTCTCGATCCACTGGAACGGCCAGTAGCGGTCGGCGGGTTGGTAGTCGACGGCGATGTGCAGGTTCGCGTGGGCGAGGCAGTCCTCGGACGGCAGGTCGTGGCCGCTGTCCCGGCAGGGCTGGGTGCCGAAGGTGAGGGTGCGGTTGTCGCTGTCCTGGACGGGTGAGCTGTCGGAGAGCATCCAGGCGTCGGGCATGTCGATGCCGGCGACGAAGGTGGCGGACGGGCCGTGGGCGCCGGTGAAGCCGAGCGTCCGGGCGGAGCGCAGGGTGTCGGCGTCGAGGGCGACGACCTGGTGGACGGGCTGTTCGAGGTGCGGGCGGACGGCGAGCGGGACGAGTATCTGGACGGCGGCGAAGGCGGCGAGGGTGACGGCCATCGCGGCGACGGTGCGGCGCAGGAACAGGCCGAGGCAGGCGCCGAGGGCGACCGCGAACGCGGCGTAGCCGAGCGGGACGACGCTGCGGGCGGCGAACAGCAGCGGGGTGAAGCGGTCGTGGCCGATCCGGTCCAGCGGGGCGGCGAACCAGGACACCAGCAGGCTGAGCAGCCCGGTGACGGTGACGGCGGCGGTGCCGGTCAGCAGCAGTTTGACGGCCAGCCAGCGGCCGCGGCCGATGCCCTGGTTCCACACCAGGCGGTGGGTGCCGGTCTCCAGTTCGCGGGCGACCAGGGGCGCGCCCCAGAACGCGCCGATCAGAGCGGGGGCGAGCAGGACCAGCACGCAGCCGGTCCAGTAGGGCAGGGAGTAGGAGTCGATCAGCTGGTTCGCGTCGGAGCAGCCGCCGGCGGGGCAGCCGGCGGTCAGGTCGTGGTACTCGTCCCGCAGGCTGAGTCCGGAGTACACCAGGTAGACGGTGGCGGCGGCGAGTGCGGCCGCGGCCACCAGGAACTGGGCGCGGAACTGACGCCAGGTCAGCCAGATCATCGCTGCGGCTCCAGGGCGGGTCGGGGGTCGGCGGTGAGGTGGGCGAGGACGAGGTCCTCCAGGCCGAGCGGTTCCATCACCCAGGACGGGTCGTCGACGGCGCGGTCGGCGCGGACCACGAAGGTGCTCTGGCGTTCGGTGTGTTCGGCGTTCACCACCCGCATGCCGGCCGGCAGGGTGTCGGCGTCGCGGCGAGCGGTGGTGAGGCGGAAGTGGGTGGCGAGCAGGTCGTCGATCTCGCCGTCGGCCTGGACCCGGGAGCCGGCCAGCACGATCAGGTGGTCGCAGACCCGTTCCAGGTCGGAGACCAGGTGCGAGGAGAGGACGACGGTGGCCTGCGACTCGGATTCGGCGACGAACTCCATCAGGCTCTGCAGGAAGGCGCGCCGGGCGAGCGGGTCGAGGGCGGCCACCGGTTCGTCCAGCAGCAGCAGGTCGGGCCGTTTGGCGACGGCGAGGGTGAGGGCGAGTTGGGCGCGCTGGCCGCCGGAGAGGCGGCCGGACCGCTGGGCGGGGTCGAGGCCGAGCTGCCGGATGCGCCGTTCGGCGAGGGCGGCGTCCCAGCGGGGGTTGAGCCTGGCGCCCAGGCGCAGGTGGTCGGCGACGGTGAGGGCGGCGTAGGTCGGGGTTTCCTGGGCGACGAAGCCGACCCGGCCGAGCTGGGCGCCGTCGGCGGCCGGGGGCCGGCCGAACACCTCGACGGTGCCGCTGGTGGGGGTGAGCAGGCCGCAGGCGAGCTGCAGAAGGGTGGACTTGCCGGCGCCGTTGGGGCCGACCAGTCCGACGACGCGTCCGGCGGGGACGGTCAGGGTGCAGTCGGCCAGGGCCGTGCGGCGTCCGTAGCGCTTGGTCAGCGCCCGGGTTTCGACGATCGCGGTCATCGCTCCTCTTCGACGGTACTTCGGAAGGTCTGCTGGAAGAGGGCCTCGATGGACTCCGGGTCGAGGCCGGCGGCCCGGGCCGAGGCCAGCCAGCGGCGCAACTCCTGCCGCAGCGGCTCGTGTTCGGACGTGGCGGGGTCGCCGAGGGTGCCGGTGACGAAGGTGCCGACGCCGGGCTTGGGGGAGACCAGGCCCTCGTTCTCCAGTTGGCGGTAAGCCTTGAGCACGGTGTTGGGGTTGATCGCGACCTTGGCCGCGACGTCCTTGACCTTCGGCAGCCGGTCGCCCTCGTGCAGCAGGCCCAGACGGAGGGCCTGCCGTACTTGGTGGACCAGTTGCAGGTAGGGGGCGACACCGGACCGGGGCTCGATGTGGAACTCGATCACCACAACCTCATTTATCTAGCTTCCTAGCACTATAGGACTGGCTGCATGACTGACCGTCAAGTCAAGGATTTCTGCGGGGCGTTGACCAGCGAGAACGCCGGCGGGGGCACCGGCGGGGCCGCGTCCGGACGCGGACATGCCGGGGCCCGGGCGCCGTGGGGGTGGCGTCCGGGCCCCGGGGTGTGCGTGCGGCGGGCTACTTGACCGGGAGTGCGATCCGGCCCCAGCGTCCGCCGGTCAGGGCGGAGGTGGCCCAGTACCAGGCGGCCAGGCCGGAGGCGGCGGCCAGCCAGGCGCCGACCTTGCCGGTGCCGCTGCTGCTGCCGAGGACGCCGACGGCGCCGAGCAGCAGGGAGAGCGTCAGCAGGCCGTACACCAGGCGGGCGAGCAGGCCGGCGCCCCAGGAGGCGGCGGTCAGGGTGAGCGCCAGCAGCGCCCACAGCAGCAGGAACAGGCCCGCGGTGTTCTTGCCGGCCGAGCCGGCCGCCGCCCAGGTCGCCCAGAAGGCGCCGAGGGCGGTGAAGGCGGTGCCGTTGAGGCGGTCGCCGCCGCGGAACTGCCAGAGGCCGGCGACGAACAGCGTCACGCCGCCGACCAGGTGGGCCAGCGCAGCGGCGCCGCCGGACGAGGTGCCGCTGAGGACACCGGTGCCGAGCAGGCCGTACGCGAGCAGGGTGAGACCGAGGGCCAGATGACCGAGCGGACCCGCGTCTGCGGATCGGGCGTTCGCCCCGGAGGCGTCATTGCTCACCGGAGGCTCCTTTCACTCTGCGCCAGGGCATGGCGAGAACACGGTGAAGGGTGGGGTGTGCGAGGTGGTGCCGGGTGCCGGGTCGTGGGCGCACCGGAGAGGGGTGCGGGCGGCTGCGGCGGGATGAGAGAACCGGTGGCGCGGCCACCGGTCGATGCCCTCCGGGGTGGAATCCCCCGGCGCCAATGGTCTACCCGGCCCCGCGGCTTTGTACCCTTGTGAACCGCCGGGAACGAGCAAGCGTGAGCAAACCGTGACGATGGCGCCCGGGCCTTCCCTTCCGGCAGGATCCGGAAGAGAGGGCTTAGTTCTGACGCTGGGTCGGGATGCGGAGCGTCAGGATCGCCATGTCGTCGGAGGGCGGCTCGGGCGCGAAGCGCTCCACCGCGCGGTGCACCCGGGCGGCCACCGCGCCCGCGGTCAGGCCCGCGCAGCCGGTCAGCACCTCGATCAGGCCGTCGTCGCCGAGCATCCGGCGGCCCTCCCGGCGCTCGGTGACGCCGTCCGTCACGCAGAGCAGCACCTCGCCCGGGGAGAGCACCAACTCCTCTGCGGTCAGTTCGAGTTCGTCCATCACGCCGAGCAGCGGCTGCGGCGAGGCGGCCTGGTCGACCTGGCCGTCGGTGCGCAGCCGCAGCGGCAGCGGGTGGCCGGCGCAGACCAGCGACAGGACGGTCGAGCCGTCCTCACGGGGCGTCAACTCGCCGTACAGCAGCGTCAGGAAGCGGGCCCGGCTGCCCTCGTCGAGGATCGCCGCGTTCAGCCGGGTGAGGACCTGCGGGGCGCTCAGGCCCTCGCGGGCCAGCAGGCGCAGTGAGTTGCGGGCCAGGCCGGTCACCGAGGCGGCCTCGGGGCCGGTGCCGCAGACGTCGCCGATGGCGAAGCCGTAGGTGCCCTCGCGGATCGGGAACAGGTCGTAGAAGTCGCCGCCGACCTCGTTGCCCTCGCCCGCGGCCTGGTAGAACACCTCGACCTCGACGCCCGGGATCTTCGGCAGCTCCGGCGGCAGCAGGGCGCGCTGGAAGGCCTGCGAGGTGGCGGTGCGCTCCGAGTACAGGCGGGAGTTGTCGAGTGCCAGGGCGGCCCGGCGGGACAGGTCCTCACCGAGTTCCAGGATCTCCTGGCGGAACCGGACGCCCTGCCGGGTGCCGAGCACCAGCAGGCCGATCACCCGGTTGCGGGCGGACAGCGGCAGCACCACGGTCTCGCCGAGCAGGCCGGCCAGTTCGGGGCTGTCCGCGGTGCCCAGCGCGCGGGCGGTGTCGGCGGGCGCCGTCCAGTTCCGGGCGCCGGGGCTGTGCACGGCCTCCGGAGCGGGGGCCTTGTCGAGCAGGGCGCGCAGCGCGTCGATCCGGTCCTCGTCCTCGTGGAGCACGAACGCGAGGTCGGCGCCGGCGGCGGCGTCCGCGGTGGTGTAGACGGCGCACCAGGACGCCAGGGTGGGGATCGCCATCTGCGCCATCAGGGCGAGCGTCTGCTCGTGCTCCAGGGTGCCCGCGAGCAGGTCGGAGGCCTCCACCAGGAAGGACAGCGAGCCGCGCCGCAGCCGCTCCAGCTCGCCGAGCCGGGCGCTCTCCAGGGCCAGCGCGATCCGGTCGGCGGCGAACTGCAGGCGCAGCGCGTCCTCGTTGTCGTAGCGGCCGGGCGGGGCGGCGGCCACCCCGAGCGAGCCGGTCAGGCGGCCCTCGACCTTCAACGGGACGGTGATCAGCGAGCGCAGGTCGGTGCCGGCCAGCAGCGGCGCGGCGCCGGGCCGCACCGCCAGGTCCTCGTGGACGGCGGGCAGCCGGGCCGAGTCGAAGCGTCCCGCGCCGTCGATCGGCAGCCGGGCGAAACGGCGGGCCGGGCCGGCCAGGCCGGTGGCGGCGCGCAGTTCGAACTCGGTCTCGTCCTCGCTGGTGAGCATCAGGTACGCGGCGTCCGCGTCGAGCAGGTCGCGGGCCCGCTCCACGATCCGCTGCAGCAGGCTGGACAGGTCGTCCGGGGAGACCGGGCCGACCAGCAGGTCGAGCGGCTCGACGGCGGTGGTGGCGGCCTCGGCGGAGGCGGTGCCCGGGGTGCGGAGCACGGCCCGGTCGGCGGCGCGGACCAGCAGGCACAGCACGACCGGCGACCCCTCGCTGTCGCGCAGCCGCACGTGCGTGCCGTACACCTCGCGGGCGGCGCCGTCGCCGCCGCGCACCGTGTAGCTGCCCTCCCAGCGGGCCAGCCGCAGGGTGTCGCCGAGGCCGAGGCCGGGGGTCTGCGGCCAGACGGCGAGTTCCGCCCAGGGGCGGCCGAACACCGCGTCGGCGGGGAGGTGGAAGAGCGATTCGGCGTCGCTGTTCCAGTGCCGGATCCGGCCGTGGTCGTCGAGCTGGACGACGGCGACCCGCACCGGCCCGTCGGCGGCGGGCAGTTCGCCGCCGGGCAGGCTCGGCAGCGCGTACCGGGTGCCGACCTGCTGCTCGGGCAGCGCCAGGCGGAACCAGACGGTCTTGCGGCCGGCCGCGTACTCCACGCCCCAACTGCTGGACAGCGCCGAGCACATCAGCAGGCCGCGGCCGCCCTCGCCGTCCGGGTCGGCGTACCGGTCCGAGTTCAGCGTCACGTTGGCGAACGAGGGCAGGCCGCGCTCCGGGTGCCGGTCGGTGACCTCGATCCGGACGGTGTCCTCCTCGCGCAGGCAGGCCACCTCGGCGGCCGTCCCGGCGTGCACCACGGCGTTCGTGACCAGTTCGCTGACCAGCACCACCGCGTCGTCCACCACCTCGGGCAGGTCCCACCCGAGCAGGGCGTCCCGGACGAAGCCGCGGGCCGCGGCGGCCGACCGGTCGACCGGTTCGAAGGTGGCGGCTGCGCGCGCGGTGACCACGGCCACGTCTCCTCTGCTGCTGGTACGGCGGGTGGGGACCTGCGGCGGGGCGGGGCGGGGGTCGCCTCGGCCCGGTGCGGCCCTCCACCCTACTTTCCGGTTGGTACCCCGCGGGGGCCGGGAGCCGAAACAGGCCCCTGGGGGTGATTTCCTTCACGACTTTCCCTGGTCGTTCCCCGGTCACCCGCGAAAACCCTCGGCAAGCGGTCCGACACCGGGTGCCAGTGCTGTCACACTGGGGGGTCCGCGTGCCGTCACCACCGCAGTACGGTCGAGGGGACGGCGCGGCAGCGGCGGGCCGTTCGCCGGCCCTTCTGCCGCAGTGACAGTCAGGACCTGGGAGGGCCCCGTTGAGTTCGGCGACCAAGGACGTGTCCGGTACCACGACGGCCGCTGCGCGCGGCGCGCGGTCGGCTCCGCCCTCGCGGGCCGGCGGCCGGCGCCAGGGCCCGGGGCGCGGCGCGGAGCCCGCCGAGCTGCGCAAGCTGCTCGCCGCGCTGACCGCGATGCGCGACGGCAACTTCCGCCGCCGGCTGACCTTCCCCGGCGACGGCCTGCTGGCCGAGATCGCCGCGGTGTTCAACGAGGTCGCCGAGCGCAACCAGCACCTCACCGGTGAACTCGCCCGGGTGCGGCGGGCGGTGGGCCGCGAGGGCCGGCTGTCCGAGCGGCTGGAGACCGGGGTCGGCGAGGGCGCCTGGATGGCGGCCGTCGACAACTGCAACGCGCTGATCGACGACCTGGCCCGGCCGATGGCCGAGGTCGGCCGGGTGCTGTCCTCGATCGCCGAGGGCGACCTGACGCAGACCATGGAGCTGCGCTCGGTGCACACCACCGGGGCCAGCTACCCGCTGCGCGGCGAGTTCCTGAAGGTCGGCCGCACCGTCAACGGACTGGTCGACCAGCTCAGCGAGTTCACCGAGCAGGTGACCCGGGTGGCGATCGAGGTCGGCACCGAGGGCAAGCTCGGCGGGCAGGCCCGGGTGCGCAGCGTCTCCGGCTCCTGGAAGGACCTCGCCGACTCGGTCAACACCATGGCCGGCCGGCTGACCGCGCAGGTCCGCAACATCGCCGAGGTGACCACCGCGGTCGCCCGCGGCGACCTGTCGCGCAAGGTCACCGTCGACGTCGACGGCGAGATGCTGGAGCTGAAGAACACCGTCAACACCATGGTGGACCAGCTCAACTCCTTTGCGGCGCAGGTCACGACGGTGGCCCGCGACGTGGGCACCGAGGGCCGGCTCGGCGGCCAGGCGCAGGTGTCGGGGGTGGCCGGCGTGTGGCGCGACCTGACCGACTCGGTGAACTTCATGGCCGCCAACCTGACCGCGCAGGTCCGCAACATCGCCGAGGTGACCACGGCCGTCGCCAAGGGCGACCTGTCGCGCAAGATCGAGGTCGACGCCCGCGGCGAGATCCTCGAACTCAAGAACACCATCAACACCATGGTCGACCAGCTGTCCGGCTTCGCCGAGCAGGTGACCCGGGTGGCGCGCGCGGTCGGCACCGAGGGCATCCTCGGCGGGCAGGCGCAGGTGCCGGGCGTGGCCGGCGTCTGGAAGGACCTGACCGAGAACGTCAACTCGATGGCGAACAACCTCACTTCGCAGGTCCGCAACATCGCCCAGGTGACCACCGCGGTCGCCAAGGGCGACCTGTCGCAGAAGATCCAGGTCGATGCGCGCGGCGAGATCCTGGAACTCAAGAACACCATCAACACCATGGTCGACCAGCTCTCGGCGTTCGCGGACGAGGTCACCCGGGTCGCCCGGGACGTCGGCACCGAGGGCATCCTCGGCGGCCAGGCCAGCGTGCCCGGGGTGTCCGGCACCTGGAAGGACCTCACCAACTCGGTGAACCTGATGGCCAACAACCTGACCAGCCAGGTGCGTTCGATCGCCGAGGTGACCACCGCGGTGGCCCGCGGCGACGTCTCCAAGAAGATCACCGTCGACGCCAAGGGCGAGATCCGCGAGCTGGTCACCACCGTCAACACCATGGTCGAGCAGCTGTCCGCGTTCGCCGACGAGGTCACCCGCGTCGCCCGCGAGGTCGGCACCGACGGCATCCTGGGCGGCCAGGCCCGGGTCTCCGGCGTCTCCGGCATCTGGCGTGACCTGACCGACAACGTCAACCTGATGGCGTCCAACCTCACCTCCCAGGTGCGCAACATCGCCGAGGTGGCGTCCGCGGTGGCCCGCGGCGACCTGTCGAAGAAGATCGCCATCGACGCGGCCGGCGAGGTCGCGGCGCTCGCCGACACCCTGAACACCATGGTCGACCAGCTCTCGGCGTTCGCCGTCGAAGTGACCCGGGTGGCCCGCGAGGTGGGCACCGACGGCATCCTGGGCGGCCAGGCCGGAGTGCCGGGCGTGGCCGGCATCTGGAAGGACCTGACCGAGAACGTCAACCTGATGGCCAACAACCTCACCGGCCAGGTCCGCAACATCGCGCTCGTCATCACCGCCGTCGCCCGCGGCGACCTCTCGCAGAAGATCGACGTGGACGCCCGCGGCGAGATCCTGGAGCTCAAGACCAGCATCAACACCATGGTCGACCAGCTGTCCGCGTTCGCGGACGAGGTCACCCGCGTCGCCCGCGAGGTCGGCACCGACGGCCGCCTCGGCGGCCAGGCCCGCGTCCCCGGCGTGGCCGGCACCTGGCAGGACCTCACCGAGTCGGTGAACGAACTCGCCAACAACCTGACCCGGCAGGTGCGCGCGATCGCCCAGGTCGCCACCGCCGTCACCAGGGGCGACCTGTCGCCCCGGATCAACGTGGACGCGTCCGGCGAGCTCGACGAGCTCAAGGACAACATCAACCAGATGATCGCCAACCTGCGCGAGACCACCCGGACCAACAAGGAACAGGACTGGCTGAAGTCCAACCTGGCCCGGATGTCCGGCCTGCTGCAGGGCCGCCGCGACCTGTCCGCCGTCGCCTCGCTGATCATGAGCGAGCTCACCCCGGTGGTCTCCGCCCAGCACGGCGCGTTCTTCCTCGCGCAGCCCGCCGGCCGGACCGCCGAACTCGTCACCGAGGACGACGACGAGAACGACATCGTGCTGCGCCTGATCGGCTCCTACGGCTACCACCGGCGCACCATGCCGACCACCTTCCGGCTCGGCGAGGGCCTGATCGGGCAGGCCGCGGTGGAGAAGCGGCCGATCGTGCTGAAGGAGACCCCGCCCGGCTACCTGAAGATCTCCTCCGGCCTCGGCGAGTCGTCCCCGGCGCACGTCGTGGTGATGCCGGTGCTGTTCGAGGACCGGCTGCTCGGGGTGATCGAGCTCGCCACCTTCTCCAGCTTCACCACCGTCGCGCTGGACTTCCTGATCCAGATCGCCGACCAGATCGGCGTCACCGTCAACACCATCTCGGTCAACACCAAGACCGAGGGCCTGCTGCTGGAGTCCCAGCGCCTGACCGCCGAGCTGTCCATGCGCTCCGCCGAACTGGAGGCCCGGCAGGAGGAGTTGGAGCGCACCAACGAGGAGCTGCAGGAGAAGGCCGAGCAACTCGCCCAGCAGAACCGCGACATCGAGATCAAGAACAGCGAGATCGAGGAGGCGCGGCAGATCCTGGAGGAGCGCGCCGAGCAGCTCGCGCTGGCCTCGCGCTACAAGAGCGAGTTCCTCGCCAACATGTCGCACGAGCTGCGCACCCCGCTCAACTCGCTGCTGATCCTGGCCAAGCTGCTCTCCGACAACAACGAGGGCAACCTGTCCGCCAAGCAGGTCGAGTTCGCCGAGACCATCCACGGCGCGGGCAGCGACCTGCTCCAGCTGATCAACGACATCCTCGACCTGTCCAAGGTCGAGGCCGGCAAGATGGACGTCCGCCCGGCCCGGATCGCCCTGGTCCAGCTGGTCGACTACGTGGAGGCCGCGTTCCGGCCGCTCACCGCCGAGAAGAACCTGGACTTCGCGGTCCGGGTCTCCCCGGACCTGCCGGTCACCCTGCACACCGACGAGCAGCGCCTCCAGCAGGTGCTGCGCAACCTGCTGTCCAACGCGGTGAAGTTCACCGACGCCGGCGCGGTCGAGCTGATGATCCGCCCGGTGTCCGGCCCGGAGATCCCCCAGCACGTCCGCGAGCAACTGCTGGAGACCGGCACCATCGCCGACCCCGACGAGCAGCTGATCGCCTTCTCGGTCTCCGACACCGGCATCGGCATCCCCGGCAACAAGCTGCGGGAGATCTTCGAGGCGTTCAAGCAGGCCGACGGCGGCACCAGCCGCAAGTACGGCGGCACCGGCCTCGGCCTGTCCATCAGCCGGGAGATCGCCCGGCTGCTCGGCGGCGAGATCCACGTCGCGAGCGAACTCGGCGCCGGCTCCACGTTCACCCTCTACCTGCCGCTGCGCAGCGAGGGCCCCGAGCCGGTCGCGCTGGAGCGCGGTGCCGCCCCGCGCGCCCTGGAGCCCTCCCGCACGCCCGCCGAGCAGTGGACCCAGGAGGCCCGAGGCCTGGTCGAGGAACGCCGCCGCTCCACCGTCGAGCGCCGCCGCGCCGCCCGCTCCGAGGACGCCCCCCGCCCCGCCGAGGACACCATCCCGCGCCAGGGCGAGCCGCAGCGCGCCGGCGCGGCCACCGCGGCCCGCTTCGACGGCGAGCGGGTGCTGATCGTCGACGACGACATCCGCAACGTGTTCGCGCTGACCAGCGTGCTGGAGCAGTACGGCCTGACGGTGCTGTACGCCGAGAACGGCCGCGAGGGCATCGAGATGCTCGAACAGCACGAGGACGTGGCCCTGGTGCTGATGGACATCATGATGCCGGAGCTGGACGGCTACGCGACCACCGAGCAGATCCGCCGGATGCCCCGGTTCTCCGGGCTGCCGATCATCGCGCTGACCGCCAAGGCGATGAAGGGCGACCGGGAGAAGAGCCTGCAGGCCGGGGCCACCGACCACATCACCAAGCCGGTGGAGACCGACCACCTGCTGGCGGTGATGCGCCAGCACCTGCCCGTCAGGTAACCGCCGCCCGGCCGGGGCCGCCCGCGCTGGCGGCCCCGGCCGGGAACCCGGTAAGGTCACCCGTCGTTGCCAACAGTGACCGGACGGTGACGCCCGGCACCGGGCCTGTGGCAGGCAAGGGGGTACGGCTAGCATGACCGGGGCAGTGATGGGCGGCACGAAGGTGCCCGCCCTCGGGAAACAACCGGCAGGAGGGCGGGTCCTGGTGCAGAAGGCGAAGATCCTCCTGGTCGACGACCGTCCGGAGAACCTGCTCGCCCTGGAGGCGATCCTCTCCGCGCTCGACCAGACGCTGGTGCGCGCCTCCTCCGGCGAGGAAGCGCTCAAGGCGCTCCTCACCGACGATTTCGCGGTCATCCTGTTGGACGTCCAGATGCCCGGCATGGACGGCTTCGAGACCGCCGCGCACATCAAGCGCCGCGAGCGGACCAGGGACATTCCGATCATCTTCCTGACCGCGATCAACCACGGTCCGCACCACACCTTCCGCGGCTACGCGGCGGGCGCGGTCGACTACATCTCGAAGCCCTTCGACCCGTGGGTGCTGCGCGCCAAGGTCTCCGTCTTCGTCGACCTCTACATGAAGAACACCCAGCTCAAGGAGCAGGCCGCGCTGCTGCGCCTGCAACTGGAGGCGGGCGAGGAGCCGGCCGCCATCGGCGGCGCGCTGCTCGGCGAGCTGTCGGCCCGGCTGGCCGCCGTCGAGGAACAGGCCGAGGCGCTCACCAAGCAGCTCGACGCCACCGCCGACAGCGCCGGCGCCGCAGCGACCGCCGCGCACCTGGAGCGCAAACTCGCCGGCCTGCGCCGGGCCCTGGACGCGCTGCGCCCCGGCGCGAGCTGACCGGCCGTCAGCGCCGCCCGTCCGGGTGGTGCACGGGCCGCTGACGGCGCGTCGGCGGCGCAACCCGCCGAAGTGCGCCCGCGCATGTCCGGGGCCGGGTCGCGCCGGTAGGCTGCCTCCCATGGCCACACGATCGCCCGGAAGCGCCGCCGCACGCACCAGCAAGCCCGGGCCGGCCAGGAAGACACCCGCCAAGAAGGCCGCCACCGCCAAACCGGCGGCCAAACCCGCCGCCAAGAAGGCCCCGGCGAAGAAGGCCCCGGCCAAGAAGGCGGCCGCCGCGCCCGCCCCGCCGCCGCCCCGGCCGATACTCTTCCGCGCCGTCCGCGCGGTCTGGCTGGGCATCGCGCACTCCGTCGGCGCGGTGTTCCGCAGCTACGGGCGCGGCGCCCGCAACCTGCACCCCGAGCACCGCAAGGACGGCGTGGCGCTGCTGCTGCTGGCGCTCACCCTGGTCACCGCGGCCGGCACCTGGTTCAGCCCGCAGGGCTGGCTCGGCGAGGCCGCCACCAACGTGGTCTCCGGGCTCTTCGGCCGGCTCGACGTGCTGGTGCCGCTGCTGCTGGGCGCCGTCGCCGTCCGGCTGATGCGCCACCCCGAGGTGCCGGAGGCCAACGGCCGGATAGTGATCGGCCTGACCACGCTGGTGGTCGGCGTGCTCGGCCTGGTCCACATCGGCTGCGGGGCGCCCGCGATGGGCACCGGCGCCACCCGGATCCGGCAGGCCGGCGGCCTGATCGGCTGGGCCGCGTCCACCCCGATGATGGCCGCCGCCGGCCCGCCGCTGGCCGTTCCGCTGCTCCTGCTGCTCGCCTTCTTCGGCCTGCTGGTGGTCACCGCCACCCCGGTCAACCGGATCCCGCAGCGGCTGCGCCTGCTGGGCGTGCGGCTCGGCGTGGTCGAACCGCTGCCCGGCGAGTTCGAGGACGGCGAGCCCGGCGCGGAGGACCGCGAGTACTCCACCGCCCCGCCGGAGGACGCCGACCCGGACGCGCTGCCGATCACCATCGAGGGCGACGAGCTGTCCGCCCGCCGTCGGCGCCGCCGCCGCAAGCCGGACGAGGAGGACGCGGCCGCCGCGCCGGTCTCGTTCGACAAGGACCCGTACGAGACCCGGGACCTGGCTGCCGGCGTCGCCGCCGAGATGGTGGACGGGGCCCTGCTGTACGGGGTGCCCGGCTCGCCCGCGGTGGCCAGCATGGTCGGCCAGGTCAAGGACAACACCGCGCCCCCCGAGGAGCCGTGGGCGCCCGAGGTGCCCGCCGCCCGGGCCGCCGACGCCGCCCCCGAGGGCCACGGCGCGGCCCCCGCCCGGATGGAACAGCTCCAGCTGTCCGGCGACATCACCTACTCGCTGCCGTCCCTGGACCTGCTGGAGCGCGGCGCCCCCGCCAAGGCCCGCTCGCAGATCAACGACGACGTGGTCGCCCAGCTCTCCGGCGTGTTCGCCGAGTTCAAGGTCGACGCCAAGGTCACCGGCTTCACCCGCGGCCCGACGGTCACCCGCTACGAGGTGGAGCTCGGCCCCGCCGTGAAGGTCGAGCGGATCACCGCGCTGGCGAAGAACATCGCCTACGCGGTGGCCACCCCCGACGTCCGGATCATCTCGCCGATCCCCGGCAAGTCCGCTGTCGGCGTGGAGATCCCCAACCGGGACCGGGAGATGGTCACCCTCGGCGACCTGCTGCGCTCGCGCACCGCCGCCGAGGACGGCCACCCCATGGTGGTCGGCATGGGCAAGGACGTCGAGGGCCACACCGTGATGGCCAACCTGGCGAAGATGCCGCACGTGCTGGTGGCCGGCGCCACCGGCGCGGGAAAGTCGTCCTGCATCAACTGCCTGATCACCTCGGTGCTGGTGCGCGCCACCCCCGACGAGGTCCGGATGGTGCTGGTCGACCCCAAGCGGGTCGAGCTGACCGCCTACGAGGGCATCCCGCACCTGATCACGCCGATCATCACCAACCCGAAGAAGGCCGCCGAGGCCCTCCAGTGGGTGGTCCGCGAGATGGACATGCGCTACGACGACCTGGCGGCCTACGGCTTCCGGCACGTCGACGACTTCAACGCCGCGGTGCGGGCCGGCACGGTCCAGCCTCCTCTCGGCAGCGAACGGGAGCTGACGCCCTATCCGTACCTGCTGGTGATCGTCGACGAGCTGGCCGACCTGATGATGGTCGCGCCGCGCGACGTCGAGGACTCGGTGGTCCGGATCACCCAGCTCGCCCGCGCCGCCGGCATCCACCTGGTGCTGGCCACCCAGCGCCCCTCGGTGGACGTGGTCACCGGTCTGATCAAGGCCAACGTGCCGTCCCGGCTGGCGTTCGCCACCTCGGCGATGGCCGACTCCCGGGTCATCCTCGACCAGCCCGGCGCGGAGAAGCTGATCGGCAAGGGCGACGCGCTGTTCCTGCCGATGGGCGCCTCCAAGCCGGTCCGCATGCAGGGCGCGTTCGTCACCGAGGCCGAGATCGCCAAGATCGTCCAGCACTGCAAGGACCAGCTGACGGCCCGCTACCGCGACGACGTGGTGGTCGGAACCGGCCCGAAGAAGGAGATCGACGAGGAGATCGGCGACGACCTCGACCTGCTGGTCCAGGCCGTCGAACTGGTCGTCACCACCCAGTTCGGCTCCACCTCGATGCTCCAGCGCAAGCTGCGGGTCGGCTTCGCCAAGGCCGGCCGGCTGATGGACCTGATGGAGTCGCGCGGCATCGTTGGCCCCAGCGAGGGCTCCAAGGCCCGCGACGTGCTGGTCAAGCCCGACGAGCTGGACGGCGTGCTGATCACCCTGCGGGGGTGAGCGGCGGGCGGTCCCCCGGCCGGACAGCGGGGTGACCGCCCGTCAACTTCTGTAGCGAGACTGTGGCACGTTCGGGCCCCCTCCGGTTGAGAAACGTTACGGCACCACCCCTAGACTGGTTCCTCAGCAGATGGCCTCCGCTCGAAAGGCGTGCCCAGTGACCATCGGCAAGTCCCCCCGCCGCTCCGCCCCCGGCTCCTCCGCGTCCGCCTCCTTCGACATGGAGCGTCTCGCGGAGCACAGCCGCGCCACCGACGGGCCGAGCATCGGGCGGCTGCTCGCCAGGGCCCGGCTCGACGCCGGTCTGACGGTCGACCAGGTCAGCACCCGCACCCGGATCCGGGTCCCGATCGTGCACGCCATCGAGGCCGACGACTTCGAGCGCTGCGGCGGCGCCTTCTACGCCCGCGGCCACCTGCGGCTGCTGGCCCGCGAGGTCGGCCTCGACGGCGAGGCGCTGGTCGCCCGCTACGACGCCGAGCACGGCGGCGCCGCCCCGCCCGCCAGCCGGCTGCTCGACACCGCGCCGATCAAGGTCAAGGACCACCGCCGCCCGAACTGGACCGCGCCGATGGTCGCCGCGATCGTCGCGGTGGTCGTGCTGATCGGCTACAACCTGGTCGGCTCCTCGTCCTCCGCCGACGGCCCCGGCGCGGCCAGCGCCCCGCTGCCCTCCGGCGTCTCCGCCCCGGCGACCGTGGCGCCCTCCGCGCAGCCGCCGGCCCCCGAGGCGAGCGCCGGCGCGATCGCCGCCGCCCCCGCCGACAAGGTCACCGTCAAGCTGGTGGCCGGCGCCGAGAAGAGCTGGGTGACCGCGAAGGACAGCAGCGGCAAGTCGCTGTTCTCCAACAACCTGGAAGCCGGCCAGGACCAGACCTTCACCGACCCGAAGAAGATCACCCTGGTGATCGGCAACGCCGGGGCCGTGCACCTGTTCGTCAACGGCAAGGACCTCGGTCCGGCCGGTCAGGACGGCCAGGTCGTGCACCTCACCTACACCCCGGGCGACCCGCAGGCGGGCTGATCCGGCCCCTCGAACCACGCGCGTGCCCTCCGGGGGGAACTCCACCGGGGGGCGCGCGTTAATCTTGGCGTCATGCCTGAACCCCGCACTGTCGCCCTGGTCACGCTCGGATGCGCCCGCAACGAGGTCGACTCCGAGGAACTCGCCGGGCGACTGGAGGCCGACGGCTGGCGGCTGGTCGACGACGCCAGCGAAGCCGATGTCGCCGTCGTCAACACCTGCGGGTTCGTCGAGGCCGCCAAGAAGGACTCCGTCGACGCCCTGCTGGAGGCCAACGACCTCAAGGGCCACGGCCGCACCCAGGCCGTGGTCGCGGTCGGCTGCATGGCCGAGCGCTACGGCAAGGAACTCGCCGACGCCCTCCCCGAGGCCGACGGCGTCCTCGGCTTCGACGACTACGCCGACATCTCCAGCCGCCTGAACACCATCCTCTCCGGCGGCCACGTCGAGGCCCACACGCCCCGAGACCGCCGCAAGCTGCTCCCGCTCACCCCCGTCGAACGGCAGGCCGCCGCCGCCGAGGTCGCCCTGCCCGGCCACGGCGCCCCCGAGGACCTCCCCGAGGGCGTCGCCCCCGCATCCGGTCCGCGCACCCTGCGCAAGCGGCTCGACGACTCCCCCGTCGCCTCGATCAAGCTGGCCTCCGGCTGCGACCGCCGCTGCTCGTTCTGCGCCATCCCCGCGTTCCGCGGCTCGTTCATCTCCCGCCGTCCCAGCGACGTGCTGAACGAGGCCGTCTGGCTGGCCGGCCAGGGCGTCCGCGAGGTGGTGCTCGTCTCCGAGAACAACACCTCGTACGGCAAGGACCTCGGCGACATCCGGCTGCTGGAGACCCTGCTCGGCGAGATCGCCGCCGTCGAGGGCATCGAGCGGGTCCGGGTCAGCTACCTGCAGCCCGCCGAGATGCGCCCCGGCCTGATCGACGTGATGACCGGCACGGACAAGGTCGTGCCGTACTTCGACCTGTCCTTCCAGCACTCCGCGCCCGCCGTGCTGCGCCGGATGCGCCGCTTCGGCTCCACCGAGCAGTTCCTCGGCCTGCTGGAGTCGATCCGCGCCAAGGCCCCCGAGGCCGGCGCCCGCTCCAACTTCATCGTCGGCTTCCCCGGCGAGACCGAGGAGGACTTCGCGGAGCTGGAACGGTTCGTCACGCACGCCGGCCTGGACGCCATCGGCGTCTTCGGCTACTCCGACGAGGACGGCACCGAGGCCGCCGGGTACGACGGCAAGCTCGACCAGGACATCGTCGACGACCGCGTCGCCCGGCTCTCCAAGCTCGCCGAGGAGCTCACCGCGCAGCGCGCCGAACAGCGCGTCGGCAGCGAGGTCACGGTGCTGGTCGAGTCGGTCGAGGACGGCGTGGTCGAGGGCCGCGCCGCCCACCAGGCGCCCGAGACGGACGGCCTGACCACCCTGCTCGGCGCCGACGACGCCGAGATCGGCCGGTTCTACCGCGCCACCGTGGTCGGCACCGAAGGCGTCGACCTGGTCGCCGAGGCGATCACGCTGCTCGGAGCCGACGTATGACCAAGGGGCCGGGGGCCCCGGCCGAGACCCGGCCGGCCCCGGCCGCCGTCCCGCCGCAGCCCGGCCTGTGGAACATCGCCAACGTGCTGACGATGTTCCGGCTGCTGCTGGTGCCGGTCTTCGCCGCGCTGCTGTTCGCCGACGGCGGGCACGACCCGAAGTGGCGGGCGTTCGCCTGGGCGGCGTTCGCCGTCGCCATGATCACCGACGTGTTCGACGGGGCGCTGGCCCGCAGCAAGGGCCTGATCACCGACTTCGGCCGGATCGCCGACCCGATCGCCGACAAGGCGATCATGGGCGCCGGCCTGATCGGCCTGTCGATCCTCGGCGACCTGCCCTGGTGGGTCACCGTGGTGATCCTGGCCCGCGAGCTCGGCATCACGCTGATGCGGTTCTGGGTGATCCGCTACGCGGTCATCCCGGCCAGCCGGGGCGGCAAGCTGAAGACCCTCACCCAGGGCATCGCGGTCGGCATGTACGTCCTGGTGCTCACCGGTCCGCTGGCCACCGCCCGGGCCGTGATGATGGCCGTCGCCGTGGTGCTGACCGTCGGCACCGGCCTCGACTACCTGATCCAGGCGGTCCGGCTGCGCCGCGAGGGCATCGCCCGGGAGCGCCGCGGTGAGTGAGACCGCCGCCCGCCTGCTGGCGGCGCTCCGGGCCGACGGCGCCACCCTGGCCGTCGCCGAGTCGCTCACCGGCGGCCTGCTGGCCGCCGCCCTGGTCGACGTCCCCGGCGCCTCCAAGGCGTTCCGGGGCTCGGTCACCGCGTACGCCACCGACCTGAAGGCGTCCGTGCTCGGGGTCGACGAGGGTCTGCTGGACGTGTACGGGCCGGTCCACCCGGTGGTGGCCCGGCAGATGGCCGAGGGGGTGCGACGGCTGCTCGGCGCCGACTGGGCGCTGGCCACCACCGGCGTCGCCGGGCCGGATCCGCAGGACGGGCAGCCCGTCGGTACCGTGTACGTCGGCCTCGCCGGGGAACGGGGAACAGAAGCACTCCCGCTCCGGTTGTCCGGGGGGCGTGACACCATCCGGCAACGGTCGGTGGAGGCCGCGCTCGACCTGCTGCTGCGCCGGCTGACCGACGCCGGGGCCGACAGCTGAGCCGTACCGAGAACCCGGCGGGCCGGGTGGAAACCCGCGAACCCGCCGCAGCCGATGGAGGAACGTGTTAGACCGGATGCTCAGGCCGGGCGGAACCCGGCCGGGCCGCCCGTGCGTCCACCGGATGTCGACCGGACGTCCGGAGCCGGACATCTACCCGTCACGGGGGGTTCGACGGCACGGAAGGGGAAGAACAGGGGAGGGGGCGCCTTGCAGCCCAGAGTGAACACGACCCCGGTCCCCGCACGGGACGCGGGCAAGGCGGTACGGTGGGGTCGTGACATCTCGATCCGCAGTCCGAGGAGGGAGGCACCGATGATTCTGCTCCGTCGCCTGCTGGGCGATGTGCTGCGTCGGCAGCGCCAGCGCCAGGGCCGCACACTCCGCGAGGTGTCGGCAGCCGCCAGGGTTTCGCTCGGGTACCTCTCCGAGGTCGAGCGGGGTCAGAAGGAGGCGTCCTCCGAGTTGCTCTCCGCCATCTGCGACGCACTGGACGTGCGGATGTCCGAGGTCATGCGCGAGGTCAGCGACGAACTGTCGCTCGCCGAACTTGCGGCGATGGCCACCCTCTCCGAGGGTGATCTGCTGAGGCCGGTGCTCGAACCGGTTCCGCTGCCGGCTCCCGGTGTCGACCGGTCCGGGTCCATCTCGTCGAAGGCGGCGATGGACGTGGTGGCGGCCTGACCGGACCTCGTCCGCTCCGCTCCCGCGGGGCGCCGGGTGAAGGAGGGTCGCGATGCGGAGTGCGCTGCTGCTGGGTGCGACGGCACTGGCCGGCCTGGGTCTGATACTGCTGCTTACGGGCGGCACCGCGAGAGACGGCGGTGCCGCCCTCGGCATGCTCGCGGCCGGTTGGTGGGGGATCGGGCTGATCCCGGTCCACGCACGGGTGCGCGACCAGGGCCGCGAGGAACCGGGCGATGCGGACGGCACCCGTCGGGAAGGCCGCGCCCCGGGGCGGTGAGTTGCCCGCGGACGGTGGGCCGCCACCCGTCGGACTACCGCTTCCGGTAGCCCTTCGGGGTGGGGTGGAATCCGGCCGTTTCCAGGTGGGGGCCCAGGGGGCTGGTGAGGGCCGGGTGGCCGTTGACGCGTTCGATGGTGAGGGGTTGGGCCAGGGCGGCGAGGGCCGCGGTCAGGACGGAGCCGTCGGTGGACCAGGCGAGCAGGGACTTCCCGCCGCGCTCCAGGTAGAGGACCAGTTCGCCGTCGACCAGCGCGACCAGGGAGCCGGCCTTGCGGGCGGGGCGGTGGGCGGCGGTGGTGTCCTCGGGCGGTTCCGGCCAGGACAGCGCCGCGCCGTAGGCGTTCGCCGGGTCGGCGGCGGCCAGCACCACGGCCTGCGGGGCCTCCCCGGGGCTGCCCGCCGACCAGTCGCCGTTGGCCCGCTCCAGGCGGGAGTTGACGGAGCGCAGGCGGTCGGCGGCGCCCTCCATGGCGAACTGCGCGCCGCCGAGGCCCTCCACGAAGTAGCCGCGGCGGGCCTTGCCGCGTTCCTCGAATGCGGCGAGCACCCGGTAGACGCCCGCGAAGCCGCCGGGGATCCGCTCGGCGGCGACGGTGCCGCGGGTCAGGATGCCGTGCCGGTCCAGCAGCGCCTGTGCCTGCGCGGCGGCCCGGACGGTCGGGTCGCCGCCGAAGGACGGCAGCAGCGACCAGCGGCCGGCCGCGGTCGGCGGGCCGGAGCGGGAGGTCGGACGGGCCAGGCCGCGGGCCGCGCCGCCGTAGCGGCCGCGCGGGGTCGAGCGGGCCGCGCGGTGCGCGGTCGAGCCCGCGGTGCGGCCGGAGCCGAGCAGGCCGCGCAGCGGGGCCAGGGTGTCGTTGGTGACGTACCCGGCCCAGACCAAGTCCCACAGGGCCTCGACGATCTCGCCGTCCGGGGTGTCGGGGACGCGTTCGGCGAGCTGGCGGAAGAATGCGCCGTAGCCGCCGGTGAGCGCCTCCAGCAGGGCGGTGTGGACCGGGCCGGGGGTGAGCGGCAGCGGTTCGGGGCGCAGCAGGTGGGCGTTCTCCGGCAGGTGGAGGCTGATCCAGCCGTCCTTGCCGGGCAGTGAACCCGCGCCGGACCAGCCGATCTCGCCGGCGGCCATCAGCTCGTCCAGCAGGTTCGGGGAGTAGTCGGTCAGCCGGGCGGGCAGCACCAGCTTCTCCAGGGCGGAGGCGGGGAGGGCGGTGCCCTGGAGCTGTTCGACGACCCGGTAGAGCCCGTCGGCGCCGCGCAGGCGGTGGCCGGCCAGGTGCTGCCACTGGGGGAGGAACGCGGCCAGCGCCTTCGGGGGGACGGCCTCGACCTCGTGCCGCAGCGCGGCCAGCGAGCGGCGGCGCAGGCGGCGCAGGACCTCGGCGTCGCACCACTCGGGGACGGTGGCCTGGCTGTCGGGCCGGAACTCGCCCTGGACCAGGCGGCCCGCGGCGGTGAGGCGGTGCAGGGCGCCGGTGACGACGGCGGTGCCGAGGCCGAAGCGCTCGGCGGCGTCGTGGGCGGTGAACGGGCCGTGGGTGCGGGCGTAGCGGGCCAGCAGGTCGCCCAGCGGGTCCTTGACGGGCTCGGTGAAGGCCTCGGGGACGCCGACCGGCAGCGGGGTGCCGAGGGCGTCGCGCAGGCGGCCGGCGTCCTCGACGGCGGACCAGCGCAGTTCGCCGCCGATCCGGACCTGGATGACCCGGCGGGCGGATTCGAGTTCCAGCGCCCACAGCGGTTCGGCGCCGCGCCCGGTCAGCTCGGCCTCGCTGAGCGGGCCGAGCAGGCGCAGCGCGTCGGCGACGCCCTCGGCGTCCTTGATCCGGCGCTCGGGGGTGCGGCGCTGGAGTTCGTCCTCCAGGTCGGCGAGCACCTTCGGGTCGAGGAGCTCGCGCAGCTCGGCCTGGCCGAGCAGTTCGGACAGCAGCCGGGAGTCCAGCGACAGGGCGGCGGCGCGGCGCTCGGCGATCGGGGAGTCGCCCTCGTACAGGAACTGGGCGACGTAGCCGAACAGCAGGGAGCGGGCGAACGGGGACGGCTCGGGGGTGGTGACCTCGACCAGGCGGACGGCGCGGGACTCCAGGTCGCCCATCAGCTCGACCAGGCCGGGGACGTCGAAGACGTCCTGCAGGCACTCGCGGACGGCTTCCAGGACGATCGGGAAGGAGCCGTACTCGGCCGCCACTTCGAGGAGTTGGGAGGCGCGCTGGCGCTGCTGCCAGAGCGGGGTGCGCTTGCCGGGGTTGCGGCGGGGCAGCAGCAGGGCGCGGCCGGCGCACTCGCGGAACCGGGCGGCGAACAGGGCGGAGCCGCCGACCTGGTCGGTGACCAGCTGCTCGATCTCGCCGGAGTCGAAGACGGCGGCGTCCGCGCCGACCGGGGCCTCCTCGGCGGGCGGCGCGGTGATGCCGGACGGGAAGTCGGCCAGCAGGTCGGCGTCGGGCAGGCGCAGCACGATGCCGTCGTCGGCGTGCATCACCTGCGGGTCCAGGCCGTGCTTCTCCCGCAGCCGGGCGCCGATGGCCAGCGCCCACGGGGCGTGCACCTGGGCGCCGAAGGGGGAGTGGACGACGATCCGCCAGTCGCCGAGTTCGTCGCGGAAGCGCTCGACCACGATGGTGCGGTCGTCGGGCAGGTGGCCGCAGGCCTCGCGCTGTTCGGCGAGGTAGCCGAGCAGGTTCGCCGCCGCCCAGTCGTCCAGGCCCGCGGCGCGCAGCCGGGCGGTGGCCGCGGCGGGCTCCATCGCGCCGACCTCGCGGACGAACGCGCCGACGGCGCGGCCGAGTTCGAGCGGGCGGCCGAGCGAGTCGCCCTTCCAGAACGGCAGTCGGCCGGGGATGCCGGGGGCGGGGGTCACCAGCACCTTGTCGTGGGTGATGTCCTCGATCCGCCAGGAGGTGGTGCCGAGGGTGAACACGTCGCCGACCCGCGACTCGTAGACCATCTCCTCGTCGAGCTCTCCCACTCGGCCGCCGCCCTTCTTCGGGTCGGCGCCGGCGATGAAGACGCCGAACAGGCCGCGGTCGGGGATGGTGCCGCCGGAGGTGACGGCCAGGCGCTGGGCGCCGGGGCGGCCGGTGACGGTGCCGGCGACGCGGTCCCAGACCAGGCGGGGGCGCAGCTCGGCGAAGGCGTCGGACGGGTAGCGGCCGGCCAGCATGTCGAGCACGCCGTCGAACGCGGACTGCGGGAGGGTGGCGAACGGGGCGGCGCGGCGGCAGACGGCGAGCAGCTCGTCCACGTCCCAGGTGTCCAGCGCGGTCATCGCGACCAGTTGCTGGGCGAGCACGTCCAGCGGATTGCGGGGCACCCGCAGGGCCTCGATGCCGCCGGAGCGCATCCGCTCGGTGACCACGGCGGACTGCACCAGGTCGCCCCGGTACTTGGGGAAGACCACGCCGGTGGAGACCGCGCCGACCTGGTGCCCGGCGCGGCCGACGCGCTGCAGGCCGGAGGCCACCGACGGCGGCGACTCGACCTGCACGACCAAGTCGACGGCGCCCATGTCGATGCCGAGTTCCAGGCTGGAGGTGGCGACCACGGCGGGCAGCCGGCCGGCCTTCAGCTCCTCCTCGACCAGGGCGCGCTGCTCCTTGGAGACGGAGCCGTGGTGCGCCCGGGCGAGCAGCGGCGGCGCTCCGGCGGCGGCGCCGGAGCCGCCCATCAGTTCGGCGGGGGAGTGCACCTCGGGCAGCGGGGCGCCGGTGGCCCGCTCGTAGGCGATCTCGTTCAGCCGGTTGCACAGCCGCTCGGCGAGGCGGCGGGAGTTGGCGAACACGATGGTCGAGCGGTGCGCCTGCACCAGGTCGACGATCCGCTCCTCGACGTGCGGCCAGATCGAGCCCTGCTGTCGCGGGTCGTTCTGGTCGGCGGGCGCGGCGGGCAGGTCGGCGAGGTCGGGGACCGGCACCACCACGGACAGGTCGAAGCGCTTGTCGCTGCCGGGCTGGACGATCGCCGCGCCGCGCTGCGGGCTGAGGTAGCGGGCGATCTCCTCGACCGGGCGGACGGTCGCGGACAGGCCGATCCGGCGGGCGGGGCGGTCCAGCAGTTCGTCCAGCCGCTCCAGGCTGAGCGCCAGGTGGGCGCCGCGCTTGGTGCCGGCCACCGCGTGCACCTCGTCCAGGATCACCGTGTCGATGCCGCGCAGGGCCTCCCGGGAGGCGGAGGTGAGCAGCAGGAACAGCGACTCGGGGGTGGTGATCAGGATGTCCGGCGGGTGGGTGGCGAAGCGGCGGCGGTCGGCGGCGGGCGTGTCGCCGGAGCGGATGGCGACCTGCACCTCGGGCTCGGGCAGGCCGAGCCGGACGCTGGCCTGCCGCAGGCCCGCCAGCGGGGCGCGCAGGTTGCGTTCGACGTCCACCGCGAGGGCCTTCAGCGGGGAGATGTAGAGCACCCGGCAGCGGCGCTTGGGGTCGGCCGGGGGCGGGGTGGAGCTGAGCCGGTCCAGGGCGGACAGGAAGGCGGCCAGGGTCTTGCCGGAGCCGGTCGGGGCGACCACCAGGACGTCGGTCTCCAGCCCGATCGCCGTCCAGGCCCGGGACTGGGCCTCGGTAGGGGCGGCGAACGCGCCGGTGAACCAGGCCCGGGTGGCCGGGGCGAAGCCGTCCAGCGGGTTCGGGGTGCCGGATGCGTCTGGGGCGGAGGTGGCCATGCACCCATGGTGCCCCGACGTGCTGACAGGTCACGGGACGGTCACCGTCTGCCGCAACCCGAACAGCAAATCGTACAAATCGCTCATATCGTGAGGAACCGGACGGCGGCCCCCGGCGTCCGAACCGGCCAGGAGCGGAGAGCGTGCGATGGAGCAGGTGAGCCAGGCCCCCGACAGCGCCCCCCGGCGCCGCAGCGTCCGCATGCTCGGCGCGACCCTGCTCAGCGGACTGCTGCTCGGCGGCGCCGTCCCCTACGTCACCGGCGCCGACGACACCTACCTCAGCTACCTGGTGCTCGACGAGCGCACCGACGCCCAGGGCGCCGACCACGCCGCCGACCAGGTCCGGTCGGCCGGCGGCCAGGTCGTCCAGGGCTACCCGCAGATCGGCGCCGTGCTCGCCTACGCCGGCGGCCGGTTCGCCGAGAAGCTCCGCGGCCGGCCCGGGATAGCGGCCGTCGGCGCCACCCGGACCGTCCCCGTGCCGTCCCCGCCCCGCCCGCTGGCCGGCGCCGCCTTCGGAACCGGCGCCCCCGCCGCCGACGCCCTCGACGGCCCGGACGACTCCACCGCCACCGTCCCCGACCCCGGCGAGCGCAGCGACTGGAACCTCGCCATGATCGGCGCCGTCGAACGCCCCGCCGGACGCGCCGCCCTGCTGCGCCCGCCGCTCGACCGCCCCGCGGACAGCTCCGCCGACCGCACCGGCGCGGTGCCCGCCGCCCAGCAGCTCGCCAAGGTCACCGTCGCCGTGCTCGACTCCGGCGTCGACGACACCCACCCCGACCTGCGAGCCGCCGTCGACCCGGCCGCCTCCGCGTCCTGCGCCGACGGCCGCCCCGACGCCCGCAGCGGCGCCTGGCGGCCCGACCCGGCCATGAACGAGAGCGGCCACGGCACCCACGTCGCCGGGATCGTCGGCGCCGCCCGCGACGGCCACGGCGTTACCGGCGTCGCCCCCGGCGTGCGGATCGCCGCCGTCCGGCTGCTCGGCCCGCTCGGCCAGTACTACGCCGAGAACATCGTCTGCGGCATGCTCTGGGCCGCCGACCACGGCGCCCGCGCCATCAACGACAGCTACTTCGCCGACCCGTGGAAGTACAACTGCCCCGAGGACGCCGACCAGGCCGCCCTGATCGCCGCCGTCGGCCGGGCCGTCGCCTACGCCCAGCGCAAGGGCGCCGTGGTGGTCGCCTCGGCCGGCAACGACGCCCAGGACCTCGCCGCCGACCGCCCCGACCACCGCAGCCCCAACGACCGCACCACCGGCCCCCCGCAGGACCGCGAACTCGGCACCGAGTGCGTCCGGCTGCCCGGCGAACTGCCCGGCGTCGTCGCCGTCGCCGCCGTCGACCGCAACGGCCTGCCCGCCTCCTACAGCAACTACGGCCACGGCCGGATCTCGCTCGCCGCACCCGGCGGCGACCCCGACGGCGGCACCGAGGGCGCCGTCGTCTCCGACTGGCCCGGCGGCCGGTACGCGGCACTGGCCGGCACCTCGATGTCCGCCGCGCACGTCACCGGCGCCGTCGCCGTGGTCGCCGCCCAGCACCCCGACTGGGGCCCCGACCGGATCGCCGCCGCGCTCGCCCGGGCCGCCGACGCCAACTGCACCCAGAGCCTCCCGATCGGCTGCCAGGACCACGACCGCTACGGCGCCGGCATCCTCGCGCTGCCGAGCTGACCGGCCGGTGCCGGATACTGGGCGCATGAGGCTGACCGAGTTCTGGCGACGCATGCACCTGCACTTCGGCGAGACCTACGCGGAGTCGTTCGCCCAGGACCACGTGATGTCCGAACTCGGCGGCCGCACCGTCCGCCAGGCGCTCGACGCCGGCTGGGAGGCCAAGGACGTCTGGCGCGTGGTCTGCGTCACCCAGGGAGTGTCGGATCGGCTGAGGTGACCCGATTCGCCGGACGGTGGGTGAGACTTGGCCGGTGGCCAGCAGTGCAGAGACCCCCGACCGACTGTCCGACGAACACCTCCCCGCGAGCACCCCTGCGGGCCGGCGCGACGACGGCGACACCGCCGACCCCGCCGGCCCGCAGCCGCGCCGCGGCGACTGGAACAGCCGCGCGATGCCGCGCTGGCTGCCCCGGGCGATGCTCCTCGCACTGGTCTGCGTCGGCCTCTTCCAGCTCGCCGACTGGGCCTTCCACCAGCTGATCAACCTGTTCGTGATGCTGCTGGTGGCGTTCTTCCTGTCGCTGGCCATGGAACCCGCCGTGGACCGGATGGCCGCCCGCGGCGTGCGCCGCGGGCTCGGCACCTTCCTGGTGTTCATAGGCGTCGGCCTGGCCGTCGCCGGCTTCCTCACCGCGCTCGGCACCCTGCTCGTCGACCAGGTCACCCAGGTCGCCGGGAAGCTGCCGCAGATGCTCCACGACCTGATCGACTGGGTCAACCGCACGTTCCACACCGAGCTGTCGCTCGACCAGCTCCAGCACCAGGTGCTGCAGGACTCCGGAACCATCGAGAAGTACGCCCAGCAGGCCGCCGACAACGTCTGGGGCGTCACCGGCACCGTCGTCGGCGGACTCTTCCAGGCCTTCACCGTCGGCCTGTTCACCTTCTACTTCACCGCCGACGGCCCCCGGGTGCGGCGCACCGTCTGCTCGATGCTGCCGCCCGCCAAGCAGGGCGAGGTGCTGCGCGCCTGGGAGATCGCGCTCGCCAAGACCGGCGGCTACCTGTACTCGCGGGCCGTGCTCGCGTTCGTCTCCACCCTCGCGCACTGGGCCTTCTTCCAGATCATCGGACTGCCGTACGCCGCCGCGCTGGCCGTCTGGGTCGGCGTCATGTCGCAGTTCGTCCCCACCATCGGCACCTACCTGGCGGGCGCCCTGCCCGTCCTGGTCGCCCTCTCCGACCGGCCGGTGGACGCGCTGTGGGTGCTCGTCTTCGTGACCGTCTACCAGCAGATCGAGAACTACCTGCTGCACCCGCGGATCACCGCCAAGACCGTCGACGTGCACCCCGCCGTCGCGTTCGGCGCGGTGATCGCGGGCGCCGCGCTGCTCGGCGCGGTCGGCGCGCTGATCGCCATCCCCGCCGCCGCGACCCTGCAGGGCTTCGTCGGCACCTACGTGCGCCGCTACGAGGTCGAGGACGACCCGCGGATCGACCGCGGCGAGGAGCGCCGGGAACGGCGACGGCACGCCGTGCGGCGGCTGCGGCGGATGGTCTCCGGCAGCGCGGCCGACGACCGGGCGGAGGACCGGTCCGGGGACTGACGCCCGCGCCCCGTCCACGAACCGGGCGTCCCGAGCACCCCTTTTCCGGAACGGGTAAGCGGTTTGCCCCGCCGCCGGGCTCTTGATGGGCGAGGAGGTGTTCATGGGCGACAAACAGACAAGCCCGGACGACGAGTTCCGGGCCTTCATCGTCGGAGCCTGGCCCTGGCTGCTGCGGACGGCGTACCTGCTGACCGGCGAGCAGCACGCGGCCGAGGACCTGGCGCAGTCGGCGGCGGAGCGGACCTGCGCGGCCTGGTCGAAGGTGCGCCGGGCGGACGACCCGCACAGCTACGTGCGCCGGATCATGGTCAACCAGCACGCCCGCCGCTGGCGGCGCCGGGCGCCCGAGGTCCTGGTGGAGGCCGTGCCGGACACGGCCGGCGCCGACGACGGGTACGCCCGCTCGGACCAGCGCCGGATGCTGATCGCCGCACTCGCGGCCCTGCCGCCCCGGCAGCGCGAGGCCGTGGTGCTGCGGCACTGGGAGGACCTGAGCGACAGCCAGGCGGCCGCCGCGATGGGCTGCTCGACGGGGGCCGTGCGCAGCCACGCGGCCAAGGGGATAGCGAAGCTGCGGGAGACCGCAGGGCTGCGGGAACTGACCGAGATGACGCGTATCGGAGGTGCGGTGTGACTGCGGGTGGCAACGGAATCCCGGGTGCCGGTGGGGACCTGTCGGTCGAGCTGGGGCTCGCCGCGGCGGCGGCGGACGTGAAGATCGGCTCCGTGCCGGTCGAGGGCATCATCGCCGGCGGCCGGCGCATCCGGCGCCGCCGGCGCACGGTGGTCGGCGCGCTCACGCTGGCCTCCGTGGTGGCGCTGGGCAGCGGCACGGCCGCGGGCCTGCACGGCTTCGCCGGGAACGACCGGACCGTGCAGGCGCTCGTCCCGCCCGGCGGCGGGACCGGCGGCGGAACCGGCGGGGCCCCCGCGCTCACGCCGGGCGACGCCCCGGCCGCCGCGCGGGACCCGTTCACCCCGGTCCGGGTGGAGATCGGCCACGGCACCGTCGACGGCAAGGAGTGGAAGCTCTGGGAGGCGCTCTGGCCGGTCGCCCCCAAGGAGCGGGCCTACGAGCAGGCGGTGGCCGTCTGGCAGGAGCGCCACGCCGTCGACCCGTCGATCGAGAAGCCGACGGAGGCGTTCGTCCAGCAGTACTGGCAGGCGAACGAGGACGTCGTCAACGAGTACGTCACGCTCGACGGGGTGCGGCAGAAGTACGACACCCAGGGCAGCTACCCGGCGCCCGGGCACGTGGAGCCGGGGATGGCGGACACCTTCGGCGGCGGCGTCCTCGGGCCGTCGGACAAGTCCGGCACGCCGGGCCCGCTGCCGATCAGGCTCGCCGTGATGTCGCTCGGCCCGGACGTCGGCAAGGTGCTGGTGACCTGGTCGGACGGCTCCGTCGTCGAGCCGCCGCTGGTCTCGGTGGGGGACTCGCCGTACCACCGGCTGGTGGTGGCCGAGCAGCCCGGCAAGAAGGCCGTGTCCTGGCAGTTCTGGGACAAGAACGGCGCCAAGCTGCCCGACGCCGGCACGAAGCTGCTGGGCTAGCAGCCGCAGGACGGCCCCACTCGCGGCCCCGCCCCCACGGTCCGGGGTGCGGGGCCGCGGTGCGTCGGGCGGCGGGTCGGGTCGGGTGCCGCAGGGCCGGACGGCGGGCCGGGAACGGAGTGCCGCGGTGCGTCGGGCGGTGGGTCGGGGGCGTCGACTGGATTCGAACGTGTGTTCTTTGTACGCTTCGGCGCAGAGTTTTCCACAGGCCGAGCCCGTCCGGGCCCGATTGTCGGTGGGACGCGCTAGCGTCGATGACGATGAAGCGCAACGCACAGAACCCGAGGGTGGAAGCCATGGCAGGAACGGACCGCGAGAAGGCCCTGGAGGCCGCACTCGCCCAGATCGAACGGCAGTTCGGCAAAGGCTCGGTGATGCGCCTCGGCGAGAAGGCGAACGAGCCGGTCGAGGTGATCTCCACCGGGTCCACCGCCCTCGACGTGGCGCTGGGCGTGGGCGGTATCCCGCGCGGCCGAGTGATCGAGATCTACGGCCCCGAGTCCTCCGGCAAGACCACCCTGACCCTGCACCTGGCCGCCAACGCCCAGAAGGCCGGCGGCACCGTCGCCTTCGTCGACGCCGAGCACGCGCTCGACCCCGAGTACGCCAAGAAGCTCGGTGTGGACACCGACGCCCTGCTGGTCAGCCAGCCGGACACCGGTGAGCAGGCGCTGGAGATCACCGACATGCTGATCCGCTCCGGCGCGATCGACCTGGTGATCATCGACTCGGTGGCCGCGCTGGTGCCGCGCGCCGAGATCGAGGGCGAGATGGGCGACTCGCACGTCGGCCTCCAGGCCCGCCTGATGAGCCAGGCGCTGCGGAAGATCGCCGGTGCGCTGAACCAGTCGAACACCACCGCGATCTTCATCAACCAGCTGCGCGAGAAGATCGGTGTGATGTTCGGCTCCCCCGAGACCACCACCGGTGGCCGGGCGCTGAAGTTCTACGCCTCGGTCCGCCTCGACATCCGGCGCATCGAGACCCTGAAGGACGGCACCGAGGCGGTCGGCAACCGCACCCGCGTCAAGGTCGTCAAGAACAAGGTCGCCGCGCCGTTCAAGCAGGCCGAGTTCGACATCCTCTACGGCGTGGGCATCAGCCGCGAGGGCGGCCTGATCGACATGGGCGTGGAGCACGGCTTCATCCGCAAGTCCGGCGCCTGGTACACCTACGAGGGCGACCAGCTCGGCCAGGGCAAGGAGAACGCCCGCAACTTCCTGCGCGACAACCCGCAGCTGGCCGACGAGATCGAGGTCAAGATCAAGGGCAAGCTGGGCATCGGCCCGAAGCCCGCCGAGGCCGAGGGCGACGCCCCCGCGGTGGAGATCCCGGCCGCCGCCGCGCCCGCCAAGGCCGCGGCCAAGAAGACGGCGGCCGCCGCCAAGGGCTGAACCGTTGACGCACCAGCACGCTGACCACCCGGCACCGGGTCCGTCCGAGGACGGGCCCGGTGCGGGCGTGTGGGGAGAAGAACCGCCGGAGAGCTCCGGCCCGCCGGACTGGTTCGCGGCCGTCGCCGAGGAGGACGACCCCGCCGGGCCGCCGGACTGGTTCGCGGCGGTGGCCGAGGAGCCCCCGGCAGTCGGGGGGCCGCCGGCGGGGGAGCCGGTGCCGGTCGGCGAGCTGCCCGGGCTGATGCGGGCGTCCGAGCTGGCCGGGGGGCGGCGCCGGCGGCGCAGCGCACTGGGCGAACTGCCGGTCGCGGCACCGGAACCGGCGCCGGAACGGCCACGGCCGAAGCGCCGGGCCGGGGCCGGGGCCGGGGCCGAACGGCCGGCCGGCGGGCCGGAGTCCGAGCCTGGGACGCGCGCGGGGCGGCGCGGGCGGACCGCCGCCGCGGAGCAGGGGGATCCGGCGGAGCGCGCCCGCGACATCTGCCTGCGGCTGCTCACCGGAGCCGCCAAGTCCCGCAAGCAGCTGGCCGATGCGTTGCGCCGCAAGGAGATCCCGGACGAGGTCGCCGAGCAGGTGCTGTCCCGGCTGGAGGAGGTCGGGCTGATCGACGACGCGGCCTTCGCCGAGGCCTGGGTGGAGTCCCGGCACGCGGTGCGCGGACTGTCCCGGCGGGCGCTGGCCCAGGAGCTGCGCACCAAGGGCGTCACCGGCGAGACCGCGGAGCGGGCGCTGCTCCAGGTCGACGCCGAGGACGAGTCGGAGGCGGCCCGGGCGCTGGTGGCGCGGAAGTTGCGCTCCACCGCCGGGCTGGACCGGGACGTGCGGACCCGGCGGCTGGTCGGCGTGCTGGCCCGGCGCGGCTATTCGGAGGGCCTGGCGTACCGGGTGGTCCGGGAGGCGCTGGACGCGGAGCCGGACGGTCGGTGAGCGGGTTCCGCACCGGCCTCAACTCGCGCTGTTCAGCAGGAAATGCGACGTGATGACTGTTGATCAGATCATCGGAGCCAGTTCTCGATCGCATCTTGACCGTTTCGTAACCTCCGCCTAGCCTCACACTCAGTGGCAGGACGATCGCGGAGGTCGCCTCAGCGGCAGCGTGCGCAGGACGGGGAGTGGCCGGATGGGGATCGCTCAGGACACCGGAACGGGCTCCTCCCTGGTGCTGGCCGGCGGGGTGCTGATCGGCGCGCTCTGCCTGGTCCTGATCGCCGGTTTCCTGATGCTCCGTCAGCGCCGCGCCGAGCTCGACCGGCGCGAGCAGCGGCTGACCGCCGAGCTCCAGCGCCTGCACCAGCACGAGGACGAACTCGCCGCCCGCGCCGCCGAGGCCGAGCGGGTGCGCGACGAACTCGCCGCCCGCAGCACCGAGAGCCGGCTGCTGCTGGAGCGCACCGCCGGGCTGACGTCCGCCCAGGCCCGCGACGAGATCGTCCGCGCCGCCGAGGCCGAGGCCCGCCGGGAGGCCGCACTGACGGTCCGGGAGATCGAACGGCAGGCCGTCACCGAGGGCGAGGGCCGGGCCCGGGAGATCATCGCCTCCGCCGTCCAGCGGCTCGCCGCCGAGCACACCGCCGACACCGTGGTCACCACCCTCCGGCTGCCCAGCGAGGACATGAAGGGCCGGGTGATCGGGCGGGAGGGCCGCAACATCCGCGCCTTCGAAGCCGTCACCGGCGTCAACCTGATCGTCGACGACACCCCCGGGCTGGTGCAGCTCTCCTGCTTCGACCCGGTCCGGCGGGAGAGCGCCCGGCTCACCCTCGAATCGCTGCTCGCCGACGGGCGGATCCACCCCGCGCGGATCGAGGAGGCGCACGAGCGCAGCCGCAGCGAGGTCGAGCGGCTGTGCGTCCGCGCCGGGGAGGACGCGCTGCTCACCGTCGGCATCGGCACCGCCGGCGAGATGGCGCCCGAACTCGTGCGCACCCTCGGCACGTTGCGGTACCGCACCTCCTACGGGCAGAACGTGCTGGGGCACCTGGTGGAGTCCGCGCACCTGGCCGGGATGATGGCCGCGGAACTGGGCGTGGACCCGGAGCCGGTGCGGCGGGCCGCGCTGCTGCACGACATCGGCAAGGCGCTCAGCCACGAGGTGGCCGGCAGCCACGCGCTGATCGGCGCGGAGTTCGCCCGGCGGCACGGCGAGTCGGCGGAGGTCGTCCACGCGATAGCGGCCCACCACGGCGAGGTCGAGGCGAAGACGGTCGAGGCGGTGCTCACCCAGGCCGCGGACGCCTGCTCGGCGGGTCGGCCGGGGGCCCGCAAGGAGTCCGTCGAGGCGTACGTGCGGCGGCTGGAGCGGCTGGAGGAGATCGCGCTCGGCCACGACGGGGTCACCAAGGTGTACGCCATGCAGGCCGGACGGGAGGTCCGGGTCATGGTGCAGCCGGAGGCCGTCGACGACCTGCGCGCCCAGGAGATCGCCCGGGAGGTGGCCCGGCAGGTGCGGGAGGAGCTGACGTACCCGGGGCAGATCCGGATCACGGTGGTGCGGGAGTCGCGCGCGACGGAGGTCGCCCGGTAGAGCGGGGAGGACGGGCGCACAGCCGGGGTGCGGGGAACTGCGCGACAAGCGCCGGACCCGCAGTCGGGTCGCGTTCGCGGGCGAGCGATCGCCCTGCGCCGCGATCTTGCCGACCGGCGCCTTCCGTCTCGCGCCGTTCCCCGCGCCCCCGATGCTGTCCCTGGTTCGCTACCCTCGCGCGTCCTGTTGCTCCAGACCCGGCTTGGAGCTCAGAGGTGCCGTGAGGGTGTGGAGGGTTTCCGGGTGGAGGCCCGGGGTGGTGCCGAGGAGGTGCCCGTCGGGGCGGACCAGGAGCACCGTGTGCGGGGTGGCGCCGGGGTAGCTGTCGGTGACCAGGACCTCGGTGGGGACGGGGAGGGCGGCGGCGAGTTCGGCGAGGCGGGGCATCAGGCCGGCGCCGATCCAGTGCTCGGCCGACCAGACGGTGGTGCCGGGGGCGACCAGGACGAGCAGGAAGACGGTGCCGAGGCGGGCCCGGAGGGTGTCGGCGGTGCCGTCGGCGGTGACCACGGGCAGGTCGGGGACCAGGACGCCGGGGGCGGTCGCGGGCAGTTGCTCGGTGAGCGAGGTGCCGCGGCCGGAACCGCGCTGCTCGGGGACCCGGACGACGACGCCGGAGGGCGTCGCGGGGTAGGCGGGGGCGCCGCCGAACCGGCCGGTGCCGAGCTGGCCGTCGGCGAGCAGCGGGGCGTGCTTGCGGAACGAGCCGGAGATCAGCGAGCGCCGGGTCTCGGCCCAGCCGCGCAGCGGACGGAGCAGCGGCATGGTCTGGTCGACGGCGCGCAGCCGGGCGCCGACCGCGCCGCGGCGCTCGTTCTCGTAGCCGTCGAGCAGGGCGCTGTCGGCGGGGCCGCCGGTGGGCGGCAGGTGCCAGGCGAGGGCGAGCCGCCAGGCGAGGTTGTCGGCGTCGCGCAGGCCGTCGGCGAGGTTCTGCATGCCGAGCGCGCCGTGCAGGTGGGCGGCGTCGCCGGCGAGGAAGCAGCGGCCGGTGCGGAACCGGCCGGCCAGGCGCTGCTGGTAGGTGTGGTCGGCGGCGGCGAGCAGCTGGTGGGGCGGGAGTTCGCCGCACCAGCCGGTGAGTGCGGAGGTGACCCGGGTGAGCAGGGTGTCGCCGGTGACGATGCCGGGCCAGGTGGCGTGCGGGTCGACGGGTTCGGCGGGCTGGGGGCGGCCCGGGGGGAGTCGCCAGTCGAGCCGCCACAGGCCGTCGGGCAGCGGGCGGGCGGAGGCTTCGCGGTCGCCGCGCCACGGGGGTTCGCGGTGCAGCCGGGCCTCGCCGGGGAACGGCAGGTCGACGCGGACGGTGGCGACGGCGTGCCGGTCGACGGCGGGCCGGCCGGGGAAGCGGACCTTGAGGAGTTTGCGGACGGTGGAGCGGGCGCCGTCGCAGCCGACCAGGTGGCTGCCGCGCCAGCGGGTCTCGCCGTCGGCGGAGGTGGTGCGGACCGTCACGCCGTCGCGGTCGTGGGCGAGGTCGACCACCCGGTGCCGGGGGGTGAGCCGGATCAGCGGGGTGGCGGTGGCGGCGTCGCGCAGGCCGCGCTGGAGGCGGTGCTGGGCGAGGTGCAGGACCGGCTCGTCGTCCAGGGGCAGGCGCAGCACCTCGGCGCGGCGGCGCCAGATGGTGAAGGCGTTCCAGCGGGCGGCGTCGGAGCCGACCCGGGTGTAGCCGATGCGGGAGAGGAAGGCGGCGGTGTCGGAGCCGAGGACGACGGTGCGGGGGCCTTCGGGGCAGACGCCGGTGCCCTCGTCGAGGACCACGCTGGGAACGTCGTTGCGGGCCAGGGCGAGGGCGAGGGCCAGACCGACCGGCCCGGCCCCGACGATGATCACTGGATCCATGTCGGGGCCTTCGTGCGGGCGGCGCCGGCCGCCGCTGCGTCATATGCCGGGTGGGAGGTCCCAGGTGGTGTCACGAAGAGCAATGCAACAGATCACCTGGGTGTCCGTCAAGCAGCGGGTGTCGTGCGCCGGTTCGCGCCGCGGCGGCCGCGCGACTCGATCCAGTGGGCGAGGCCGGTGAGGGCGAGGCACAGCAGGATGTACAGCGGGGTGCCGACGAGCACGACCGGGATGTACGGGTAGCCGTCGGAGTTGGAGGCGATCAGCTTCATCTCCCACAGCAGCTCGGGGTAGGTGATGATGTAGCCGAGCGAGGTGTCCTTGAGGGTGACGACCAGCTGTCCGATGATCGCGGGGAGCATCGAGCGGACGGCCTGCGGCACCAGGATCAGACCCATCACCTGGGTCTTGCGCAGGCCCAGGGCGTAGGCGGCCTCGGCCTGGCCGCGCGGGACGGCGTTGATGCCGGAGCGGATGATCTCGGCCTGCACGGACCCGTTGTAGAGGGTCAGGCCGATCACCAGCGCCCACATCGGCTGGGCGCCGAACGCCGCCTGGTACAGCGCGAAGATCATGATGACCAGCGGCATGGCCCGGAAGAACTGGACCACCACGGTGGAGGCGATGCGCACCGGGAAGTGGTCGGAGAGCCGGCCGGCGGCGAGCAGCGAGCCGAGCACCAGCGAGCCGACCGCGGCCAGGCCGAAGACCTTCAGGGTGGCCAGGACGCCGTTGAGGATGCGCTGCTGGACGGCGGTGTACTCGAACGGCGACCACAGCAGCGAGTCGAACTGCCCGGCGTCGTTCAGGCTGCTGAACACGTACCAGAGCAGCCCGGCGATGCCGAGGGCGCCGACCACGCCGAGGATCAGGTTGCGGGCCCGGGCCCGGGGGCCGGGGACGTCGTACAGGACGGAGGCGCTACGGGTGCTCATCGGGCCACCGCCAGTCGACGCTCAAGGGTGGAGAACAGGGCATTGATGGCGAAGCTGATCGCCAGGTAGGCCAGCGCGATCCAGATGAAGATCTCGAAGATGCCGTAGCTCTGCTCGGTCAAGTGCTTCTGGACGCTGAACAGTTCGGGCACGTTGAAGGCGCCGGCGATGGCCGAGTTGCGGGGCAGCGCGATGAACACCGAGCCCATCGGGGCGACCACCGAGCGGGCGGCCTGCGGGAGCACCACCAGGCCGAGGGTCTGCCCGAAGCCCATGCCGAGCGAGCGGGCGGCCTCGGCCTGCCCGAGCGGCACGGTGTTGATGCCGGCCCGCAGCACCTCGCAGACGAAGCTGCCGGTGTAGGCGCTGAGCGCGATCACCGCGACGGTGAAGCTCTCGAAGTGCACGTCCAGCTGCGGCAGTACGAAGGTCACCGCGAAGAACAGCAGGGTGAGCGGGGTGTTGCGGAAGATCGTCACCCAGGCGGTGGCGAACCACCGCAGGACGGGAACGGGGGAGACCCGGAAGGCCGCCAGCACGAAGCCCAGGAGCAGCGCGAACAGGGCGCTGAGCGCGCTCAGTTCGATCGTTCGCAGGAAACCCTCGGCGAATGCCGAGAAGTTGTCACCCTCGAATATCAGTCCCATGCCGGCGGCCCTCCTCTCTCAGTAGTCGGTCTGTCCGGGCGTCAGCCCGCGATCGGGTCCAGGGCCGGGACGCTCGGGGCGGCGGAGCCGGACAGGCCGAGGGTGGCGTCGTACGCCTTCTTCCAGTCGCCGTTGTCCTCGTGCGCCTTCAGGGCGTCGTTGATCGCCTTCTGCAGCGCCGGGTCGGTCTTGTTCAGGCCGACGCCGTAGCGCTCCTCGGAGAAGGGGGTGCCGACGACCTTGAGCTTGCCCTGGTTCTTCGCGGCGAAGCCCTTGAGGATCGAGTCGTCGGTGGTGACCGCGTCGACCTCCTTGGTCAGCAGCTTCTCCACGCAGAGCGAGTAGCTCTCGAACTGGGTGACCTTGGCGCCGAACTTCTGGATGCCGGCGACCGAGGTGGAGCCGGTGGCGGTGCAGACCGACTTGTCCTTGACGGTGTCGGAGCCGGTGATCTCGGTGTTGTCCTTGTTCACCAGCAGCGACTGGCCGGCGATGTAGTACGGGCCGCCGAACGCGACGCCCTTGGCCTTGCGGCCGTCGGTGATCGAGTAGGTGCCGACGTAGTAGTCGATCTGGCCGCCGGTGATCGCGGTCTCGCGGTTGCTGGAGTTGATGGTCTGCCACTCGATCTGGTCGGCCGAGAAGCCGAGGTCGGCGGCGATCATCTTGGCGATCTCGATGTCGAAACCGCTGCGCTTGCCGGTCTGGACGTCCTCGAAGCCGAGGAACGGCTGGTCGGCCTTGGCGCCGATCTTCAGCTTGCCGGCCTTCTTGGCGGCGGTCCAGGTCGGCGAGGCGTCCAGCTTGACGTCGCTCTTGACGGTGTAGGTGGGCAGCTGCGGGGCGGACGAGCCGCCACCCGCGGCGTTGTCGCTCGGGGAACCGTCCTTGCCGCAGGCGGCGACCGCCGTCAGGGCGAGCACGGACAGGGCGGCGGCAACAGTGCGACGGGCCTTCATGCGGTCGTTCTTCTCCTCGGTAGGGGCCACGGGCAAGGGCTCCGGGCCTTTGCGGACTGACGCTACTGACGCTTGGTCGGCTACGGGACTCAGTGCTGGAGGATCTTCGAGAGGAAGTCCTTGGCACGGTCGGTGCGGGGCGCGGTGAAGAAGGCGTCGGGAGTGTTCTCCTCGACGATCCGGCCGTCCGCCATGAACAGCACGCGGTTGGCGGCGGAGCGGGCGAAGCCCATCTCGTGGGTGACCACGACCATGGTCATGCCCCGGGCGGCGAGCGAACGCATCACCTCCAGCACCTCGTTGACCATCTCCGGGTCGAGGGCGGAGGTCGGCTCGTCGAAGAGCATCACCTTCGGGTTCATCGCCAGCGCGCGGGCGATCGCCACCCGCTGCTGCTGGCCGCCGGACAGCTGCGAGGGGTACTTGTCGGCCTGGGCGCCGACGCCCACCCGCTCCAGCAGTTCGCGGGCCGTCTTCTCGGCCTCCGCCTTGGCGACCTTGCCCACCTTCACCTGGGCGAGCATCACGTTCTCCAGCACGGTCTTGTGCGAGAACAGGTTGAACGACTGGAACACCATGCCCACCTGCGCGCGCAGCCGGGCCAGTTCGCGGCCCTCGGCGGGCAGCGGCTTGCCGTCCACCTCGATCGACCCGGAGTCGATGGTCTCCAGCCGGTTGATGGTGCGGCACAGCGTCGACTTGCCGGAGCCGGACGGGCCGATCAGCACCACGACCTCGCCCTGGGCGATCTCCAGGTCGATGTCCTGCAGTACGTGCAGGGCGCCGTAGTGCTTGTTCACCCCGCGCAGGGCCACCAGCGGCGCGGCATCGCGCAGCTCGGCACTGTTCTCGGTCATCGCCGTCCGCTCCCTCGTCCTCCGAACCCGGGGCCAACTCGCTTGGTCCGCAGAGCCGGTGATGGTCCGTCTGATGCTCGGGGGCCGGAGCCGGCGGAGCCCTCGGCCCCCGAACTCGGGTGACTTTAGGCAGGTACACGCCGCCCCGTCAGCCGATCTGAGCTGAACTTGAGGATCACGGTTCGGCTACGCCGGGTAGTCACCGGGTAGCGAATACCGGAGCGGTAACGGACCGGCCGATGCGGTTGACCTGGAGGCGCCCGATGGGAGTGGATGCCAGGATGGCCCGGTTCCGCTCGGACCGTGCCATGCCGACCACCCGCCGGCGGCGACCGCGCCGCCGGCCCCGCCGCACCACCACGAACCCGCAGGAAGGAGCCCCGATGCGCCTGCTTCTGGTCGAGGACGACGACCGCGTCGCCGCCGCCCTGGTCGCGGTGCTCGGCCGGCACGGCTTCCAGGTCCGGCACGCCCGCAGCGGCCACGAAGCCCTGGACGCGCTCGTCCCGGACGGCAGCGACCCCTACCGGGTGGTGCTGCTCGACCTCGGACTGCCCGACCGCGACGGCTTCGAGGTGTGCAGCCGGATCCGGGCCGGCAGCGGCGTCCCGGTCATCATGGTGACCGCCCGCGCCGACATCCGCTCCCGCATCCACGGCCTCAACCTCGGCGCCGACGACTACGTGGTCAAGCCGTACGACATGGGCGAACTCCTCGCCCGCATCCACGCGGTGGCCCGCCGCGGCACCCCCAGGACCGCCGACGAGCACGGCCCCGAGCCGGACGGCCCGCTGGCCTCCCGCGGCGTCGAGATCGACCGCGAACGCCGCCGGGTCAGCGTCCACGGCCGCGACGTGCCGCTCACCCGCAAGGAGTTCGACCTGCTGGCGCTGCTCGCCCAGAGCCCCGGCGTGGTCTACCGCCGCGAACAGATCTTCAGCGAGGTCTGGCGCTCCGGCTGGGAGGGCAACGGCCGCACCCTGGAGGTCCACATCGGCTCGCTGCGCACCAAGCTCGGCCTGCCCGGCCTGGTCGAGGCGGTCCGCGGCGTCGGCTACCGGCTCATCCCCGACCAGCCCGGCAAACCCTCCGCCGACGACGCCGCGGAGCGCTGACCACCCGTGCGCAACCGCCTGCTCGGCATCCTGATCGCCCTGATGGCCTGCGTCCTCGCCGCCCTCGGGGTGCCGCTGGCCTACCTGACGGCCGCCTCCGAGCAGTCCAAGGTCGTCGTCGACCGGATCGACGACGCCGCCCGCTTCGCCCAGGACCTGCCCACCCAGGGCCGCGCCAGCGCCACCGCCGCCGTCAAGGGCGACCCGCAGCCGGGCCCCGGCGACACCGGCCGGCTGCACGCCCTGACCAGCGAAGCCGCCCGCTACCACGAGCTGTACGGCGCCCGGATCGGCGTCTTCGAACGCGACGGGAGCTCCGTCGCCGCCGCCCCCGACGGCTGGCACGCCCCCGCCGACGGACCCGGCGCCGAGGCCTACCGGGAGGCGCTGGCCGGCCGGCGCAGCCACAACCCGCCGCAGGTCTGGCCGTGGACCTCCGACCGCACGCTCGCCGTCGCCCTGCCCGTGGTCCGCGACGGCGACGTGGTCGCCGTGGTGCTCACCGAATCGCCCACCGGCCCGCTGCGGGCCCGCATCCTGCACCGCTGGATGGTGCTGGCCGGCGGCGAGGCACTCGCCATGATCGTGGCCATCCTGCTCGCCGTCCGCCTCACCGGCTGGGTGCTGCGCCCGGTCCGCACCCTGGACCGCGCCACCCACGACATCGCCACCGGCCGGCTCAACGCCCGGGTCGCCCCCAGCGGCGGACCGCCCGAACTGCGCCGCCTGGCCCGCTCGTTCAACGACATGGCCGACCACGTGGTGCTCGCCATCGACCAGCAGCGGGCGTTCGTCGCCGACGCCTCCCACCAGCTGCGCAACCCGCTGGCCGCGCTGCTGCTGCGGGTCGAACTGATCGGCCTGGCACTCCCCGAGGGCAGCGAGGACGAGATCGCCGCCGTCCGCGAGGAGGGCGCCCGGCTCGCCCGGGTCCTGGACGACCTGCTCGGGCTCGCCACCGCCGAAGGCTCCCGGCCCGAACCCGAACCCGTCGACCTGGCCGAGCTGGTCCGCACCCGGACCGAGGCCTGGCAGCCGCTCGCCGACCGCCGGCAGGTCCGACTCCACTGGCAGGGGCCGCCGCTGGCGCACGCCTGGGCCGACCCGATCGGCTTCGGCAGCGCCCTCGACGCCGTCCTCGACAACGCCCTCAAGTTCTCCCCGGCCGGCACCACGGTCCGGGTCGGCCTCACCATCACCCGGGACGAGGTCACCGCCAGCGTCACCGACGCCGGACCCGGCCTCACCGAGGAGGAACTCGCCCGCATCGGGGACCGGTTCTGGCGCTCCTCGCGCCACCAGAACGTCGACGGCTCCGGCCTCGGACTCTCCATCGCCCGCACCCTGCTGCTGGCCGGCGGCGGCAGCCTCGGCTTCGCCCCCGCCGAACCGAACGGGCTGAGCGTGCTGCTCACCGTGCCCCGCCGCAAGCGCGGCTGACCCGCCCTCGGGGCGGTCCTGCGCGGCCGACGGACGGACGTCAGGGCTTCACGGACATGTAGTAGCGCTTCGCGCCGTCGTGCAGCGGCAGCGGATCCGTGTACACCGCCGTGCGCAGGTCCACCAACTGCGCCGCGTGCACCTCGCCGCCGATCCGGTCCCGGCTGTCGATCACCACCCGGGTCACCGCCTCCACCAGCGCCGGGTCCACGTCCGCCCGGGTCACCAGCAGGTTCGGCACCGCGACCGTCGGCACCGGCGTCCGCAACGGCTCCACCAGCGGGTACGCGTCCGCCGGGATGGTCGCCGCCCGGTACGCGTCCATCCCGCCGCCCTCCAACTGGTGCAGCCGGTCCGACAGGTCGCCCATCGGGACGATCCGGATCCGGGTGTGCTCCGCCAGGTCGGTCAGCGCCGCCGTCGGCAGGCCGCCCGACCAGAAGAACGCGTCCAGCTTCTTGGCGTGCAACTGGTCCGCGGCGTCGCCCACCCCCAGCATCGACGACCGCACGTCCTTGTCCGGATCCAGGCCCGCCGCCTCCAGCAGCCGCCGGGTCACCAGGTTCACCCCCGACTTCGGCTGTCCCACTCCCACCCGCAGCCCGCGCAGGTCCGACACCTGCCGCACCGGCGAGTCCGCCGGCACCACCAGCTGCATGTAGTCGTCGTACAGCCGGGCGATCGCCCGCAGCTGCGGCTTCTGCGGACTCTGGAAGCTCGCCACCGCGTCCGCCGTCGCGATCGCGAAGTCGTCCCGGCCCGACACCACCCGCTCCAGGTTGTCCAGGGAGCCCTCGGAGTTGTCCAGCCGGACCTTCACCCCCGGCATCGCCGCGCCCATCGACTCCCTCAGCAGCACCCCGTAGCGGTCGTACACGCCGCGCGGGACCCCCGTCGCGAACGCCGCCTCCCCGCGCAGCCCCGACCCGGCCCGCGCCGAGGACGCCCACCAGCCGCCCGCACCCCCCGCCACCAGCAGCAGCACCGCCGCCACCCGCACCAGCGGACTGCGCACCGCGGCACGCAGCACGGCGCGCAGCCGGGTGCCGGCGCGGGGCGGGTCGGTCGAAACAGCCATGGCAGGGATACTGCCAGCCCAACCCGCCCGGCGGGAGGCCCCTTCCGGTGCCCGTACCCTTGTGCCCTGTGGGTATGGAGGAGAGCTTGCGAACTTACAAGGTCGTCACGTACGGCTGCCAGATGAACGTCCACGACTCCGAGCGCCTGTCCGGGCTGCTGGAGGAGGCCGGCTACACCAAGGCCGCCGGCGACGGCGACCCCGACCTGGTGGTCTTCAACACCTGCGCGGTCCGCGAGAACGCCGACAACAAGCTGTACGGCAACCTCGGCCGGCTCGCCCCCGCCAAGCAGGCGAACAGCGCCATGCAGATCGCCGTCGGCGGCTGCCTCGCCCAGAAGGACCGCGAGACCATCGTCCGCAAGGCCCCCTGGGTCGACGTCGTCTTCGGCACCCACAACATCGGCCACCTGCCCGCCCTGCTGGAGCGCGCCGCGATCGAGCGGACCGCGCAGGTCGAGATCCTCGACTCGCTGGAGACCTTCCCCTCCACGCTGCCCACCCGGCGGGAGTCCGCCTACGCGGCCTGGGTCGCCATCTCCGTCGGCTGCAACAACACCTGCACCTTCTGCATCGTCCCCGCCCTGCGCGGCAAGGAGGAGGACCGCCGGCCCGGCGACATCCTCGCCGAGGTCGAGGCCCTGGTCGCCGAGGGCGTCGTCGAGGTCACCCTGCTCGGCCAGAACGTCAACGCGTACGGCTCCGACCTCGGCGACCGCGAGGCCTTCGGCAAGCTGCTGCGCGCCTGCGGCGAGATCGACGGCCTGGAGCGGGTCCGCTTCACCTCGCCGCACCCGCGCGACTTCACCGACGACGTGATCGCCGCGATGGCCGAGACGCCGAACGTGATGCACCAGCTGCACATGCCGCTGCAGTCCGGCTCCGACACCGTGCTGCGCGCGATGCGACGCTCCTACCGGCAGGAACGCTTCCTCGGCATCATCGAGAAGGTGCGCGCCGCGATGCCGGACGCCGCCATCTCCACCGACATCATCGTCGGCTTCCCCGGCGAGACCGACGAGGACTTCGAGCAGACCCTGCACGTCGTCCGGGAGGCGCGGTTCGCCAACGCGTTCACCTTCCAGTACTCCAAGCGGCCCGGGACGCCCGCCGCCGAGATGGAGAACCAGATCCCCAAGGCCGTGGTGCAGGAGCGCTACGACCGGCTGATCGCCCTCCAGGAGGAGATCTCCTGGGAGGAGAACAAGAAGCAGGTCGGCCGGAAGCTGGAGATCCTCGTCGCCGAGGGCGAAGGCAAGAAGGACGACCGCACCGACCGGCTCTCCGGGCGCGCGCCCGACAACCGGCTGGTGCACTTCACCCGCCCCGAGGGGGGCGTGCGCCCCGGCGACATGGTGACCGTCGAGATCACCTACGCCGCCCCGCACCACCTCCTCGCGGAGGGCCCCGCACTCGGCGTGCGCCGCACCCGCGCGGGCGACGCGTGGGAGAAGCGGCAGGCCGCACCCGCGACGAAGCCGGCCGGCGTGATGCTCGGCCTGCCGTCGATCGGCGTGCCGGCTCCGCTGCCGGCTGCGCCGGGCGGCTGCGGCTGAACAACCTGGGGGCGCGAGGAACTGCGCGAAGCGGAAGGACCCAACCGCAAGATCGCGACGCAGGACAATGACCTGCACGGTTTCGCGACCTTGCGGTCGCGCAGTTCCCCGTGCCCCTGTTTTCGCGTCCGCCTGCTCTCGGAACCAAACCCCGTAGAGTGATCCGCATGCTTGTTGCCGCCGCCGTGTGCCCGTGTCCGCCGTTGCTCGTGCCCGAGGTCGCGGTGGGGGCCGCGGGGGAGGCGGAGGAGCTGCGGACGGCGTGCCTGGACGCGGTGCGGGGGCTCGCGGACGCGGATCTCGTCGTGGTCGTGGGCACCGGCGACCGGGCCGGGGTGTGGACCGAGGGCGGGGCGGGGTCGTTCCGCCGGTACGGGGTGCCGAAGGCGGTGAAGCTGCCGCTGGGCGGGGTGGACGGCCCGGAGCTGTCGCCGGCGTTGACGGTCGGGGCGTGGCTGCTGGAGGAGGCGGGCGTCCGGGTGCCGACGCACGCCGTCGCGGTCCGGCCGGACACGGCGGTGGACCGGCTGCTGGGCCTGGGCCGGGGATTGGCCGAACTCGCCGACCGGGTGGGCCTGTTGGTGATGGGCGACGGCAGTGCGCGGCGCTCGGTGAAGGCCCCGGGGTACCTGGACGAGCGCGCCGAGGGCCACGACCGGGCGGTGGCGGCGGCGCTGGCGGCGGCCGACGCGCGGGCGCTGGCCGCGCTGGACGCGGACCTCTCGGCGGAGCTGCTTGCGGACGGCCGGGCCCCGTGGCAGGTGCTGGCGGGCGCGGCGGACGGCGTGCGTCTCGGTGGCGAGCTGCGGTACGAGGACGCCCCGTACGGCGTCGGCTACCTGGTGGCCTCCTGGCGCTGAGCGGGCCAGCAGGCCACCGCGGGCCGGGGGTCAGTCGTCCTTCGGCTTCGCCGCGAAGTCGTCGCGGGCGTGCTTGGCGGCGGAGGCGCCCTTCTCGATCTTCTCGCTGTACTTGTGCTTGGTGGCCTTGTCGATGGTCTCGCCGGCCTTGTCCACCATGTTGTCGATCTTGTCGCCGTGCTTGCCGGCCAGTTCGCTGGCCTTGTCCTTCAGTTCCTCGGCCTTGCCCTTGAGGTTGTCCATCAGGCCCATGGGGTGCATTCCTCGCTTTTCGTGTCAGATCCACACCAGACATAGCGGATCCTCCCCGGTCAACGAGGCCGCGACACGGGACGTGCCCGGGTTTTGGGAGACTGGTGGGGTGAGCGGTTCCTCCTCTTCTTCTCCTGTACGTCCGCACCGGGTGGTGTCGGTGGTCGGTTCGACGGCGGCCGGCAAGTCCGACCTGGCGGTGGCGATCGCCCGTGAGCTCGGCGGGGAGGTGGTGAACACCGACTCGATGCAGCTGTACAAGGGCATGGACATCGGCACCGCCAAGCTGACCGAGTCCGAGCGCGGCGGCATCCCGCACCACCTGATGGACGTGTGGGAGGTGACCGAGGCCGCCTCGGTCGCCGAGTACCAGCGCCTCGCCCGGGCCGAGATGGACCGGCTGCTGGCGGCCGGCCGGGTGCCGGTGCTGGTCGGCGGTTCGGGGCTGTACGTGCGGGCGGCGATCGACGAGATGGAGTTCCCCGGCACGGACCCCGAGGTGCGGGCCCGGCTGGAGGGGGAGCTGGAGCGGGTCGGGCCGGGCGCCCTGCACCGTCGGCTGGCCGAGCTGGACCCGGCGGCCGCGGAGGCGATCCTGACCAGCAACGGGCGGCGGATCGTCCGGGCGCTGGAGGTGATCGAGATCACCGGGCAGCCGTTCACCGCGAACCTGCCGACCCGGCGCGCGGTGTACGAGGCGGTGCACATAGGCGTCCAGGTGCCGAGGCCCGAGCTGGACCGGCGGATCGAGCTGCGGGTGGACCGGATGTGGGAGGCCGGGCTGCTGGACGAGGTGCGGGCGCTGGAGCGGGTCGGCCTGCGCGAGGGGCTGACCGCGAGCCGGGCGCTGGGCTACCAGCAGGTGCTGGCGTTCTTCGCCGGCGAGTGCACCGAGGACGAGGCGCGGGAGGAGACCGTGCGGGCCACCCGGCGGTTCGCGCGACGGCAGGAGTCGTGGTTCCGGCGGGACGAGCGGATCCACTGGCTGGACCGTCCGGAGGGCGCCGATCCGGTTGAACTGCTGGGCCGCGCAATGGAACTGATCAATCGCCCGGAACGTCCCGGCGACACCGGCTGACCGGCGGTTTTCGGCTGTCCGGGGGCGCGATCCGGCCAGCCGCCCGGGCAGCTGCACCGGCAGACGCAGGTGCAGGAGGTACCGGCGGTCACGGCAGGATCACGTCCTGGCATCGGATCACCCGATCACCCCGTGGGACGCCCTGTCCGGGTCTTGGCACGTGCCATCATCGGTAGCACCGAGGCCCGGCACGCGGGCCGGCCTCACCGCCCGCGAGCCCCGGAGCTCGTGTCGAGCCGTCAGGGGAGGCCGCGTGTCAACGGGTACCGGCCCCGAAACCGATGAGCTGCCGGGCGACGTGTCCGACGGTTCCGAGACGCTGCCCGAACTGGCCGTTCCCACCACCTCGTACGCGGTGGCGCTGCCCGCGATCGACGACCTGGCCGCCGCGCCGGGCGTGGTGCACGAGCGGGACATCCGGCCGCGCCGCCGGCTGCGCTGGTGGCAGATCCTGCCGATCGCCGGCTCGGTGATGTTCGGCGCGCTGATGTTCGCCTTCCCGCTGGCCTTCGGCAGCGAGGGCGCCACCGCGATGATCGGGATGCTGGGCCTGCTGATCACCGCCGCCTCGGTCGGCTGGGGCGCGATGGCCGCCCGCCGGGCCGGGTACAAGTGGCCGGGCGTGCCCCGTCGGGGCAGCTCCGAGCGGGCCGGCTGGAAGGCCATCGTGGTCTACACCCTGCTGGTCGCCGTCGCCGTGGCGCTGGCCGTCTGGCGGGTCGACCACCTGCGCGGATAGGCCCCCGCCGGCCCGTTACCATCGGCGGTGTGAGCGAGCGCAGCGGTATGAGCGGAACGGCCTTCCTCAAGGGGCACGGCACCCAGAACGACTTCGTGATCGTCCCCGACCCGGACGGCGCGCTGGAGCTGTCGGCGGCCGCCGTCGCCGAACTGTGCGACCGGCGGGCCGGGATCGGCGCGGACGGCGTGCTGCGGGTGGTGCGGTCGGCGGCCGATCCGGACGCGGCGGCGATGGCCGGGCAGGCCGAGTGGTTCATGGACTACCGCAACGCGGACGGCTCGATCGCCGAGATGTGCGGCAACGGGGTGCGGGTGTTCGCCCGCTACCTGGTGCACGCCGGCTACGCGAAGCCGGGCGAGCTGGCGGTCGCCACCCGGGCCGGCGTGAAGACGGTGCGGATCGCGGCGGACGCCGCCGACGGCACCCCGGGCGAGATCACCGTGGACATGGGCCGCGCCGTGCTGCCCGGCCCGGACGACGTCACCGTCACCGTCGACGGCCGCAGCTGGCCCGCGCTGAACGTCAACATGGGCAACCCGCACGCGGTCGCGTTCGTGGCGGACCTGGCGCACGCCGGGAACCTCTACGACGCGCCGGTCACCGCGCCCGCCGGCGTGTACCCGCAGGGCGTGAACGTGGAGTTCGTGGTGGACCGCGGCGAGCGGCACGTGGCGATGCGGGTGCACGAGCGCGGCTCCGGCGAGACCCGCTCCTGCGGGACGGGCGCCTGCGCGGTCGCGGTGGCCGCGATCCGCCGGGCCGGGCTGGACCCGGCGGCCACCGGACGGGCCGTCAGCTGGACGGTGGACCTGCCCGGCGGGCGGCTGGTGATCGAGGAGTTCCCCGACGGCCGGATCGAGATGACCGGGCCCGCCGTGATCGTCGCCGAGGGCGTGCTGAGGTAACGGCAGGTCAGGCCGACGGGCCGTCAGCTCCCGCTTCCCAGGCCGCAGTCCGGCTAATCCCCCCGTTCGGGTGACAGGGGTGGCAGACCGGAAGCGGGGGCTCGCCGAACGTGCTGTGCTCGGTAGCATGGACCACCGGGTCGGCCGTCGCTCCGGTGTTGCTGCCGGAGGTGCAGATGACCATCCGCTCCGAGTTGGCGGGCTCGCCGTCCAAGCAGCAGGCGAGCCGCTTCAGCCGCGCCGCGCTCGGCCGGGCCGGCCGGGCGGCGCTGCTCGCCACCGGGCGGACGCCCGTCCCCGACGCCATCGAACCGATCGTGCAGGCCCACCGGGTGCACCACCCGCAGGCCGACCTGGCGCTGCTGGCCCGTGCCTACCGGGTCGCCGAGGAGAGCCACCGCGGGCAGACCCGAAAGAGCGGCGAGCCGTACATCACGCACCCGCTCGCGGTCACCATGATCCTCGCCCAGCTCGGCGCGGACACCACCACGCTGGTCGCCTCGCTGCTCCACGACACCGTCGAGGACACCGAAGTGACGCTCGATCAGGTCGCCGAGGACTTCGGGCCCGAGATCGCGTACCTGGTCGACGGCGTCACCAAGCTGGAGAAGGTCGACTTCGGCGCGGCGGCCGAGCCCGAGACCTTCCGCAAGATGCTGGTCGCCACCGGTGACGACGTCCGGGTGATGGTGATCAAGCTCGCCGACCGGCTGCACAACATGCGCACCATCCGGCACATGAAGCCGGCCAGCCAGGTGCGGATCGCCAAGGTCACCCGGGACGTGCTGATCCCGCTCGCCGAACGGCTCGGCATCCAGGTGGTGAAGGCGGAGCTGGAGGACATCGTGTTCGCCACCCTGCACCCCGACGAGTACGCGTACACCGACGCCGTCGCCACCGCCCGGGCCGCCGCCGAGGACGGCGTGCTCGCCCCCTTCGCGGCGGAACTCGGCCGCCAGCTCGCCGAGGCCGGGATCGCCTCCGTCGTCACCGTCCGACCCCGGCACCTGGTCTCGCTGCACCGGGTGATGATCAAGCGCGGGGCCGGCCCGGACGGCACCGGGCTGCGGCCCGCCGACCTCGGCCGGCTGCTGGTGGTGGTCGAGGAGAACGCCGACTGCTACGCCGTGCTCGGCGAACTGCACACCTGCTGGACGCCGCTGCCCGGCGAGTTCAAGGACTTCGTGGCCGCCCCGAAGTTCAACCTGTACCAGTCGCTGCACACCGCCGTGGCGCTGCCCGGCGGCGAGGTGGTCGAGGTCCTGGTCCGCACCCGGCGGATGCACGAGGTCGCCGAGACCGGCGTGGTCGCGCTCGGCGACCCGCGCACCGACCGGCAGGGCACCGCCGACGACCCCGAGGACCGCACCGACCCGGCCCGGCCCGGCTGGCTGGCCCGGCTGCTGGAGTGGCAGCAGGACACCCCCGACCCGGACGCCTTCTGGTCCGCGCTCACCGCCGACCTGCGCGACGACCGGGAGATCACCGCCGTCACCGAGGACGGCGCCACCCTGCACCTGCCCGCCGGGGCCAGCTGCCTGGACGCCGCCTACCTGATCGGCGAGGAGACCGGCCACCGATGCATCGGCGCCCGGATCAACGGCCGGCTCACCGCGCTCTCCACCGAACTGCGCGACGGCGACGTGCTCGGCCTGCTCACCGCCCCCGCCGACGACGAGGACAGCGGCCCCGACCCGGAGTGGCTGGAGTACCTCCGCACCCCGGCCGCCCGGCTCGCCGTGGAGCGCCGGCTGGCCGTCCGGCCCGCGCCCGCGCCGGCCGCCGCACAACCCCCCGCGCCCGGTGCCCCGGTGCCCGCCGCGCCGCCCGCACCACCCGCCGCCGCACCCGCGGACGTGCCCGAACTGCCCGGTGCCGCCGTCCGGTTGGCCCGCTGCTGCACCCCCGTGCCGCCCGACGGGGTGACCGGCATCGTGCTGCGCGGCGGGGCCGTCGCCGTGCACCGGGCGGGCTGTCCGACCGGCACCCGGATGCTGGGCGGCGGCCGCCGGCCGGTCGCGGTCCGCTGGCTGCCCGGCGGCGCCCCGCAGTGGGGCTACCGGGCGACGCTGCGCGCCGAGGCGCTGAACCGGCCCCGGCTGCTGGCCGACCTGACCGCCGCGATCTCCGGCGAGGGCGTGTCGATCCACTCCGCCGAGGTCGAGCCCCCCCGCCAGCTGCGGGTGCGGCACAGCTACACCCTGGAACTCGCCGACGCCACCGTGCTGCCCGCGGTGATGCGGGCGATGCTCCGGGTCTCCGGCGTGTACGACGTGTACCGGCCGGGCGGGCCCGAGGAGGCGCCGGGCCGGGCCGGGGCGGCGGCCGCGGCCCCGGAGGCGGGGGAGGAGCCGGCCGGGCCGTCACCGGATCCGGAGCCGGCGGCGGCGGTGCCCGGGCCGGTGTCCGGGGCCGGCGCGGCGGCTGGTAAAAGGGATGACTCGGGCACAGCGGGCGTGCGACCATCGTGGGGAATTCACGGCGGCTCCGCCGTGTTGTCCGAGAGCACGACCCGATCTATCCAAGGATGAAATGACCTCCACGTTCGACAGCCGCACCCGATCGAGCGAGTCGGCGAGCCGGCTCACCGACCTCAAGGCGGAAGCCCTGATGGACGAGGACCTCGCGGCGTTCGACGAGGGCCTCGGCAACTACGACGGAGAGCAGTACGACCGCTCCGAGCGCGCCGCGCTCCGACGCGTGGCCGGCCTCTCCACCGAACTGCAGGACGTCACCGAAGTCGAGTACCGCCAGCTCCGGCTGGAGCGCGTGGTGCTCGTCGGCGTGTGGACGGACGGCACGCTGGAGGAGGCGGAGAACTCGATGGCCGAGCTCGCCGCCCTCGCCGAGACGGCCGGCTCCGAAGTCCTGGACGGCGTGATCCAGCGCCGTGACAAGCCCGACGCGGCCACCTACATCGGCTCCGGCAAGGCCCAGGAGCTGCGCGACCTGGTCGCCTCCTCCGGCGCCGACACCGTGGTCTGCGACGGTGAGCTGACGCCCGGTCAGTTGATCCACCTGGAAGACGTGGTGAAGGTCAAGGTCGTCGACCGCACCGCGCTGATCCTGGACATCTTCGCCCAGCACGCCAAGTCCCGGGAGGGCAAGGCGCAGGTCTCGCTCGCGCAGATGCAGTACATGCTGCCGCGCCTGCGCGGCTGGGGTCAGTCGCTGTCCCGGCAGATGGGTGGCGGTGGCTCCGGCACCTCGGGCGGCGGCATGGCCACCCGCGGTCCCGGTGAGACCAAGATCGAGACCGACCGCCGGCGGATCCGCGAGAAGATGGCGAAGCTCCGCAAGGAGATCGCCGACATGAAGAAGGGCCGCGACACCAAGCGGCAGGAGCGGCGGCGCCACCAGGTGCCCTCGGTGGCGATCGCCGGGTACACCAACGCCGGCAAGTCCTCGCTGCTCAACCGGCTCACCGGCGCCGGCGTCCTGGTGGAGAACGCGCTGTTCGCCACCCTGGACCCGACGGTCCGCCGGGCGCAGACCCCGAGCGGCCGGCTCTACACGCTGGCCGACACGGTCGGCTTCGTCCGGCACCTGCCGCACCACCTGGTCGAGGCGTTCCGCTCCACCATGGAGGAGGTCGCCGAGGCCGACCTCATCCTGCACGTGGTGGACGGCTCCCACCCGGAGCCGGAGACGCAGCTCGCCGCGGTGCGCGAGGTGATCGTCTCGGTCGAGGCGCAGAACGTGCCCGAGATCGTGGTGATCAACAAGGCGGACGCCGCCGACCCGGCGGTCCTGCAGCGCCTGCTGCGCCGCGAGCCGCACGCCATCGTGGTGTCGGCCCGCAGCGGCCAGGGCATCGACGAGCTCCTCGCCCTGATCGACGAGGAACTGCCGCGCCCCGCCGTGGAGATCCGGGCCCTGGTGCCCTACACCCGCGGCGACCTGGTCTCCCGGGTGCACGCGGAGGGCGAGCTGATCGCCGCTGAGCACACCGCCGAGGGCACGCTGCTGCACGCCAAGGTCGCGGCGGTGCTGGCCGGAGAGCTGGAGCGGTACGCGGTCGTCACCGCGTAGCCGGACCCGTGGAACGCCGAACGGCCCGAGGAAGGAACCCCTTCCCCGGGCCGTTCGCGCGTGCCGCCTACTGACCCACCTTGCCCTGGACGAAGGCGTCGAACATCCGCTTGGCGTCCGCGCCGAGGTTGGGGCCGGCCAGCCAGGTGTCGTCACCGATCGAGGTGTCGGAGAACAGCACCGTCTTCCCGTCCTTCTTGGTGAACCAGCCGCCGCCGGACGAGCCGCCGGTCATGTTGCAGCCGATGGCGAGCATCGGCGGGCGCGAGCGGTCGAAGACGAACGGGGTCGGCTTGGGCGCGGAGTCGCAGTGCTCCAGCTCCTCGCCGTCGAACGGCTCGTCGGCCGGGTAGCCGTACGCGGCCGGGGAGTTGATCTCGCTCGGCTGCGCGCCGAACCAGATCGGCACCGAGCCGCCCACGGTCTCCTCCAGCGAGCGGCTGGAGCCGTCCTGGTTCACCACCCGGACCACCGCGTAGTCGAACTGGCTGGCCTTGGAACCGGTGTGGCCGGCCTCCTGGGTCCACTGCGGCATCACCAGCAGCGAGCGGGCCGCCCAGACGCCCAGCGGGGCGATCTGCTCGCGGGTGGCGTTCTCGCCCTTGCCGTTGCTGGTGGCGCCGGACTTGTTGTACGAGGGGACGAACATCAGCTTCTTCATGTAGTCGCCGCCCTTGCCCGCGTGCACGCAGTGCGCGGCCGTCCACACCAGGTTGCTCTTGCCCGGGTGGCTCGGGTCGCTCACCACGGTGCCCGAGCACACCATGTTGCCCTCCGGGCTCTGGAAGAAGATCTTGCCGACCACGGCGGTGTCCGCGCTGTACGGGTGCGGCTGCGGCTTCGCCGGGATGGTCTTCGGGAACACCACGTCCTTCAGCGAGGGCGCCTGGGCGTCCGGCTTGCCGGTGGTGACGCCCTTCGCGTCGGAGAGCTTCTTCTTGTCCCAGAAGTTCTTGATCGCCTCCAGGTCCTCGGGCTTGAAGCCGTTCTTGCTGGCCCAGTCGGCCCAGTCGTCGGCGGTCCAGGTGGAGACCTTGGCGAGGGCGCCCTGGATGTCCTTCACGTCGATGCCCTCGGCCGTGCTGCTGCTGCCCGGCGGCACCGGGCTGGGCTTCGGGCCCTGGCTCTGGCAGGCGGCGGTGGTGACGGCGAGAACCGTCACCAGGGCGGCTGCGGCGGCGGCGCGCACGCGGCGCGCGGTCCGGTGCTGGGTGGTCATGGGCGTTTCCCCCGTGGTCGTCGGTCGGTCGTTGGGTCGCGGAAGCTGACGCACGGTCACTTCCGGGAGATGTAGTCGAGGGCCTGACGGGCCACGCCCTCCAGGTAGGGCCCGTTCAGGGCGGTGTGCGCCTGGGTGCCGATGGAGGTGTTGCTGACCAGCCGCTGGCGGCCGTCCGGGCCGTCCGCGAACCAGCCGCCGCCGGAGGCGCCGGCCGTCATCGTGCAGCCGATCACCAGCATCGCCGGGCGGGCCGCGTCGAAGCTGCGGGAGCCCGGCCGGCCGGAGTCGCAGCGCTCCAGCTCCTGCCCGTCGAACGGCGCGAGGGCCGGGTAGCCCCAGGCCTGGATCGCGAGCTGCTCGCGCGGCGCGTCGAACCACACCGGGACGGCGGTGCCGAGCACCTCCTCCAGCGAGCGGCTCTCGCCCTCCGGCCCCCGCACCTTCATCACCGCGAAGTCGTACTGGTTCGCGGCGTCGCCGCCCCGGGTGCCCTCGGTGGTCCACAGCGGCGAGGTGATCACCTTGTCCGCCCACCACTGCCCGAGCGGGGCGACCTCGGCGAGCGTCGCCCGGTGGTGGTCGCTGGCCGCGCCGGAGCTGTTGTACGCGGGCACGAAGACCAGGTTCTTGTACCAGTCGCCGCCCTTGCCCCCGTGGACGCAGTGCGCGGCCGTCCACACCAGGTTGCTGTGCCCCGGGTGCGCGGGATCGGCGACCACGGTGGCGGAGCACTGGCCGGTGCCGCCGTTCGGCGCGGTCAGGAAGACCTTCCCGGACGCCGGGTAGCTGGTGTACGGGCGCGGCACCGGCTGCGCCGCGACCGCCGGCGGGCTGCCGCCGGCCGACGGCGACGGACTGCCGGCCGCGGACGGCGACGGTGCGCCGGACGGCGACGGTGCGGCCGACGAGGCGGGCGCCGCGGACACCGACGGCGGCGCCTCGGGCGCCGGCGCGGGCTGCTGCGGCGGCGCCTGGTCCATCGTCTCGGCGCTCCACACGCCCGCCACCGCCGGATTGCGGAAGCCGTGCCGCTGCGCCCAGCGGTCCCAGTCGGAGAACCCCCAGCGCTTCAACTCGGCGAAGCTGCGCGGGTTACCGCCCCCGTCGCCGGCATCCGATCCGCAGGCGGTCACCCCGGCCAGCAGCGCGACCGCGCTCAGCGCGGCCACCACCCCCCGTGCCCTCACGCTCAACCCCCTGAAACGGTCCGTTCCCCCGGGGACAGTCTTTCATCCGGGGGCGGGCCGCCGGCGGGCGGTGCGGTCCTGTTGGCGTCCGGTCATCGAACCGTGATGGTGACGGTCCGTCAGGATCCCAGCTCGGGGCCCGATCCGTGCATGATCGCCGGAAGCTCACCGGAACGAGTGAGCCGATCTTGTGCCCGCCCCTCGGGGATAGGTAACCCTTACCCGAAGGCAATCGCGCGGCTCAAGGAGCGGATTTGGCCACCATCCTCACCGACGTCATCCCGGCCCCCCGGCCGTCGTCGGCCGGACACCCCACCCCGGACCTGCTGCTCCACCCCGACCCGGCGATCGCCGCCGAACACGCCGCCGCCGAGAGCCTGCTGCGCTGCTGGGCCCGGGAGACCGCGGCCGCCCGCCCCGACGGCGACCTGCTGCGCATCCCGGTGCTCGGCGGCACCGCCCGGCTGACCGCGCCGGTGCGCCACTGGTCGGCCTGCGGCTGGCACCGGTTCGGCCCCGCCACCCTCTCCACCGGCACCGCCGAGCACCCGGTCGACGCCGTCACCGTCGCCGCCCTGGTGGCCGGCGCCACCGGCCGCCCCGAACCCGGCCAGCTCGCCGACCTGACCTCCCGGGTCGCCGACTCGGTCGGTCGCACCGCGGAGATCCTCGCCCACCGCCGGGTGCTCACCGCGGCCCCCGCCGATCCGTTCCTGCGCGCCGAGCAGTCGCTGCTGCTCGGCCACCCGCTGCACCCCACCCCGAAGAGCCGCGACGGCCTCGGCCCCGCCCAGTCCGCCGCGTACTCGCCGGAACTGCACGGCTCGTTCCGGCTGCACTGGTGGGCCGTCGACCGGGGCCTGCTCGCCGCGGACTCCGGCGCCGGCGTGCCCGCCGAGCGGATCACCGCCGAGCTGTACGGCCGCCCGCTGCCCGCCGGCACCGCCGCCCTGCCGCTGCACCCCTGGCAGGCCCGCGAGCTGACGCTCCGTCCGGCCGTCGCCGAACTGCTCGACCAGGGCCTGCTGACCGACCTCGGCCAGCACGGCGAGCCCTGGCACCCCACCAGCTCGGTGCGCACCGTCTGCCGGCCCGGCACCCCGTGGATGCTCAAGCTCTCGCTGGGCCTGCGGATCACCAACTCCCGCCGGGAGAACCTCCGCAAGGAGCTCCACCGCGGCGTCGAGGTGCACCGGCTGCTGGAAGCCGGCCTGTCCCGGCGGTGGAGGGCCGCCCACCCCGGGTTCGACATCGTCCGGGACCCGGCCTGGATCGGCGTCGACCACCCCGCCCTCGGCGACCCCAACGGCCTGGACACCGTGCTCCGGGAGATGCCGTTCGGCCCCGCCGACCGCGCCCTGTGCGTGGCCGGCCTGGTCGCCGAACAGCCCGTCGACCGCTCCGGCTCGCAACTCGCCCAGGTGCTCGGCGAACTCGCCGCCCGCAGCGGACGCCCCACCGCGACCGTCGCCACCGAGTGGTTCCTGCGCTACCTGGACGCCGTGGTGCTGCCCGTCCTGTGGCTCGACGGGCAGGCCGGCATCGCCCTGGAGGCCCACCAGCAGAACAGCCTGGTGCTGCTCGACCGGCAGGGCTGGCCGGTCGGCGGCCGCTACCGCGACAACCAGGGCTACTACTTCCGCGCCTCGCACGCCGACCGGCTGCACCGCCTGCTGCCCGGGCTCGGCGCGCACAGCGACACCTTCGTCCCCGACCAGGTCGCCGACGAACGCTTCGCCTACTACCTCGGCATCAACCACGTGCTCGGCCTGATCGGCGCCTTCGGCTCCCAGCAACTCGCCGACGAGCAACTGCTGCTGGCCGCGCTGCGCCGCTTCCTGGCCGGCCCCGCCGCCACCGCCACCGGCTCCGCGCTGCCCGCCCACCTGCTGGACGCCCCCACCCTGCGCTGCAAGGCCAACCTGCTGACCCGGCTGCACGGCCTGGACGAACTGGTCGGCCCGGTGGAGACCCAGTCGGTGTACGTGGAGATCGACAACCCGGTGGCCCGGGCGTGACAGCACCACCGGACGGGCCGGGCGGGCCGCCGCTCGGCCCGATCGCCACCCCCGCCGGTGAACTCGTCCTGCGCGCCGTGCGGCTGGACGAGGACCTCGACCTGCTCACCGGCTGGATGAACGACCCCGACACCGACCGCTGGTGGGCCCTCGCCGGCCCGCCCGCCACCACCGCCGCGCACGTCGCCGGGCAGCTCGCCGGCGACGGGCGCAGCCGCCCCGTGATCGCCCTGCTCGACGGCCAGCCCACCGGCTACTTCGAGCTGTACCGCGCCGACCTCGACCCGCTGGCCGCGCACTACCCCGCCCGCCCGCACGACCTGGGCGTGCACCTGCTGCTCGCCCCCGCCGCCCGCGGCCGGCGGCTGGCCGCGCCGCTGCTCGACGCGATCGCCGCCCGGCTGCTGCGGGACGAACCCCGCTGCACCCGGGTGCTCGCCGAACCCGACGTCCGCAACACGCCCTCCGTCCGGGCGTTCGCCGCCGCCGGGTTCACCCGGGTCGCCGACCTCGAACTCCCCGACAAACGCGCCGCCCTGATGATCCGTCCGCGGCCCGAGAGCTAGGACCACATGACCACCCACCCGCCCGAGCCGTACGACCTGATCGGCGTCGGCATCGGCCCGTTCAACCTCTCGCTGGCCGCGCTCGCCGACCGGGCCGAGTCCGTCCGCGCGCTGTTCCTCGACGCCCGACCCGAGTTCCGCTGGCACCCCGGCATGCTCGTGGACGGCGCCCGGATGCAGGTCCCGTTCCTCGCCGACCTGGTCTCCCTGGTCGACCCCACCAACCCCTGGTCGTTCCTCAACTACCTGCGCGAGCGGCAGCGGCTGTTCCCGTTCTACTTCAGCGAACGCTTCCACCTGCCGCGCCGCGAGTACGAGGACTACTGCCGCTGGGCCGCCGACCGGCTCCCCAACTGCCGCTTCGACAGCCCCGTCGACGCCGTCCACTGGGACGCCGAACGGCAGCACTACCTGGTGCACGCGGCCGGCCGGGTGCACCGCGCCCGGAACCTGGTGCTCGGCGTCGGCACCGAACCCGTCCGCCCCGAGGCGTTCGCCGCGCTGCGCCACCACCCCGCCGTGCTGCACTCCGCCGACTACCTGACCGGACGTCAGGCACTGGACGGCGCACGCGACGTCACCGTGGTCGGCTCCGGCCAGTCCGGCGCCGAGGTGTTCCTCGACCTGCTGCGCCGGCACGCCGGCGACGGCACCCGGGTGCGCTGGCTGACCCGCACCCGGGCGCTCGCGCCGATGGAGTACTCCAAGCTCGGCCTGGAACAGTTCACCCCCGACTACACCCGCTACTTCCACGGCCTGCCCGAACCGGTCCGGGACGCCCTGGTGCCCGCCCAGTGGCAGCTGCACAAGGCCGCCAGCGCCGAGACCCTCGCCGACATCCACGACCACCTGTACGAGCGGACCGTCGGCCGCCCGATCGACGCCGAACCGGTCGAGATCCTCCCCGGCACCGCCGTCACGGAGGCCGGCCCCGGCCCCTGCGGCGGACTCGAACTGCACTGCCGGCACACCGACTCCGGCCGCCGCCACCTGGTCCGCACCGACGCCGTGGTGCTCGCCACCGGCTACCGGGCGCGGCGCCCCGCGCTGCTCGACCCGATCGCCGACCTGATCGACTGGGACGCCCGGGGCCGCTACCGCGTCGACCTCGACCACCGGGTCGCCACCCGGCAGCTACTCACCGGGGGGCTGTACGTCCAGAACGCCGAGTTGCACACTCACGGGGTCGGCACCCCGGACCTCGGGCTCGGCGCGCACCGCGCCGCCGTGATCCTGAACGCCGTCGCGGGCAAGACCCTCCACCCGCTGCCCCACCGCACCGCCTGGACCACCTTCGCACCCGGGCCCGCCGAAGCCCCGGTGCTCCCGCGACCCCAGGAAGGGAACGAGCGTGCCGCAGCCAGCCGCTGACCCCGCACTCCACCTGCCGCCCCAGCTCACCGCCGGGCACTGGCAGGCCGCCGCACGCGCCATGCTGGCCAAGCTGCTCGGCGAGTTCGCCTACGAGGAACTGCTGCACCCGCGGCCCGAGGGCGACCACTACCTGCTCGAACTCCCCGACGCCGACTACCGGTTCACCGCCCGCCGGGGCGCCTACGGAAGCTGGCGGATCGACCCGGACTCGATAGTGGGCGGCGAGGACCCGCTGCGCTTCCTGCAGCAGGCCCGGCACACCCTGGAACTGCCCGGCGACACCACCGGCCACCTGGTCCGCGAGCTCACCGCCACGCTGATCGCCGACGCCCACCTGCGGGCCACCGCACTGACCGCCGCCGAACTCGCCGACCTCGACCACGTCGCCCTGGAAGGCAGGCAGACCGGCCACCCGTGGATCGTCGCCAACAAGGGACGGCTCGGCTTCTCCGCCGCCGACGCGGCCGGCTGGGCCCCCGAGGCCCGGCTGCCCCGCACCCTGCCCTGGCTCGCCGTGCACAAGAACCTCGCCGCCTTCCGCGGCGACGAGACGATCTACGACACCGAACTCGACCCCGCGTTCCGCAACCAGCTCGGCGACCGCGCCGACGAGTTCTGGCTGCTGCCGGTGCACCCCTGGCAGTGGGACGAGACCGTGGTCGGCCTGTTCGCGCCATGGATCGCCAGCGGCGAGATCGTCCCGCTGCCCTCCGACGGCGACCTGCGGCTGCCCCAGCAGTCCATCCGGTCGTTCTTCAACCTCAGCCGCCCCGACAGATGCACCGTCAAACTGCCGCTGGCGATCCTCAACACCCTGGTCTGGCGCGGCCTCCCGACCGAGCGCGCCCTCGCCGCGCCCGCCGTCACCGCCTGGATCCAGGGGCTCCGCGACCGGGACCCGTACCTGCGCGACGAGTGCCGGGTGATCCTGCTCGGCGAGATCGCCTCCGTCACCGTCGAGCACCCGCTGTACCGGGACCTGCCCGACGCGCCCTACCAGTACAAGGAACTGCTCGGCGCGATCTGGCGCGAACCCCTCGGCCGCCACCTCGACGACGGCGAACGCGGCCGCACCCTGGCCGCGCTGCTGCAGACCGGTTCGGACGGCCGCGCGCTGACCGCCGAACTCGTCGCCCGCTCCGGCCTGGACGTCCGGGACTGGGTGGACCGGCTGTTCGCCGTGATGCTGCCGCCGCTGCTGCACTTCCTGTACCGCTACGGCCTGGTGTTCTCCCCGCACGGCGAGAACGCGATCATCGTCTTCGACCAGCGGGACGTCCCGGTCCGGCTGGCCGTCAAGGACTTCGTCGACGACGTCAACATCAGCGACCGGCCGCTGCCGGAACTCGCCGACCTGCCGGACGGGATCGGCGACGTGCTGCTGCGCGAGAACCCCGACTACCTGTGCCAGTTCCTGCACTCCGGGCTGTTCATCGGCGTCTACCGCTACCTCGCGCCGCTGCTGGAGGAGCAACTCGGCTTCCCCGAGGCCGAGTTCTGGTCACTGCTGCGGGAGCGGATCCTGGCCTGCCAGCGCCGCTTCCCGGAACTCGCCGACCGGCACAAGCTGTTCGACCTGTTCGCGCCGCGGATCGACCGGCTCTGCCTGAACCGCAACCGGCTGCTGCTCGACGGCTACCGCGACCGCCCGGACCGGCCGCACGCCGCGGTCCACGGCCAGGTCGACAACCCGCTGCACAGCGCCGCGCACCTCCCGGCCCAGGGGCACCGGATTGTCACCCCGGCCCCGTAGGCTGGGAACGTCATGACGAACGACACCGCACCCCTGCCCGGCGGCCCGGACGCGTCGGCGCCTCCCGTCCCCGCCTCCCGCATCCCGGAGCTGCTGCACGCCGCCGTCACCGCCGTCGGCGGCGTGGAGCGGCCCGGGCAGGTCCGGATGGCCGAGGCCGTCGCCGCCGCCGTCGACGAGGGCGAACACCTCCTCGTCCAGGCCGGCACCGGCACCGGAAAGTCCCTCGCCTACCTGGTGCCCGCCCTCGCCCACGGCGACAACGTGGTGATCGCCACCGCGACGCTCGCCCTCCAGCGCCAGCTGGTCGAACGCGACCTGCCGCGCACCGTCGACGCCCTGCACCCGACGCTGCGCCGCCGCCCGCTGTACGCGATGCTCAAGGGCCGCTCCAACTACCTGTGCCTGCACCGCGCCAACGAGGGCACCCCGAGCGACGAGGGCGAGGGCCTGTTCGACCCGGTCGACGCGCTCGGCGGCCCCACCGGCAAGCTCGGGCAGGACGTCCTGCGGCTGCGGGAGTGGGCCGACGAGACGGAGACCGGCGACCGCGACGACCTCACCCCGGGCGTCTCCGACAAGGCGTGGGCCCAGCTCTCCGTCACCTCCAAGGAGTGCCTGGGCGCCGCCCGGTGCGCCTACGGCCAGGAGTGCTTCGCCGAACAGGCCCGGGAGCGCGCCAAGTTGGCGGACGTGGTGGTGACCAACCACGCGATGCTGGCGATCGACGCGATCGAGGGCGCGCCGGTGCTCCCCGAGCACGGGCTGCTGATCATCGACGAGGCCCACGAGCTGGTGAACCGGGTCACCGGTGCCGCCACCGCCGAACTCACCGTCGGCGCGGTCAACCGGGCCGTGAAGCGGGCCGCGAAGCTCGCCAACGAGAAGTCGGTGGACGCGCTCCAGGCCGCCGCCGAGAACTTCCACGGTCTGATGGAGACCGCGCAGCCCGGCCAGGTCGAGGAGCTCCCCGAGTACCTCGGCTACGCCGTCGCCGGCATCCGCGACGCCTGCCGCCAGGTCATCACCTCGCTCGGCGAGACCCGCGACAAGGGCCTCAGCGACGAGGACGCCGTCCGCAAGCAGGCGATGGCCTCCGCGGAGACCCTGCACGAGACCGCGGACCGGCTGCTCACCGGTTCCGAGTACGACGTCGTCTGGATCGAGCGCAGCGACCGCTTCGGCCCCGGCACCGCGTCGCTGCGGGTCGCCCCGCTGTCCGTGTCCGGGCTGCTGCGGGAGAACCTGTACAAGGACCGCTCGGTGGTCCTCACCTCCGCCACCCTCAAGCTCGGCGGGGACTTCAACGGCGTCGCCGCGTCCCTCGGCCTGCCCTCCGAGACCAGGCTGCCCGACCACCGCACCCCCGACGGACCCACGGCCGAGACCGGCGAGGACGCCCCGCCGTACTGGCGCGGACTGGACGTCGGCTCCCCGTTCACCTACCCGAAGCAGGGCATCCTCTACGTCGCCAAGCACCTGCCGCCGCCCGGCCGGGAACCCGACCGGCCGGAGATGCTCGACGAACTCACCGAACTGATCGGCGCCTCCGGCGGCCGCACGCTCGGCCTGTTCTCCTCGATGCGGGCCGCCCAGGCGGCGGCGGAGGCGCTGCGCGAACGGCTGGACGTGCCGATCCTGCTGCAGGGCGAGGACACCCTCGGCGAACTCATCCGTGCCTTCGCCTCCGACGCGCAGACCTGCCTGTTCGGCACGCTGTCGCTCTGGCAGGGCGTCGACGTCCCCGGCTCCGCGTGCCAACTGGTCGTCATGGACAGGATCCCGTTCCCGCGGCCCGACGACCCGCTGATGAGCGCCCGTCAGAAGGACGTCGAGTCCCGCGGCGGGAACGGCTTCATGGCGGTCGCGGCGACGCACGCCGCGCTGCTCATGGCGCAGGGCGCCGGCCGACTGGTCCGCGCGGCGGACGACCGCGGCGTCGTCGCCGTCCTCGACCCGCGCCTCGCCACGGCCCGGTACGGGAGCTTCTTCCGCGCCTCGATGCCGGACTTCTGGTACACCACGGACCGCAACCAGGTCCGCCGGTCGCTGGCGGCCATCGACGCGTCGGCGCCGCCGGTCAAGCCCCGCTGACTACGCGCCCCGACAGGGGCGCGGGGAACCGCGCGAAGCGGAAGGCACCCAACAGCAAGGTCCGGTCGAAGACGGTACTCCCGTCTTCGACCGGACCTTGCTGTGCGTTCCTGGTTGCCCGCGCAGTTCTCCGCGCCCCCGGGTTCGCGCCTGCCTGCTTCGTCGTTACAGCCGGCGCAGCACCGCCACCACCTTGCCGAGGATGGTCGCGTTGTCACCCGGGATCGGCTCGTACGCCGCGTTGTGCGGCATCAGCCAGATCTTGCCGTCCTCGCGCTTGAGGCGCTTCACCGTGGCCTCGCCGTCGATCATCGCCGCGACGATGTCCCCGTTCTCGGCGACCGGCTGGCGGCGGACCGTCACCCAGTCGCCGTCGCAGATGGCGGCGTCGATCATGGAGTCGCCCTTGACCGTGAGGGCGAACAGCTCGCCCTCGCCCACCAGCTGACGGGGCAGCGGAAACACGTCCTCGACGGTCTGCTCGGCGAGGATCGGGCCGCCGGCGGCGATCCGGCCGACCAGCGGGACGTAGGAGGTGGAGGGGCGGCCGGAGGTCTCGGCCGCGGCGGGGCGGGCGACCTCGACGCCGCGGACCTCGTAGGCGCGCGGGCGGTGCGGGTCGCGGCGCAGGAAGCCCTTGCGTTCGAGGGCCATCAGCTGGTGGGCGACCGAGGAGGTGGAGGACAGGCCGACGGCCTGGCCGATCTCGCGCATGGACGGCGGGTACCCGCGACGCTGGACGGAATCGCGGATGACCTCGATGACGCGGCGCTGGCGCTCCGTCAGGCCCGCCTCGTCGGTGCGGATGCCGGGGGGCCGGCCGGGGAGGGCGCGGACGACGGGGGTGGGCACACCGAGCGGGGACTCCTCGATCGGCTGACTACGGCTCATGGTCTGATCCATGCTCTCCTGGTCAGTGGTGCGTGCGGAACGCTCCTGCACCGGGATGGCGGTCTTGGCTTCGACGGTGTGCATGACGCTGGCGGCGCTGGGGGTGGACATCGCGGCGACCCTCTCGACTGGTGCTCCATCTGCCCAGCTCAACTGGCGTCTCTATCGAAAGGTTGCGCCAAACACACGTTCGAGTGAATTTATTCGAGGTCACCTGACTTGATCAAGCCTCCGGGTGTAAGTCGATTGCATGTTCGACTCGAACAGTCTATGGCGTCCCGGCGGGAGGTGTTCCCGACTCTCACCCGTTCACTCGGCGTGGCGCGGCGTCCGCCACTAGATCTAGTGGCTAGTGTCCTCGATCGGGCACAGGTCTTGTGTTTGGCTTCGGGTAGAGTGGTCCGAGTCGTTCGCCGTCGGTCGCAGGGAGGGAGTTCCAGGTGCACTGCCCCTTCTGCCGGCATCCGGACAGCCGAGTCGTGGACAGTCGGGCCAGTGACGACGGGAGCTCCATCCGGCGCCGCCGCCAGTGCCCCGACTGCAGCCGCCGGTTCACCACCGTCGAGACCGCCACGCTGATGGTGATCAAGCGCAGTGGTGTCACCGAGCCCTTCTCCCGCGAGAAGGTCATCTCCGGCGTGCGCAAGGCGTGCCAGGGCCGCCCGGTCACCGAGGACGCGCTCGCCCAGCTCGGGCAGCGGGTCGAGGAGTGCGTGCGGGCCAGCGGCAGCGCCGAGCTCTCGACGCACGACGTGGGCCTGGCGATACTCGGCCCGCTGAAGGAGCTCGACGTGGTGGCGTACCTGCGGTTCGCCTCCGTCTACCGCGCGTTCGACAACCTGGAGGACTTCGAGGCCGCGATCGCGGAGCTGCGCTCCGAACGGCCCGCGGTCCCGGTCCCGGTGCCCGTGCCGTAGCGGCCGGGTCCCTTTCCGCTTTTTTCATTCAGTCACCGCAGTACCCGTGTGCCGTGGCCGGGCTTCGGCCTGCCCGCACACCAGGAGAACGAACCAGTCGTGCCCGGACTTTTCAGGGCACTTCGGGCGTTTGCCCAGGAGGAGGAGCAAGGCATGACAGACACCACGAGCGGTTCCGCACGCGGGTCGAAGTCGGAGAAGGCCGCGAAGGGCGCCAAGGCCCCCAAGACCGGCCTGCGGCTGGAGCGGATCTACACCACCCCTGGGGTCCACCCGTACGACGCGGTCACCTGGGAGCGCCGCGACGTCGTGATGACCAACTGGCGCGACGGTTCGATCAACTTCGAGCAGCGCGGCGTCGAGTTCCCCGACTTCTGGTCGGTGAACGCGGTGAACATCGTCACCAGCAAGTACTTCCGCGGTGCGGTCGGCACGCCGCAGCGCGAGTGGAGCCTGAAGCAGATCATCGACCGGGTGGTGCTCACCTACCGCGCCGCCGGTGAGAAGCACGGCTACTTCGCCTCCCCGGACGACGCCGAGATCTTCGAGCACGAGCTGACGCACGCCCTCCTCCACCAGGTGTTCAGCTTCAACTCGCCGGTCTGGTTCAACGTCGGCACCCAGCAGCCGCAGCAGGTCTCCGCCTGCTTCATCCTGTCCGTCGACGACTCCATGGAGTCGATCCTCGACTGGTACAAGGAAGAGGGCATGATCTTCAAGGGCGGTTCGGGCGCGGGCCTGAACCTGTCCCGGATCCGCTCCTCCAAGGAACTGCTCTCCTCCGGCGGCAACGCCTCCGGCCCGGTCTCCTTCATGCGCGGCGCCGACGCCTCGGCCGGCACCATCAAGTCCGGCGGCGCGACCCGCCGGGCCGCCAAGATGGTCGTGCTGGACGTCGACCACCCCGACATCGAGGCCTTCATCGAGACCAAGGTGAAGGAGGAGGAGAAGATCCGCGCCCTGCGCGACGCCGGGTTCGACATGGACCTCGGCGGCGACGACATCGCCTCCGTCCAGTACCAGAACGCCAACAACTCGGTGCGCGTGAACGACGAGTTCATGACCGCGGTCGAGAACGGCACCACCTTCGGCCTGCGCGGCCGGATGACCGGCGAGGTGCTGGAGAGCGTCGACGCCAAGGGCCTGTTCCGCAAGATGGCCGAGGCCGCGTGGGCCTGCGCCGACCCGGGCATCCAGTACGACTCGGTGATCAACCACTGGCACACCTGCCCCGAGTCGGGCCGGATCAACGCCTCCAACCCGTGCTCCGAGTACATGCACCTGGACAACTCCAGCTGCAACCTCGCCTCGCTGAACCTGATGAAGTTCCTCCGCGACGACGACAGCTTCGACGCGCAGACCTTCGCCAAGGTCGTCGAGCTGGTCATCACCGCGATGGACATCTCCATCTGCTTCGCCGACTTCCCGACCGAGAAGATCGCCGAGACCACCCGCGCCTACCGCCAGCTCGGCATCGGCTACGCCAACCTCGGCGCCCTGCTGATGGCGACCGGCCACGCCTACGACTCCGAGGGCGGCCGCGCGCTGGCCGGCGCCATCACCTCGCTGATGACCGGCACCGCCTACCGCCGCTCCGCCGAACTGGCCGGCGTGGTCGGCCCGTACGACGGCTACGCCCGCAACGCCGCCCCGCACCAGCGGGTGATGAAGCAGCACGCGGACGCCTCCGCCGCGGTCGCCCCGCTGGACGACCTGGACTCCCCGGTGTGGGCCGTCGCCAACTCGACCTGGTCCGACGTGGTCCGGCTCGGCGCGCAGAACGGTTTCCGCAACGCGCAGGCGTCGGTGCTCGCCCCGACCGGCACCATCGGCCTGATGATGGACTGCGACACCACCGGCGTCGAACCCGACCTCGCCCTGGTCAAGTTCAAGAAGCTGGTCGGCGGCGGCTCGATGCAGATCGTCAACGGCACCGTCCCGCGCGCCCTGAAGCGGCTCGGCTACCAGGACGAGCAGATCGAGGCGATCGTCGCGCACATCGCCGAGCACGGGAACGTCATCGACGCGCCCGGCCTGAAGGCCGCCCACTACGAGGTGTTCGACTGCGCCATGGGCGAGCGGTCGATCTCCCCGATGGGCCACGTGCGGATGATGGCCGCGATCCAGCCGTGGATCTCCGGCGCGATCTCCAAGACCGTCAACATGCCGGAGAACGCCACCGTCGAGGACGTCGAGGAGATCTACTTCCAGGCCTGGAAGCTGGGCGTCAAGGCGCTCGCGATCTACCGCGACAACTGCAAGGTCGGCCAGCCGCTCTCCGCCAAGACCAAGGCCCCGGCGGCCGCCTCGGCGCCCGCCGCCGCCCCTGCCCCCGCGGTGGAGAAGGTCGTCGAGTACCGCCCGACCCGCAAGCGCCTGCCCAAGGGCCGGCCCGGCATCACCACCTCCTTCACGGTCGGCGGCGCCGAGGGCTACATGACCGCCAACTCCTACCCGGACGACGGCCTGGGCGAGGTCTTCCTGAAGATGTCCAAGCAGGGCTCGACCCTCGCGGGCATGATGGACGCCTTCTCCATCGCCGTCTCGGTCGGCCTCCAGTACGGCGTCCCGCTGGAGACGTACGTCGCCAAGTTCACCAACATGCGCTTCGAGCCGGCCGGCCTGACCGACGACCCGGACGTGCGGATGGCGCAGTCCATCGTGGACTACATCTTCCGCCGCCTGGCGCTCGACTTCCTGCCCTTCGAGACCCGCTCCGCGCTCGGCATCCACTCCGTCGAGGAGCGCACCCGGCACCTGGAGACCGGCTCCTACGAGCCGATCGAGGAGGAGCTCGACACCGAGTCCCTCGCCCAGTCCGCGCCGCTCTCCGCCGAGAAGCCGCACGTGGCGATCCCGGTCGTCGAGCAGCCCAAGCCGGCTCCCGCCGCGCACAACTCCACGGAGCTCGCGGAGATCCGCCTCGGCCTGAACGCCGACGCGCCGCTCTGCTTCTCCTGCGGCACCAAGATGCGCCGCGCCGGCAGCTGCTACCTCTGCGAGGGCTGCGGCTCCACCAGCGGCTGCAGCTGACCCGCTGTCACCACCGAGTAACGCCCGGGGCGTCGACCGATCGAACGGTCGGCGCCCCGCGCCGTGCCGGGGCACAATCCCGGAATGGACGAGAGCTCGAACAGCCGGCTGGAGCTGCGGATCGAAGACGCCCCGGGGGGCCGGCGCCAGCTGAGACTGCTGGCCGACGGGCGGGACCTGCTGGAGGCAGGGTTCGCGCACCCGGTCGGTCCGGATCCGCGCTCCCTGCTCGGGCCGTACAGCCCGCTGGTCCCCGGTCCCGAGCCCCGGGACGTGCGGCTGCACGTGGCCGGCTGCACCGAGGACTGCTGCGGAGCCCTGTACGTGACGGTGCGTCAGGAGGGCCCCGTCGTGGTCTGGGACGGCTGGCGCAACCGCGACATCGAGGACCTCGACCTCCCGGCGCACCGGTTCGACGCCCGGCAGTACCTGGCGGAGCTCGACCGCGCGGGCACCGGCGTCGAGGACTGGCCGGCGCGTGGCGTCGGCCGCCTGTTGAAGGAGCAACTCGACCGCCGGCCGGAGCTGTTGGCCGCCTGGGAGTGCGAGTTCGACGAACTGTGGACCTGGCCCGGGGGTCCCGACCGGATCGACCTGACCTTCTACCACCCGGCCGTGCCGGCCCGCTTCGACCGGACGCCGCACCTGCAGTTCCTCGCCGAGCTGACCGTCCCCGCGGGCGACCCCGCCGCCGCGGCCGCCGAGCTGGTCGACCGCCTCACCTCGGCGGACCCGCGCACCTGGGCGCGGCTCTGCGGCGGCAGTCCCGAGTACGCGGAGGTCCTCGGCCACCCCTGGCCGCAGGACCTCTGACCCCGCGGCGGCGACCGAGGGTGACCCCGTTCCCCCTTGTGCGTGGGCCGGGCTGCCGGTGGCGGGCGGCGCGGGCAGGCTGGGGGAGGAGAGGGGTGAGTGCGATGCGGCAGACGGTGGTGACGGGCGGGACGGGGACGCTGGGCCGGGTCGTGGTGCGCCGGCTGCTGGCGCGCGGGTGCCCGGTGCGGGTGGTGAGCCGGCAGGCGCACACGCCGGGGGAGCACGGCTGGGCGGTCGCGGACCTGGTGACGGGCCGCGGCCTGGCGGCGGCGCTGACCGGGGCCGGCACGGTGGTGCACTGCGCGACCACCAACGGGAAGCGGGACGTGGACGCCACCCGGCGGCTGGTCGCGGCGGCCCGCGAGGCCGGCGTCGCGCACCTGGTGTACGTGTCGATCGTCGGGGTGGACGCGGTGCCGCTCGGCTACTACCGGGCGAAGGCGGAGTGCGAGCGGCTGGTCGCCGACTCCGGGCTCGGGTGGACGGTGCTGCGGGCCACCCAGTTCCACGACCTGCTGCTGCGGATGCTGGACGGCCTGTCGAAGGCGCCGGTGCTGCTGCTGCCGCGCGGGGTGGCGTTCCAACCGGTGGACGTGCGGGACGTCGCCGAGCGGCTGGCGGATCTCGCGGAGGCCGAACCGGCCGGGCGGGCGGCGGACTTCGGCGGGCCGCAGGTGCGACCGGTGGAGGCGCTGGCGGCGGAGTTCCTGCACGCCCGGGGCCGGCGGCGGCCGGTGCTGCGGGTGCCGGTGCCGGGCGGCGCGGTGAAGGCGCTGCGGGCGGGCGGGAACCTGGTGCCGGAGCACGCGGACGGGCGGATCACCTTCGCCGAGTACCTGGCGGAGCGGTACTGACCGTCCACTCCGCGTCAACCAGGGTTGACGGCGGCGGTGCCGTCAACCTATGTTGACAGCATGAGCGAGACGAGACAGCTCGCGGCCGACGCGAGCAGCGACGACCCGGCGACCGGCCTGCGCGCCGTCCGGGCACTGCGCGACCTGGCGGACCGGCTGGAGGAGCTCCAGGTCGGCAACGCCCGCGGCCGGGGCTGGTCCTGGCACGAGATCGCGGTCTGCCTGGGCGTCACCAGGCAGGCGGTGCACAAGAAGTACGCCCGGCGGACGACGGAACGGGGAGGGGCCTGAGATGTTCGAACGGTTCGCGGCGGAGGCCCGCCGCACGGTCACGCTGGCCGGGGACGAGGCGCAGCGCCTGCACCACCGGCACCTGGGCACCGAGCACCTGCTGCTCGGCCTGCTCGCGCAGCCCGAGGACCCGGCCACCCGGCTGCTCGCCCGGTCCGGCCTCGACCTGGCCGCCGGGCGCGGCGCCGTCGCCGCCCTGGTCGGCGGCCCGGACCCGGAGCGGGACGAGGCGGCGCTGGCCGCGATCGGCATCGACCTGGCGGCGGTGCGCGAGGCCGTCGAGTCGACCTTCGGCGCGGGGGCGCTGGACGCCCCGCCGCCGGGGCGGCGCTCGCGGTGGCGCGGGCCGCGGATCACCGAGCGGGCCAGGCAGGTGCTGGTGCTGTCGCTGCGCGCCGCGGCCGATTCGCGGACGCGCCGGATCGAGACCGGCCACCTGCTGCTCGGGCTGCTGCGCGAGGGGGGCGGCGCGGCGGTCCGGGTGCTGCGCGAGCGGGGCGTGGACCTGGCGGACCTGGAGCGGGAGACGGAGGCGTTGCTGGCGGGCGGCCTGTCGGCGGCCTCGTAGCACGGGCCGGTCACAACTGGGGCGCTGCCGGATGAAGGTCGAACGCGCTCCTTGGCGTGGGGTAACCGGTGCGTTAACGTCTTTGAGCCAGCGATCAGCTGGGTACACCCTCATCTCCGGTACAGCGCAGTGTCGTTCGTCTTACGGCTGGCATGCCCATGCCCTGGCAAGGAGGACCGCATTGACCACCCCCGTGACCACTGGACGCCGACGGCTGCTCGCCGTACCGGCCGTTCTGGCACTGGCACTGACAGCCGCCTGCTCGAACAGCTCCTCGTCCGGCGGCGGGGGCGGCTCCGGCGGCGCCGCACTGACCGGTGACTGCGCCAAGTACCAGGCGTACGCGGGCCATTCGGGCACCAAGGTGTCGATGTACGCGTCGATCCTGTCGCCCGAGTCGGACTCGCTGGAGAAGTCCTGGGCGGACTTCAGCAACTGCACCGGCATCAAGATCGTGTACGAGGGCTCCAACGACTTCGAGTCGCAGCTGCCGGTCCGGGTGGCCGGCGGCAACGCCCCCGACCTGGCGATCGTCCCGCAGCCCGGTCTGCTGGCCCAGATGGTCAAGACCGGCAAGGTGGTCAAGCCCCCGCAGCAGACCGTCGACAACGAGAACAAGTGGTCGCCGATCTGGAAGACCTACGGGTCGGTCAACGGCACCTTCTACGCCGCGCCGATGAGCGCCAACATGAAGTCCCTGGTCTGGTACTCGCCGAAGGCGTTCAAGGCCGCGGGGTACGAGGTGCCCAAGACCTGGGCCGACCTGATGGCGCTCAGCGACAAGATCGCCAAGTCCGGCACGACCAAGCCCTGGTGCGGCGGCATCGGCTCCGGCACCGCGACCGGCTGGCCGGCCACCGACTGGCTGGAGGAGATCGTCCTCGGCTCCTACGGCGGCGAGGTCTACGACCAGTGGGTCGGCCACCAGGTGAAGTTCTCCGACGAGAAGATCACCACCGCGATGAAGACCGTCGCCGACTGGATGCAGAACCCGGCCTGGGTCAACGGCGGCTTCGGCGACGTCAAGTCGATCGCCACCACCACGTTCCAGGACGCCGGCACACCGATCCTCAGCAACAAGTGCGCGATGCTCCAGCAGGCGTCGTTCTACCGTGCGCAGTGGCCCAAGGGCACCAGCATCGGGCCGGACGGCGACGTCTTCGCCTTCCACCTGCCCGCGGTCAACCCGAAGGTCAACAGCCCGGTCGAGGGCGGCGGCGAGTTCGTCGCCGCGTTCTCGGACCGGCCCGAGGTGCAGGCCGTGCAGAACTACCTGTCCAGCTCCGAGTGGGCCAGCAGCCGGGTCAAGGTCTCCCCGGGCTGGGTCTCCGCCAACCAGGGCGTCGACAAGAGCCTGTACACCGACCCGATCGACAAGCTGTCCGCCGAGTCGCTCACCGACCCGGCGGCCACCTTCCGGTTCGACGGATCCGACCTGATGCCCGCCGCCATCGGCGCCGGCGCCGAATGGAAGGCGCTGACCGCCTGGTTCGCCGAGGGCCAGTCGATCCAGAAGACGGCCGGCGACATCGACGCCGCCTGGCCCCAGTAGGCCGAGGCCACCGGACAGCGCGGGCGGGCGCACCACCCGCCCGCGCTGCCCCCGTCCGTCCCGAGCCCTTGAGGAAGGACCCTCCGCATGCCCACCGACACCCGGCTCGCCGGGCCGGCACTCCAGCTCGCGGACTCGCTGTGGCAGGACGCGGCGGTCAAGTTCGGCAACACCGGCGGAGCCGTACTGGGCTTCCTGGGCGTCCTGCTGGCCGTGTTCTTCGCGGCCGGCCGGGCGACCGGACGCTTCTCCCGGCCGCTGGCGATCGTGCTGATGCTCGGCCCCGCGATCGTGCTGCTGCTCACCGGCCTGGTCGTGCCGCTGCTGCGCACCATCGTCCTGAGCTTCCTGGACGCCGACGGAGCGAAGTTCGTCGGCGGGAAGAACTACGGCTGGGCGCTGACCAGTTCACCCATCCACGGGGTGCTGCTGAACACCCTGCTGTGGCTGGTGATCGCCCCCCTCGCGGCCACCGGGCTCGGCCTCGTGCTGGCCCTGATGGTGGACCGGATGCGCGGCCAGGCGATCTGGAAGTCGCTGATCTTCATGCCGATGGCGGTCTCGCTGGTCGCCGCCTCGATCGTCTTCAAGCTGGTCTACGAGTCGCGCGGCAGCGGGCAGAGCCAGGTCGGCCTGCTCAGCCAGATCGCCGTCACGCTCGGCTGGGACGACCCGCCGAACTGGATCCTGTCCCAGCCGCTGAACAACTTCCTGCTGATGGCCGTCCTGGTCTGGGTGCAGACCGGCTTCGCCATGGTGGTGCTGTCCGCCGCGATCAAGGCCATCCCGGACGAGATCACCGAGGCCGCCCGCCTCGACGGCGCCACCGGCGTGCGACTGTTCCGGCACGTCACCGTGCCGATGATCCGCACCACGCTGGTGGTGGTGCTCACCACCATCATGATCATCACGCTGAAGGCGTTCGACATCGTCCGCACCATGACCGGCGGCAACTTCGGCACCCAGGTGCTCGCCAACGAGATGTACTCCCAGAGCTTCGAGCAGTACAACTACGGCCGCGGCAGCGCCCTCGCGGTGATCCTCTTCCTCGCGGTGGCGCCCCTGGTGGTCTACAACATCGCCCTGCTGCGCAAGGAGCGTGCGACCCGATGAGCGCCCAGCCCACCATCGCCCCCGCCAAGGCCGCCAAGCCCGAACTGCCGCCGGTGAAGGCCGTCCGGCGGTCCTTCAGCAGCCCGCTGGCCAGCATCCTGGTGGTCGCCGTCACCGCCCTGTGGACCCTGCCGACCGTGGGCCTGCTGGTCACCTCGCTGCGCCCGAAGGCAGACGTCGCCTCCACCGGCTGGTGGGAGGCGTTCGTCCACCCCGACCTCGGGCTGGAGAACTACCGCTCGGTGCTGTTCGACAACTCCTTCGGCACCTCCGGCGGCCTGATGCCGTACCTGGTCAACTCGGTGGCGATCAGCATCCCGGCCACCGTCTTCCCGCTGGTGCTGGCCGCGATGGCCGCGTACGCGCTGGCCTGGGTGCGGTTCCGCGGCAGCGACGCGCTGTTCTTCGTGATCTTCGCGCTGCAGATCGTGCCGCTGCAGATGTCGCTGATCCCGCTGCTGCGGCTGTTCTCGGGCGGCGCCCACCTCGGCTCGGTCACCGTCGTCCCGGCGCTCAACCTGAAGGACACCTACCTGCCGGTGTGGCTGACCCACACGATGTTCGCGCTGCCGCTGGCGATCTTCCTGCTGCACAACTTCATCGCCCAGCTGCCCCGCGACCTGATGGAGGCCGCGGTGGTGGACGGGGCCTCGCACTTCAAGATCTTCCGTTCGATCGTGCTGCCGCTGAGCGCCCCCGCGCTGGCCTCGTTCGCCATCTTCCAGTTCCTGTGGGTGTGGAACGACCTGCTGGTCGCCCTCACCTTCGCCGGCGGCAACCCGACGGTCGCGCCGATGACCTCCCGGCTCGCCCAGCTGTCCGGCTCCAACGGCAGCCGCTGGGAACTGCTCTCGGCGGGCGCGTTCCTGTCGATGGTCGTGCCGCTGGCGGTGTTCTTCGCGCTCCAGCGCTTCTTCGTCCGCGGCCTGCTGGCCGGTTCGGTGAAGGGCTGAGTCCGTTCGATTCTTGAACGCAGCGACTCGTGTTGATTATGTGCAGACAAACCGGTCGGATGCGGAGCGTTCGCGTGCTAGTTGGCCGGAAGTCGTGGCTGTGATGTGAGGGTTCTGCGGACGTGCCGGGGTCGGAGCCGGTAGGACGGAGGACGGCACTTCTGCCGTTCATCCGGTCATCCGACCTTGGGGGGTTGGCGTGAGGTTCAGAAAACGACTCGCCGGGCTGCTCGTGGCCCTGCTCGCATCCACCGGACTGATGGCGGCGCCCGCGGCACACGCGGACACCACCGCCGTCCTCGGCAACAACACCGTCGGCACCGCCACCGACTCCGGCGACTCCAACTACATCAACGCCTCGCGCTTCGTGACCGGCGCCGGCGGCGGAACGGTCAACAGCGTCAGCGTGTACGTCGGCGCCGTCGGCGCCACGCCCAACGACCAGTACCAGGTCGCGGTCTACGGCGACGTCGCCGGCAAGCCCGGCGCGCTGCTCGGCTCCTCCGCGTCCGGCACCCTCACCGCGCACTCCTGGAACACCCTGCCGGTCACCGCGACCCTCGCGCCCAACACGCCCTACTGGCTGGCGTACAACTCCAACGGCGTCACCGCCGCGGTCAACAACCTCACCTACTCCACCGGCGGCCAGAGCGGCTACTCCACCGGCGGCACGGCCTTCGGCACCTGGCCCAGCAGCTTCGGCGCCGTCTCCACCGGCACCCTCAACTACTCCATCTACGCCACCTACACCCCGACCGGCGGCGGCGCCACCACACCCGGCAGCGGCCCCGGCAACGAGGGCCCGATCCTGGTGGTCACCGACCCCGCCAACCCGTACACCTCGTACTACGGCGAGATCCTCAAGGCCGAGGGCCTCAACTACTACAAGCTCGCCGACCTCGGCACCGTCACCGCCGCCACCCTCGCCTCCTACGACATGGTCCTGCTGGCGGAGAACCAGCTGACGGCCGCTCAGACCACCATGTTCACCACCTGGGTGAACGGCGGCGGACGGCTCGTCGCGATGCGGCCCGACAAGCAGCTCGCCGGCCTGCTGGGCCTCACCACCACGCCCGACACGCTGGCCGACGCCTACCTGAAGATCGACACCACCGCCGCGCCCGGCACCGGACTGACCTCCGACACCATGGGCTTCCACGGCACCGCCGACAAGTACGCCCTGAACGGGGCCACCGCCGTCGCCACCCTGTACAGCGACGCCGCCGTGGCCACCACCAACCCGGCCGTCACGCTGCGCACCGTCGGCACCGGCCAGGCCGCCGCGTTCACCTTCGACCTCGCCAAGTCCGTCGTGCAGACCCGCCAGGGCAACGCCGCCTGGGGCGGCCAGCAGCGCGACAACGTGGACGGCATCGAAGCCAGCGAGATGTTCTTCGGCACCGGCGGACAGCTCAACTGGAACAACCTCGACAAGGCGCAGATCCCGATCGCCGACGAGCAGCAGCGCCTGCTCGGCAACCTGATCACCACCATGGACGCCGCCAAGAAGCCGCTGCCGAAGTTCTGGTACTTCCCCCGCGACGCCAAGGCCGTCGTGGTGATGACCGGTGACGACCACGGCATCGGCGGCACCACCGGACGCTTCGACGGCTACATCGCGCAGAGCCCGGTCGGCTGCAACGTCGCCAACTGGGAGTGCGTGCGCGCCTCGTCGTACGTCTACGCCAGCGGTCCGATGACCGACGCCCAGGCCAAGGCCTACTCCGACCAGGGCTTCGAGATCGGCACCCACGTCACCACCAACTGCACCCCCTGGGGCACCCCCGCGGACCTGCAGAACGTCTACACCACGCAGATCGCCGCCTGGAAGGCCAAGTACCCCTCGCTGCCCAACCCGGACAGCACCCGCACCCACTGCGTCGAATGGGACGACTGGGCGACCCAGGCCAAGACCAAGCTCGCCAACGGCATCCGACTGGACACCGATTACTACTACTACCCGGCCAGCTTCGTGCAGGACCGGCCCGGCTACTTCAACGGCGCGGGCCTGCCGATGAAGTACGCGGACACCAACGGCGCCACCATCAACGAGTACCAGGCCACCACCCAACTGACCGACGAGTCCGGCCAGTCCATGCCCGCGACCGTCAACACGCTGCTGGACAACGCCTACAACTCCAAGGGCTACTACGCGGCGCTGACCGCCAACATCCACACCGACTACGCCGCCTCCACCGCCTCCGACCAGGTCGTCGCCGCCGCGAAGGCGCACGGCACCCCGGTGGTCTCCGGCCGCCAGCTGCTGACCTGGCTGGACTTCCGCAACGGCTCGGCGTTCTCCGGGATGACCTGGAACGCGAACACGCTGAGCTTCAGCATCACCGGCGGCGCGAACGGCCTGCGCGCGATGGTCCCGGTCAACTCGGCGGGCGGCACGCTCACCGGCATCAAGCAGGGCACCACCCCCGTCACCTACCGGATCGAGACCATCCACGGCATCACGTACGCCTTCTTCGACGGCAACGTGGGCGCCTACACGGCGACGTACGGCACCGACACCGTCGCGCCGACCGTCACCGGCTCCGTGCCCGCCAACGGCGCGACCGGCGTCGCCGCCACCGCCCCAGTGAAGGCCTCCTTCAGCGAGCCGGTCCAGGCCGCCACCGTCAACGCCGCCAACGTCACCCTGAAGACCACCACCGGTGCCGTCGCCGTGGCCGGCACGGTCGCGCTGGACGCCGCCACCAACACCGTCACCTTCACCCCGAACGCGGCCCTCGCGCTCAACACCGGCTACACGCTGAGCGTCGCCAACGTGAAGGACCTGGCGGGCAACACCCAGACCGCTGCCTACACCGCGGCCTTCACCACCGCCGGCGCCCCGCCGCAGACCATCGGCAACAACACCGTCGGCAACCAGCTCGACGACACCAACTCCAACCACCTCAACGGCTCCAGGATCACCACCGGGGCCTCGGCGATCGCGCTCACCTCGCTGAACGTGCACATCGGCCAGACCAGCGCCTCGCCCAACAACCAGTTCCAGATCGCCGTCTACAGCGACAACGGCGGCTCGCCGGACGCGCTGCTGGCCACCAGCTCCGTCGGCACCCTGAGCGCCAACGCCTGGAACAGCGCGCCCATCACCTACACGCTGGCCGCCAACACCACCTACTGGCTGGTCTACAACTCCAACGGCACCAGCTCCACGGTCAACAACATGCACTACAGCTCCGGGCCTGCCGGGTCCGGCGTCTACAGCAACGCCAGCGTGCCGTTCGGCACCTTCCCGGCGAGCTTCGGCACCGCGGTGAAGGACAACCTCGTGTACTCGCTGTACGGGGCCTACTGAGCGGTCCTGCTCATCGGGGGCTGCTCATCGGGGGCTGCTCATCGGGGGCTGCTGATCGGGACCGCTGACCGGGACCGCTGATGGTGCCTCTGATGGTGCCTCTGATCGGGCCTCTGATCGGGCCTCTGATCGGGTCGTCTGCTTCCGGTTGCCGGGGCGGTTTGTGTCACAACTCTGTGACCAAGCCGTCCCGGCGGCTTTTTGAACCTGTTCAGAAGAGGTGCCCGGGCCATAGAGTCGCCGGCACGACCAGGCGTGCGGCTGGCCGAAAACCTTCGCATGCCCGCTTCCTGAGGGGGTTTCATGTCTCAGCCGTCCGACTCCAGCGGCTCCGGTGGGTCCGGCAGGTCTGATGGTGCTGGCAGTGCTGGCAGTGCTCGCGGCGCCGGCAGTGCTCGCGGCGCTGCTGCTGGTGGTGGTGTCGGTGCCGCGGCCGGCGGTGTCGCCGGTGCTGCCGGGGCCGGAGGGCAGCCGCAGGCGGCGAACCCGTTCGCGGCACCCGCGGGGCCGCGGCCTGGGGCGTTCGGGAAGGGGGTGCCGGTCGGAGCTGCTGCGGGGCCGGCGCCGGGCAATCCTTATGCGCCGTACCAGCACCGGCCGTTGGAACCGCTGCCCGAACCCGAGTGGCTGCGGCCGAGCAAGGCCCGGGTCGCCGCGCCGGCCAGTCTGCGGGTCCTGGTCGCCGCCGGTGTGTCGGGTCTGGTCAGTGCGGTCGTGCTCGGTGACGGGATCGGGGCCAACCTGCTGTTCTGCGCCGTCGCAGGTGCGGTCGGCGCCGGAATGGCCGCGCTGGGCACCGGACGGAAGGTCAAGCCCTGGCACGTGGCGTTCGCCGTGACCGCCCTGCTGCTCTGCCTGGTGCCGGCCGTCAGCGGTGCGGGCGGGGCGGTGGCCCTCGCCCTGATCGCCGCGATATGCGTCGGCTCGCTCACCCTGCACGGCGGTGCCCGCTGGGTCGGCGTGGCGATGGGCTCGATCGGCCTGTGGACGCACTTCCTGCCCGGAGTCGCCTGGGGGATCCGGGCACTGAGGGAGCGTCGCTTTCCGGCCAAGGCCCGGGCCGGGCAGGTGCTGAAGGCGGTCGGCGTGTCGCTGGTGCTGCTGCTGGTCTTCGGCTCGCTGTTCGCCGGAGCCGACTCCACCGTCGCCGACCTGTTGGAGGGCCTGGTCCCGTCGATGGACGTCGGGGACGCCCCGCTGCGCGTGGTGTTCTTCGGCGCCGGAGTGTCGCTGGCGCTCGGCGCCGCGCACGCCGCTGCCGCCCCGCGTCGCTGGGACCGTACCCGGACCCCGGTCGGCAAGGAGCGCGGCCGGCTGGAGTGGGCGATGCCGCTCGTGGTGATGAACCTGTTGTTCGGCACCTTCGTGGTGGTGCAACTGGTGGTGCTGATCGGCGGCTACGGCTCGATCATGCGCCGCACCGGAATGACTCCCGCCGAGTACGCCCGCCAGGGCTTCTGGCAGCTGCTGTGGATCGCCGTGCTCACGCTGGTGGTGGTCGCGCTCGCCAAGTACTGGGCACCGCGCAGCAACGCGGGCGACCGGCGACTGGTGAAGGTGCTGCTCGGACTGCTCTGCACGCTCACCCTGGTCGTGGTCGGCACCGCCCTCGTCCGGATGAGCCTGTACATGGACGCCTTCGGACTCACCCGGCTGCGGGTCAACGTCGCCGCGATGGAGATCTGGCTCGGCCTGGTCTTCCTGATGGTGCTGTTCGGTGCGGTGCTCTCGTCCCGGCGCTGGCTGCCCCGTGCGGTGGTGCTCAGTGCCGCCGTCGCGGTGGCGCTGTTCGGCCTGCTGCGGACCGACGGACTGATCGCCGAGCAGAACGTCGACCGCAACCGCAGCGCCGGTGCCCACCTCGACGTCGCCTACCTGCGGAGCCTGTCCGTCGACGCGGTGCCCGCCCTGGACCAGCTGCCGGAGGACCTGCGCACCTGCGCGCTCCAGCCCATCGCCGCCGAGCTCGCGGACCGGCCCGCGCCGCCCTGGTACGCCATGAGCAGGGCGGAGGCCCGTGCCCGGGAGATCCTCGCGGCGCGCCCGGTGACCTGGGACCGGGGCGTGGCCTGCCAACGCGTCGGCCTGTCCGAGAAACGCAGTGAGGACTACTGACGTTCGTGGTTGCTGGTTGCTGGTTGCTGGTTGCTGGTTGCTGGTTGTCGGTCGGAGGTCGGAGGTTCGGGGCGGTTCGGGGTGGCGGTTGGTGCGGTCCGGCGGGGGAGGGGAAGGGTATGGGTCTCCTGCCCCGCCCGGGCCGCCGGCGTGTCAGCCGAGTTGAGGTGCCGTCATATGGCCATTCCGGCCGGAGCTTCGGTGGGGAGGTCGGAGGCCTTCGCCCTGACCACGAACAGTGCGGACAGCAGAGCGACCGCTGCGAACGCCACGCCCACCACGAAGGCGTGGGAGACGGCGTACGCCAGTACCTCGTTCGCCCACGTGGTGCCGGGCGGGAAGGCCTGGTGCTGCTGGGCGTACTGCAGATCTGCCGGTGAGGCGTGGGCGAGGAAGTCCGGCTGCTGGCGGTTGCCCTCGGAGGTGGCGGCCTTGGCGAAGACCGTGGTGAGAATCGACAGGCCGACCGAACCACCGATCTGCTGCACGGAGTTGAGCAGGCCCGAGGCGGCGCCCGTCTCGTGGGCCGCTACCCCGGAGACCGCCATCAGCATCACCGGGACGAATATCAGGCCCATGCCGAAGCCGAAGGTGACCGTCGGGCCGAGCACGCCCAGGGGGTAGCTGCTGTCCACGTCCGTCCGCGTCAGCCAGCTCAGCCCGACCGTCACCAGGATGCTGCCGGTGACCAGGAACGGCTTGGGGCCGAGCTTCGCTTGGAAGGCCGAGGCGAGCTGTGCGGCGACGATGATCGCGACACTGATCGGCAGGAAGGCGACACCCGCCTTGAGCGCGCTGTAGCCGAGCACGCGCTGAACGAAGAGCGTGACGTAGAAGAAGATGCCGAACATGGCGGCGGCCAGGCAGAGCATCATGATCAGACCGCCGGTGCGGTTGCGGCTCCGCAACAGGCGCAGCGGGGTGATCGGTTGGGCGGTGCGCTGCTCGATCACCACGAACGCCACCAGCAGGGCCGCGCCGACGGCGAACGAGGCGATCGTCACGCCGTTGCCCCAGCCGGCCGCCGGATCCGCGGCGTGGATGAACCCGTACACCAGGCTCACCAGGCCGAGGGTGGAGGTGAGCGCGCCGGGAAGGTCGAAGGTGCCCGGGTGTCGCTCGGACTCGTTGATGTAGCGCGGAGCGGCGATGGCGATCAGCGCTGCGATCGGGACGTTCACGAAGAACACCCAGCGCCAGTTCAGGTACTCCGTGAGCACGCCGCCGGCCAGCAGGCCTATCGCCGCGCCGGAGCCGGCCACCGCCGAGAAGACGCCGAAGGCCCGGTTCCGCTCCGGCCCTTCCTTGAAGTTGGTGGCGATCAGTGCGAACGCCGTCGGTGAACAGATCGCACCGCCAATGCCCTGCAGCGCGCGGGCCGCGAGCAGCATCCCGCCGTTCTGCGCGAAGCCGCCGAGCAGCGAGGCCAGACCGAACAACAGCACGCCCACGACGAACACCCGGCGGCGGCCGAGGATGTCGCCGGCCCGGCCGCCGAGCAGCAGCAGACCGCCGAACGTCAGCGTGTAGGCGTTGATCACCCAGGACAGGTTGGTGGTGGAGAACTTCAGCGCGTCCTGGATGTGTGGCAGCGCGATGTTCACGATGGTCGCGTCGAGGACGACCATGAGTTGCGTGGCCGCGATGACCGTGAGCGTGATGCCCTTGTGCTGGTCGCGACCGGCCCCCGGCGGAGCCGACTTGCTGAGCATGTCGGAGATAGCCACTGTTGTGCCCCCTGCTGGCTACTGCTATCGGTTGCTGTTCGGTAAGGTGCTCGGCGATGTGGATAGTGAACGGTTCCGTTCACTGCGGGGGACATTAGTCGGCGCAGATAGTGAACGCAACCGTCTTTTAGGGTGGATGACGATGGATCAGCCGGACCGGCCGCAGCCGGCCGACGGCCCCGCCGAGGGAGCCCCGCTGCGCAGGCGCGGCAAGGCACTTGAAGCCGCGATCTTCGAGGCCGCGCTCGACCAGCTCACGTCCGGCGGGTTCGCCCGAATGACCATGGAGGGCGTGGCCGGCGCCGCGCAGACCGGGAAGGCCGCGCTCTACCGGCGCTGGGCGTCCAAGGCGGACCTCGTGATGGACGCCCTGGTCGCCGCGATGCCGCCGCCCGCCGACTTCCCCGACCTCGGCTCGGCGGAGGCCGAGCTGCGGCAGGTCGTGCACGGCTACATCGAGGTGCTCAACTCCCGGATCGGCGCGGCCGTCCGGACCCTGATGGGCGAACTCGACCACGAGCGCGCCGAGCTCTTCAAGGGATTCCTCCACGAACGGGTGATCGAGCCGACCACCGAGGGCATCCTCGGCATCCTGCGCCGCGGCGAGGCCCGGGGCGACGTCCGTCGTGGTGCCGCGGTGCCCATGGTGGCCGACGTGCTGCCCGCGATGCTGCTGTACCGGGCCCGGGTCTGCGTCGGGATGATCGAGGACGACTTCTGCGAGGAGCTGCTCGGCCGGGTCCTGCTGCCGATGATCAGGCCGTAGCGCGGGAGGACGATCGGGCCGTGGGTCGTGCTGCGGGACGGCGGAGAGTCCCGGGCGGGTCGTGGGCGCGGTGCGGGCGGCTCCGGTGCGCCGGCCGGCCGGGGCCGGGGCTGTCCGGGGGTCGTCCGGCCGGGGTCGTCCGGCCGGGGCTGTCCGGGCGGCGGCGTAGGCTGAAAGGTGCCGGGAGCGTCCTCGTCGCGGGCCCGGCTGCCGTCCTGCCAGCGAAGGAACCGTCGATGCCGTACGACCCCCCGACCCACTCGGTCGAGCGTTCCCTGCGCCGGGCCGGAGCCCGCCTGGTGGTCGGGCTGGACGAGGTGGGGCGTGGGGCTTGGGCCGGGCCGGTCATGGTCGGTGCCGCGGTCACCGGGCTGCGCCGCCCGCCGGAGGGGCTCACCGACTCGAAGCTGCTCACCGAGCGGCGCCGGGAGGCGCTCGTCCCGATCCTGGAGGAGTGGGTGACCGCCTACGCGCTCGGCGCCGCCTCGCCCCAGGAGTGCGACGAACTCGGCATGACGGCCGCGCTGCGGCTGGCCGCCGTCCGCGCGCTGGAGGCGCTGCCGGTCGAGCCCGACGCGGTGATCCTGGACGGCAAGCACGACTACCTGGGCGGCCCGTGGCGGGTCCGCACGGTGATCAAGGGCGACCAGTCCTGCGTCTGCGTCTCCGCAGCCTCCGTGCTGGCGAAGGTCCGGCGGGACGCTCTGATGGCCGAACTCGGCCTGGACCACCCGGCCTTCGCCTTCGAGGAGAACGCCGGCTACCCCTCGCCGACCCACCGGGCGGCGCTCGAGGAGCTCGGGCCCACCGAACACCACCGGCTGTCCTGGGCCTTCATGGACGCCCTGCCGCGCTGGAGCCACCTCAAGCGGCAGCGCGTCCCGGTCGACACCGGCGAACAGCTCTCGCTCGGCTTCTGAGCGCCCCGTCCCTGCGGTACGCCCTCTGGCCGGCGCTCCGCCCTGCTGGAACACGCTCGTTCCTGCGGCGCCTGCGGCTCGTCCCCAGGGGCTTCCGGGCCCGCCATTTCCGAGGTTCCTGACGGTTCGTCAGCATTCATCCACCCGTCACCCGGGCGTTGTCGTGTGCCCGCACGCGGAGCGCGAGACTTCCAAGTGGTGGGGTGCCCGTGCGCATCCGACCGGCATTTGATAGGAATCCGGGTATGCCTGTCTTCCCCGAGGAGCCGGAGATTCACGAGACGATCCCGGGCCCCGGTGTTCCCCCTTCCCACAAGTCGGACGCACCTGCCCCCCGTATGCCTTCCTCCACCGCCGTCGCCGCTCCGGTTCCGGGCCCTCGCCCCGGCCCGCCGCGCCCCACGCCGCCCCGTGCGGACCGCCCGGTTCCCGGCCCGCGGCCCGCACCCCGACCCAAGGCCGGCCCCACGCCGGGCCCCGGCCGGCCGACCGTTCAACTCCTGCCCGTGGCTGCGGCCGAGGCGCTCGACCGCGCCGATGACGCTGTCGACGCACTGCTGGAGTCCGGCCGCCGCCCCGGCGACGTGCTGGTCCTGACGGTCGGCGCTGCGCACCCCTGGCAGGAGCACGAGCTGAGCTTCGGCGAGGAGGGCTACTGGGCTCAACTCGCCGACGGCGGCGACGTCTTCTACGCCGACGCTGCCACGACCCGGACGCTGCGCCGCGACGTGGTGGTGCTGGTGGTCAACGACAACCACTCGGAGCGGGTGGCTGCTGCGGCGCGCAAGGCGCTGGAGCGGGCCGCGAAGCTGCTGGTGGTATGCGGCGAGACGGCCACCGTCGCTCCGCTGTTCGCCTGACCGACCGTCAACCGGACGTACCGGTCCGGCTCCGCCTGCGGGCGGGGCCGGGGCGTTGTCGTGCCGTCGTGCCGTCGTGTCCTGGGACCGGTTCCGGGGCCGTTGAGGTGCCGGGCGTCGCCGTGTCCTGCTTGCGGTCGGGTGCCGGGCGCCGGCTCGGTGCGCAGGACGGTCCGTTGAGTGGGCGCCGTGGTTGGGCGACTGCTCAGCGGGTGCCGGTTCGGCGGACCGTCCGGTTGTCACGAGCGGGCTCCAGGGCGCGGATCGCGTCCAGCGAGGTGACGGGCGCGATCTGCGGTTCGGCCGGTGCCGGTACTGGTGGCGTCGGCGTCTGCATCGGCGTCCGTGCTGCGGAGCGGCTGGCCCTGGTGTCGGACGGGGTGCGCGGCGGCAGTTCGGTGACGGTGTGGACCGGACCGAGAGTCCAGGATCCGGAGTGCGGGTTGCGGCCGCGCCGGCCGTCGCCGAGCGACTGCCAGCCTGCCGGGGTGAGCGTCAGGTACGAGCCGCAGCGCAGTCCGTGCAGCTCGGCGGCGGCGCGCAGGGCCCACATCCACGCCCCGTCCTGCTCGGTCCAGTCCGGTCCGCCGTCACGGCAGCGCAGCAGGACGGCGGTCCGGTTCGGGGATATCCGCTTCAGGTCGTGCGGGGTCACTCGACGGAGGTGACCGAGCAGGGCGTTGCGGTGGTCCCAGCCGTCGCTGAACTGCGGGCGGACGCCGAACGAGGCCGATGCCGTCATCCGGTGTTCGGCGTCGAGCACCGCGACCACGGTCGTGCCGGGCTGCGGCAGGTGCCGCCGGTGGAGTTCGGTGACGAACTCTCGGGGCGCGCGGAGGAGCGGTACGCCGAGCTGCTGCCACTCCGGCAGCGTGAGCGTCCGACGCTTGTCGTAGTGGGAAGGACCTCGGTCGATGCCATTGATCACGATCCTCCTTCCCGTGCCCGCGCTCCCGAGGGTGCGCGAGCGTACGCCGAAGGCCGGGTCCTGGGGACCGGGCGCTGGATACCTTCCAATTCTCGGGCGACACCCGGCCAAGCGGCAATGATGAAATGACAAGCGCCGCTTGAGAGCCGCCCAATTGCCCGGTATGTACCAGCTCTGCCGCAGGGCCATTCGGCTGACTTCGGGTGAGCGGGACGTGAACGGGCAGCGACTCTCCGGTGTACGGGGCCCGGCGTTCGGCTGCGCCGAAGCACCGGGCCTCCCGATCGACCCGGCCGGATCTGCATCACCCGTCGCCCAGCCGGGCCGCCGACTCCAGCAGGCCGACGTGTCCGGCGTCGGCCGAATCCACTTCACCCCCGAACGGCCAGCACGAGGGGCAGTACCGCGGTGGCACCGGCCTGGCGGAGCAGTCGAGCCGCGACCGTCAGCGTCCAGCCCGAGTCCACCAGGTCGTCGAGCAGCAGGACCGGGCCGGGAGTCGCGGCCAACGCATCGGCCAGGCCCGGGGAGAGCGTCAACGCCCCGGCGACCGAACGCAGCCGCTGGGCGCTGTTGCTGCGCGGCCCGTGCGGGGGCTCGCCGGTGGCGTACTCGACGCGGCCGAGCAGGGGCATCCGGCCGATCGAGGCGAGGCCCCCGGCGAAGTCCGACAGCAGCTGTGGTCGGGTGGAGGAGTCCAGCGAGACCACGCCGACCGGGCGCTCCAGCCGGGTGCCGTCGGGGCCGGCCGGCCCGGCCCAGCCGCCGGGGCCGCGCGCCCAGTCCGCGACCACGCCGACCACGGCGTCCAGCACCTCGCGCGGCAGCGGGCCGTCCGGGGTGCGCTCGTCGAGCAGCGCGCGCAGCCGGGTGCCCCAGCCGATGTCCGAGAGCCGGCCCAGGGCGCGCCCCGGTTCGGACTGCTGGTCGGCGGGGATGCGGCCTCGCAGCGGAATGCCGAGCGACTCCATGCCCGTCGGCCACATCCTCCTGGTCTCGAAGGAGACTCCGGGGCGGCCGAGTGCGGCCCGGGCCGCACTCGCGGCCTCGGCCGACACCTCGGCGGACAGCCGGACGTCGGTGCACCGGTCGCAGCGCCCGCACGGCGCCGCCTCCGGGTCGTCGAGCTGGCGGCGCAGGAACTCCATCCGGCAGCCCTCGGTGGCCACGTACTCGCGCATCGCCTGCTGCTCGGCCTGCCGGGCCCGGGCGACCTTGGCGTACCGCTCGCTGTCGTACCGCCACGGCTCGCCGGTGGACTCCCAGCCGCCGCGCACCCGGCGGACCGCGCCGTCCACGTCGAGCACCTTGAGCATGGTCTCCAGCCGGATGCGGCGGAGGTCGACCGAGGTCTCCAACGCCGCGGTGGAGAGCGGGCGGCCCGCCTGGGCCAATGCGTCCAGCGTGCGGCGGACCTGCTCCTCGGCGGGGAAGCCGACCGAGGCGAAGTACCGCCAGATCGCCTCGTCCTCCTTGCCGGGGAGCAGCAGGACCTCCGCGCGGTCGACACCACGGCCGGCGCGGCCGACCTGCTGGTAGTAGGCGATCGGAGAGCTCGGCGAGCCGAGGTGGACCACGAAGCCGAGGTCCGGCTTGTCGAAGCCCATGCCGAGCGCGGAGGTGGCGACCAGGGCCTTGACCTGATTGGCCAGCAGGGCTGCCTCGGCCTCGCGGCGCTCGGCGTCCTCCGTGCGGCCGGAGTAGGAGGCGACCGGGTAGCCGCGCTCGCGCAGGAAGTCGGTGACCTCCTCGGCGGCGGCGACCGTGAGCGTGTAGATGATGCCGGAGCCCGGCAGGTCGGCCAGGTGGTCGGCGAGCCAGGCCAGCCGCTGCGCCGGATCGGGCAGCGACAGCACCGCCAGGCTGAGGCTCTCCCGGTCCAGCGGTCCGCGCAGCACCAGGGCCTGCGCGTCTCCGGCACCGGTGCCGAGCTGCTCCGCGACGTCGGCGGTGACCCGGGCGTTCGCGGTCGCCGTGGTCGCCAGCACCGGGACTCCGGGGGAGAGCTCGGCGAGCATGGTGCGCAGCCGGCGGTAGTCGGGGCGGAAGTCGTGGCCCCAGTCGGAGATGCAGTGTGCCTCGTCCACCACCAGCAGGCCGGTGGAGGCGGCGAGCTTGGGCAGCACGTGGTCGCGGAAGTCGGGGTTGTTGAGACGCTCGGGGCTGACCAGCAGGACGTCGACCTTGCCGTCGGCGACCTCCTGCTGGATGTCTGCCCACTCCTCCGGGTTGGCCGAGTTGATCGTCCGGGCGTGGATGCCCGCCCGGGCTGCCGAGTCGACCTGGTTGCGCATCAGGGCGAGCAGCGGCGAGACGATCACCGTGGGGCCGGCGCCGCGCTCGCGGAGCAGCGCCGTGGCGATGAAGTAGACGGCGGACTTGCCCCAGCCGGTGCGCTGCACCACCAGGGCGCGGCGGCTGTCGACGACCAGGGCCTCGATGGCCCTCCACTGGTCTTCGCGCAGCGTCGCGGAGGGCCCGGCAAGGTTGCGCAGCACGGAATCCGCGGCGGCCCGGACGGCGGCGCGGTCGGCTGGGGTGGTCGGGTGGAGTTCGCGCGTCTGCATGAGGTCATGGATACCGTGCTCCACGGACGGACCGCGAATGCCGGGCTGTGGACAGCCTGGCGTTCATCAGCTGAGATGCGGTCAGATTCCCTCGTTCGGGCCGGAATTGTCCCCCAATGGGGGTAGCTGATGCTGAACCCCCCGGTTTATCCACAGGGTGGCCGAAATATCCGCAGCCGCGGCGGCAACGGGTCCAGGCTGTGCGCCATGACCGCAGACGACCGCACCACCAAGCCCTCCCCGCGCCCCGGCCACCTCCCGGTCCGGCTGCGCGGTCCCGCCGACATGGCGGAGATGCTTCCGTACCTGCTGGGCTTCTTCCCCGACGACAGCATCGTCGCGGTGGGCCTGCAGGGCCCCGAACTCGACCAGGGCGGGGTGATCCGGATCGACATTCCGGCAGATCCGGCCTCTTGGGAGCGCACCGCCGAAGAGTCCGCGAGGCTGCTGGTCGAGCTGTCCGAGCAGCGCGACCGCCGCCCCGTCCAAGTCCTGCTGTACCTCTGCCGCGATCCCGCCGACGGCGCGTCCGGGCCCGAAGGGGCACAGGCCGTGCTGGAGGAGCTGCGCCCACTGGCTGCCGCGCTCACCCGGGCCTTCCAGGGCGAGCAGGTGATCGTCAAGGAGGCGCTGTGCGTTTCAGTGGGCCGCTGGTGGTCCTTCCTGTGCACCGGAGTCGACTGCTGTCCGCCGGACGGCACTCCGGTCCGCGCCGCCCACCAGCCCAGCCCGCTCGCCGCCGCGGCCACCTTCGCCGGCCTCGCACCGCGTGGCAGCCGCAAGGCGATCGTGGCCGGCCTGGCCCCCGTGGGCCCGCCCCTGTGCGAGCTGCAGCGCCGCGCCCTGGAGGACGCCGGGCCGCCGTTCATCCGCGAATTGGCGGGCCCCGGCGGCCGCCACGCGGCGGTCCGGCGCACCGAAGAACTCCTGGCCGACGCGATGACCGAGTTCCGCAGCGGCGCCCGCGAACTCGACACCGGGCGCACCGCCCGCCTGCTGATCGGCCTCCAGGACAAGCTCGGCCGGGACCGCGCAGCCGAGTACGCCGAGTCGCACGAACTCGCCACCGCCCAGCGATTGTGGCGCTACCTGATCCAGCGGTGTGTCGATCCGTTCGAACACCTCGCCGCCCCGCCGATGACGCTGCTGGCCTGGACGTCCTGGCTGGCCGGCGACTCTGCCACGGCCCGGATCGTGCTGGCCAGAGCCCTGGAACTGGAGCCTGACTACACCCTGGCCCAACTGCTCTACGAATCCCTGAACTCCGGCATCGCTCCGGAGGCGCTGCTCCGGGTGGTCCGGCGCGAACGCACCACCAGGCTGGGCGGGGCCGGGAGCCCGGAGTGTCCCGAACTCCCGCCGCCCGACCGGCCGACGGGAGGGGAGCGGCCGATGCGAGCGGCTCGGCCGACCGAAACCGACCGGGCCGGAGGAGCCCTCCAGACGCCCACGGCCGCCCCGCCGGAGCCTCCGCCGGGACGCCGCACCGGCTTCGCGCGAACCACCGGGGCGGGTCGGCGCGAAACCGGGCCCGACCGGAGCTGCTCCGAACCCGGGGCGGGTGCCGGCGAGGCCGTCGAGGCCGCCGAGGACGGCAGCCCAGGCGGTGTTCGTCGGGCGATGCCGCCCGACGTCCCGTCAAGCGACCTCCGTCGAGCCGGCGGTGAGCGCCGACCGCGTCCGTGCCGGGCCGCCGGGCCGGGGAGCCCCGGATCCCGTGCCACGGCACCCCGACACCAGCAGTCCATCGGAGGCTGACATGCGAACGCTCAACCCCCGCCCGCGCGGTGAGCGACTAGATCTCGCCGCGCGCCATCCGCATCAGCCGGTCCAGCACCCGGCGGCCGCTCACCCGCACCCCGTCGTGCTCCCACTCGTTGGTGATCCACGTCCGCAGGCCGGCCACCGAGTCGGCCGTCTCCAGCGAATGCGCCGTGTCCACGTACATGTCGTCGTGGTACACCGCCGCGTACACCGGTACCTGGTTCGAAGCCAGGCGCTGCGGGTCGTACAGGTCGGGCCAGTCGGTGCGCTCGGCGAGCAGCTGCGCCGTCTCGCGCAGCGGCCGCAGCGACGGGTCGGTTTCGAACATCCAGGGGTAGATCATCTCGCCGGTGAACAGCACCGGTTCGTCCGTGGCCAGCGCCGCCGCCGCGTCGAACTCGGGAAACTCCTTGCGCACCCGCTCCGCGGACCACTCGGTGCCCCCGGCGTCGACCGAGCGCTGCCCGTAGATCGACTCGTGCAGCACGGCGTACAGCGGTCCCACGGCGAAGGACAGGTGCGCGTGCGCCCCGGCCAGGAAGGCGTCGGAGAGCTCCGGTCCGTCCGGCCCCTCCACCCAGGCCTCTTCCAGCAGGTAGTGCAGGACGTAGGAGCCGGTGCCGCTGCCCAGCATCATGCCGAGCGCCTGGAAAGCCTCGACGGTGAGCTCTCCGCCGTCCGGGAGGGCGGCGGGCCGGTCGATCAGGTGTGCCGCGATTCGCCGTACCGCCGCCACGTCCTGGGGGAAGCGCGCGTAGTGCCCGGCATTCTTCCGGGCGACCCGCGGGTAGGCCGCGCGGTAGACCTCGTCGGCCGAGCGGCGCAGGCCCGCCAGGCCGCCGGTGACGAACGCCTCGCGCAGCCCCTCCGGCGCCAGCGACAGGTAGGTGAGGGTGCAGAAGCCGCCGAAGCTCTGCCCGAGCAGGCTCCACTTTCCGTCCTCGCCCAGCAGCTGACGGCGGATCAGCTCGGCGTCCCGGACGATCGAGTCGGCACGGAAGTGCGCCAGGTAGTCGGCCTGCCGGCGGGCGTCTCCGCGCCGGGCCAGCGTCTGCCGGTTGGCCGGGGTGGAGCGGCCGGTGCCGCGCTGGTCGAGCAGCAGCACCCGGTGGTCGTCGAGCGCCCGGTCCAGCCAGCCGTCCCGGCCCAGCGGCCGGTTGGCCTTGCCGCCCGGCCCGCCCTGCAGGTACAGCAGCCACGGCAGCTCGTCGTTCTCGCGTCCGGCGGCCACCACCTCGCGGGCGAAGACCTTGATCGCCTCGCCGCTCGGATCACCGTGGTCCAGCGGCACCCGGAAGACGTGGTCGGTGGTGACGATCCCGGGGATGCGGCTGAGGGGGGACATGCAACTCCTAGGTGCGAGCTGGTCACAGGCTGGTCGCGGCGCCGGACCCCGAGGTCACCGGTGCGTCCGCCGTCGTGCTCGCACCGTATCCTGACGGCGGACAGGAGCCGCCGGGGGGCGTCCGCCACCTGCGGAGAACCCCGAACGGCGCCACGACACAGCGGGCACCCCGAGTGCCGGTCGCAGGCCGCCGGAGGAACGGCAGCACGCGGCCGCATCCGACCGGAGGTCCGCCGGACAGGCGTGACCTGGGGCAGGTGTGCTGCGTTCAACCAGGGGAGCGCCGCCACTCGAACCGGCACCGCCGGGCCGTTGGCGGCCAGGGCGACCGTGTCGGGCACCGGTCACGCGTCGCTCGACCCGGTGCGACCGGGCCACGGGCGACGAGGGTGTCCGGGCCGGGACGCCAACCCGGTAGGGGCGGAGCATCGCAGGTCCGGTTCCGCCCCGGTCGGAGCCGCGTGTTCCGGCGGCAGAGCAGTACAGTCCGCGATCGAGCACGCTCGCGGCCGACCGGGCCCGCCGCCGTCGGCCGGTCGAGGGGAGGAGAGCCCGGTGACCGATTCAAGGCCACCCCACGCAGCGCCGCAGCCGCTGCAACCCGTCAGCCCGCCCGTACCGGGCGGCGCTCCGGCACCCGCCGGAGCAGCGGTTCCCCCCGTTCCCCCGCGCCCGGCCGACCCGTTGACTCTCCGTCAGCCCACACCCCCGTACGGCACCCCCACCGGCCCGGCGCCCGCCGGCCACGCCTCGGGGACGCCCGGAGCGGGCCCGACGGTTCCCGGCCCGCAGACGCCCGGCACCCCCGTGTTCGGCGCGCCCCGTGCCGGTGCCCACCAGCCCGGGGCTCCCGCCGGCACGCCGCCGTACACCGCACTCACCAGCAGCACGCCGTACGCGCCGGGGGCGACCCCGCCGTTCGGTACGGTCACCACGCCCACGCCCTACGCGCCGGGGGCCACCCCGGCCTACGGCACGCCCACTCCCGGAACACCGCACCCGCCGGGGGCCACGCCGCCGTTCGGCACGGTCACCACGCCCACGCCCTACGCGCCGGGGGCCACCCCGGCCTACGGCACGCCGACGCGGCCGGTGCCGGGGGCCGCGGTGCCGGGCGTGCCCGCTCCGGGCCGCGGCGGGGCGGCACCGCGTGCCGACCACCCGTCAGCTCCGGCCGGGGCGATGCCCAGTGGGCCGGCCGGCCGGTCGGAGCAGGTGGTCGGTGCGGTCGCCCCGGGCCCGGCCCGGCAGCCGAGCCCGCCGACGGCACCCCGGCCGCAGCCCTCGGCCGCGCACGACATCCTGTGCGTCAACGCCCCGGGCATGGCCGCCTCCGGTCCGGACGGGCAACTCCGGGGCCAGAGCCTGCACGGCTTCTTCCGGCACGGGGTACGCACCCTGGCCAGGATGGAGCTGCGGCTCGGCGGCATGGAGCCGCTGCCGCTCCAGGGCACCCTGACGTCCGCGGCGACGGCACGCTTCGTCGGCTCGGTCCGGGTGCCGGGCGACCTCGACCCGGACCCGGCGCTGACGGTCGAACGGCTGCGGCACGCCGACGGCGCGGAGACCGTGACGGTCCGGAACACCGGCGCCCGACCGGCCCGCCTCCCGCTGGAGATCGCGCTCGGCACCGACCTGGGCCAGCTCACCGACATCGCTGCGGGCCGACGTTCGGCCGACCTGCCGGGCCAGGTCCAGTCCGCGGGCCTGCGGTGGGCCGGGCAGGGCCGCGCGGCCACCGTCAGCGCCCGTCCGTCGCCGCACGCGGTGCTGGCCGGTGCGGGCGTGCTCCGGTGGGACTTGGAGGTCCAGCCCGGTGCCCGCTGGTCCGTGGACCTGCGGGTCGAGTTGGAGAGCCCGTCGGCCGGACGCCCACCGACCGGGCGCGGCCAGGGCGTGCCGCTGCCGTGGTCCGAGCCGGAGGTCCGGGCCGACGACCGCCGCGCCGCCCGCCTGGTCGGCCGGGCGCTGGACTCGCTGGGCGGGCTGCTGCTCGCCGACGCGGACCGTCCGACCGACCTCTACACGGCCTCGGGCGCTCCCTGGCGATTCGGCCTCACCGCCGCGGATGCGCTCTGGGCGGCCCGGATGACGCTGCCGCTCGGCACCCGGCTCGCCGCCGGAACGCTCCGTGCGACGGCCCGCCGCCAGCACCTCGCGCCCCAGCAACCGGCGGGCGCCGCCCGTCGGTCCGAAGGTCCCGGAGGTGACGGTGCGTCAGGTCCGGCAGCGGCCGCCCCGGCGACGGTCGCGAACCCGGTGGCAGGCGGTACCGGCACGGGCACCGGCACCGCGGTACCGGCCCATGGCGGCGCGCCCCAGGGGGCGGGGAGTTCGTCGGCCGCCGGTGCGGACAGCGGTGCGGCCGCGCAGGCGCTGGACGGTGTGATCCCCGGGCCGCTGCGGCACGGCGGCCCCGAGCTGCCGGCCAGTTGCACGGCCACGGAGGCGACCCTGCTGTTCGTCACCGTGCTGGCGGAGGCCTGGCGTTGGGGCATGCCGCGGGCCGAGGTCGCGGAGCTGCTGCCGGCCGCCGAGCGCGCCCTCGGGGCACTGCGGGCCGCGGTGGCGGAGGGGCCGGACGGGCCGGTCGGGTTCGTCACCGACTTCGGTCGCCCGCCGGAGGAGCGGGCCGCCCGGCCGGGCCCGGCCAGGTGCGAGGTCCAGGCGCAGGCCCACCGCGCGGCGCTCCAGGGAGCGGACCTGCTGGAGGCGTTCGACCGCCCCGGGGCGGGGGAGTGGCGGGCCTGGGCGGCCGAGCTGCGGGAACGGTTCCGCGAGCAGTTCTGGATCGACGACCTCTCGGGCGGCCGTCCGGCGGCCGCGCTGCTCGCCCCGGACCGTCCGGTGCCGGCCCTCGCCTCCACCGTGGTCCACCTCTTCGACGTCGGCCTGGGCGCCGAGGGCGAACTGCACGAGGGCCTGCTCGACCGGGAGCAGACCAGGCTGCTCGCCCAGCGGCTGGTGACGCCCGAACTCGACTGCGGGTGGGGTCTGCGGACGTTGAGCGCGAAGTCCCCGCGGTTCAATCCGCTCGGCCACCGCAGCGGTGCGGTGCGGGTGCAGGAGACCGCGCTCGCGGTCAGCGGGCTGGTGGACGCCGGGTTCGAGCGCGAGGCCGAGATACTGCTGGAGGGCCTGCTGGAGGCGTCCTCGCACTTCGACCACCGGCTGCCCGAGATGTACGCGGGCGAGCAGAAGGTCGCGGACTGCCCACCGGTGCCGCACCCGGCGGCCTGCCGGCCGGCCGCCATGTCGGCGGCCGCCGCGGTCCACCTGGTGCTGTCGCTGGCCGGTGTCAGGCCCGACGTCCCGTCAGGGCGGGTGGCCACGCGTCCGGCGAGCACCGCACCGCTGGGTGCACTGGAACTCACCGGCCTGCGGGTGGCCGGCGAGCCGTTCTCGGTCCGGGTCAGCCGGATCGGTGTCGCGGTGGTCGAGGAGGCGCCGTCGTTCCTGCAACTGGCCGCCAGCTGACTGCCCCGCAGGCGGTCCGGGAGACGGGAAAAGGGCTGTGGTCTGTGATTATCGTCAGAGAGACGACTAAGATCGGCGACATGTCGCGTTATGACCCGTCGGCCTTCCCCCCGTTCGCAGTCACGGTTGACCTGGTGGTGCTGACGGTGCGCGACCATGAGCTGTGCGCCTTGCTGGTGAAGCGCGGTGAGGCGCCGTTCAAGGGCTACTGGGCGCTGCCGGGTGGGTTCGTGCGACCCGACGAGGGCCTGGCCGAGGCGGCGTCCCGGGAGTTGGCGGAGGAGACCGGGCTGCGGGCGCAGACCGCGCCGGGTCAGGTGCTGGCAGGGCAGAACCCGTTCGGTGCACACCTGGAGCAGTTGGCCACCTACGGTCATCCGCAGCGCGACCCCCGGATGCGGGTGGTGAGCGTCGCGTACCTGGTGCTCGCTCCGGACCTGCCGTCCCCGCGCGCGGGCGGCGACGCCAGCAGCGCCCGGTGGGCGCCGGTCAGCGAGCTGTTCGGTGCGGACCGGAACGACGGCGAGTTGCTGGCCTTCGACCACGGCCAGATCCTGGCGGACGGTGTGGAGCGGGCCAGGTCGAAGATCGAGTACTCCTCGCTGGCAACGGCCTTCTGCCCGCCCGAGTTCACCGTCGGTGAGCTGCGCCGGGTGTACGAGGCAGTGTGGGGCGTGGTGCTGGACCCGCGGAACTTCCACCGCAAGGTCACCGGCACCCCGGGCTTCCTGCTGCCCTCCGGTGGCACCACGACCCGTCAGGGCGGTCGGCCCGCCCAGCTGTTCAAGGCGGGTGGGGCGACCGTCCTGAACCCGCCCATGCTCCGGCCTGAGTCCTGAGTCCTGAGTCCTGAGTCCTGAGGCCTGAGTTGGCCCCCGCCGCCGAGTCCTGAGTTTTGAGAGGGCTCTGGAGTTCGAGGCCCGGTGCCGTGTCGTGCCGTGCAGCGTTGCAGAGCGACGTCGATTCCCTTGCGGGTGAGGAGTCGTGACGGACCATCAGGGATTCGGCGTCAGTGGCGTGAGTGAGTTGTCGCCTGTTCGGGTGAGCTAGGTGCCAATACCGTCCACGACCCATCCGGAATGCCTGGTTTCATCGCTTCCGCGTCCTACTGTGCAGGCTCAGGCCCGGCGGACGAAGCCCGGTCTGTCGGCGGGCGAGGGAGCGGGCGGCGATGATCCAGATCACCGGACTGACGAAGACGTACCGGAGGGGCCGACCCCCGGCGGTACTGGACCTGACCTTCGACGCCCGTCCGGGAATGATCACCGCGCTGCTGGGGGACGAGGGGGCGGGCAAGTCCACCGCGTTGCGGTTGATGGTGGAGCTCGAACGCGGCCACGGCATCACCCTGTTCGACGGTCGCACCTACCGGCGGCTCCGGCGTCCCGAGCGGGAGGTGGGCGTGGTCCTGCCGTCCACCCGGCCGGAGGCCGGGCACCCGGGGCGGCGGGCCCGGGCGCACCTGCGGATGCTGGCCGGAGCGGTCGGCGTCCCGGTGCGGCGGGCCGACGACCTGTTGGAGCAGATCCGCCTGACCCCCGTCGCCAACCACCGGATCGGCACCTTCTCGCCGGGCATGCACCGCCGACTCGCCGTCGCCGCCGCCCTGCTCGGCGATCCCCGCACGCTGCTGCTGGACGCCCCGACCGAGGGCCTGTCCCCGCGCAGCGAAGAGTGGCTCCACGGCTTCCTGCGGTCCTTCGCGCTGACCGGCGGCACCGTACTGATCTCCACCCGCCGCCCGGAGGAGGCCGCGGCGCTCGCCGACCGGGTGGTCACCCTGGACGCGGGCCGGCTGGCCGCCGACCAGCCGGTGGTGGAGTTCCGCCGCACCCGGCTGCACCCCGAAGTCCTGGTCCGCGGACCGCAGATGGCCCGCCTGGCAGACCTGCTGGTGGCCCAGGGCGCCCACGTCCGCCGCGAGGGCGGCGCCGGCCTCGCGGTGAGCGGCGTCGGCCGCACCGAGATCGGTGAACTCGCCTACCGCAACGGCGTCCTGCTGCACGAGTTGGCCGACCGCGTGGTGCAGCGCCCGTTCTCCTACCCGGCCGCCCTGCCCAGCGGCCCGGAGCGGTCCGACAGTTCGGGCGGCTCCGGCGAGGTGGTGATCCGGACGCACCGTCAGCACGCGGCCGAGCGGACCCCCACCGCCACCGCCGCCACTCGCACAGCGAGGCCGACCACCGTCGGCCGCCCGTCCGCCCGCGCCGACGCCACCCGCCCCGACACCGAGCACACCGACACCGAGCACACCGACACCGAGCGCACCGAGATCGAGCGCACCGAGATCGAGCACACCGAGATCGAGCGCGCCGAGATCGAGCGCACCGAGCGGCGCACCGAGCGCCCCCTCGACCACCGTGGCCTCCAGGCCGGCCGCTGGGCCGCTGCCGCACTCGCCCCCGACCCGTCGACGCCGAACGCCGCCGAGGTGGCCGCCGAGCCCGTCCTGCCGGCCTTGGCGGCTCCGGCACCTCCGGTAATCGCGGCGGTCCCGGCCACCACCCCTGGCACCGCTGCCACTGCCGAGCCCGCGTCAGCGGCAGTGCCTGCGGCCGTTCCCGCCCCGGCCCCGGCAGAGGTGCCCATCGACCTGATCCGGCGGGCCCCCCGCGGTGCTTCCGCTCTCCGTCGAGCGAAGTCCCAACGGCCGGTCCCCGAAAGCACGGTGAGTCCGACCGCGCCGACGGCAGCGTCCGCTCCGGCACCCTCCGCCCCCGCCCCCGCCCCCGCCCCCGACACCGGCCCCGATCCGATCCTGCTCGACGCCGAACAGCTGGCGGCCAATCCGACCGACGCGGAACTACTGACTCCTGCCCGGATCAGGGGAGTCGGCGGAGTCGGCCGCACCCCCGCGCCGCCCCGGACGCCGCACCAGGCACCCGTGCCGGCACCGGTACCGGCAGGGGCACCGGTGCACGCCCCGGTCCCGGCGCCGGAACAGACCTCGGTGCGGGCCGACGTGCGTCTCCGCCCGGTCCACGCCGCCGAGTTGCGCCCCGCCGGTCAACCGGGCGGAACGGCCGCGCAGCCCGGACGGGCGGCGGACCGGGCACCGGTCGCGGCGGGCGAGGGCGGGGCGAGCGCGCTGCGCAGGCGCGGCACCGGTGACGAGAACGGGAGTGAGTGACAGTGCGCTTGGTGGCTTGTGAGGTCCGTCGGTTGGGCGGGGTGCGTTCCACGTGGTGGGTGGTCGCGGTGGCGCTGCTGCTGAACGGTGCGGTGGCGGCGGTGTCCGCCCGGCGGTTCCCGGCAGGGGAGTTGGGGGCGACGGATGCGGTGCGCGCGCTGGCGGGAGTGGTCGCGTGGCTGCCGCTCCCGCCGACGGCGCTGGCCGCGGCGATCCTCGGCGCACTGGCGTACGGCAACGAGATGCGCTGGCCGGACCTGGCCGCGTCCCGGGTGCGGCTCGGGCGTCGGCTCGGCGCGCTCGCCGCGAAGTCGGTGGTGGTCGGTGCGGCGGCGCTGCTGCTCGCGGTGGCGGCGCTCGCGGTGAACGCCCTGGTGGTCCGCTTCGTGATGCCGGGCGCGGTGGACGCCTCGACGGTGCTTGCCCTTCCGCGCCCGGTGGATCTGATGCACCTTCCGGGCCTCGCGCCCGCCCCGGCGGACGGCCTGTTCGCGGTGGGCGGGATCGGCCGCCTGCTGCCGGCGTACCTGGCGCTGGCGTTGGCGGGCGGCTGGGCCGGACTGCTGCTGGCGGCGCTGGTGCGCAGCGCCGTCGCGGGAGTCCTGCTGGTCTGTGCGCTGCCTGCTCTGCTGGAGCTGACCGCCGGCCTGCTGTTGCACCGCACCGGCCGTAACTGGCCTGTCTGGGTCCGGGAGTTGCTGCCCTTCCAGTACGGCCTGAGCTGGATGCGCGGGGCGGCCGACCGGACGGCGGCCGCGCTGGACACGGTGGTGGTCGTCGCCCTGCTGGCCCCGGCCGCCCTGCTGGTGCTGGCTGTCGTGGTCGCCCAGTTCCGCCGCCGCGCACTGTAGGAACCGGGACCGGCAGGAACCGGGACCGGCGGCAGTGACCGGCCCCGACGGCTCCCGCACCCGAACCGCCGGTCCCTGCGACCATCCCCGTCCGCAGAAGCCGCGCCTGCCCCCGCCCTCCGCCCCCCGCCCTCCGCCCGCACCGGCCGCGCCCGCACCGACCGCCCCGAACCTGCGGTCCCGAACCTCCGGTCCCTGCGGTCCCGAACCTCCGGTCCCTGCGGTCCCGGCCTCCGGTCCCGAACCTGCGGCCCCGCCCGCCCCGCACGGCGATCGCGCCCATTGCCGCCAGCGGCCCCCGACCCTGACGCCGTGACAGACCACCACCGTTGCTCCGGAGAAGGGTGAAGGGAGGCACCGCCCCCACGCCCCGTCCGCAGAAGCCGCGCACTGCCGCGCAACGGTCGCCGAATTCGAGCCCGGATGACCGATATGCGCATTTCTTGCTGATAAGAAGTCAATTATCCAGTCGCGGCCGATCACCCTTTCGTGTGCTTTTCAGGAGAATGCTCAAGACGGCTCCGCCGATCGCCGACAAAGGATGGCGTGAGTACCCTTGCGCACCCCACCGTGACCGCCGCTCGCCAGGCCGAGTCGATCTCCGCCTCCGAGCTGGACCGTTTCCCGTACGCCGACCGCCCGATGCCGCCCGCTCCCCGCTGGGAGGGCGCGGAGAGCGAACTCGCCCGGGCCGGACGGAAGACCACCAGCAGCCGCGGCCGCGGCCTGCACGGCCAGCTGGTCCAGCAGCTCGGCCAGATGATCGTCTCCGGCGACCTGGGCGCCGACCGCCCGCTGGTGCCGGAGGAGATCGGCCAGCGCTTCGAGGTCTCCCGCACCGTGGTGCGCGAGTCGCTCCGGGTGCTGGAGGCCAAGGGCCTGGTCTCGGCCCGGCCGAACGTCGGCACCCGGGTCCGCCCGGTCAGCGACTGGAACCTGCTGGACCCGGACATCATCGAGTGGCGCGCCTTCGGGCCGCAGCGCGACGAGCAGCGCCGCGAGCTGTTCGAACTGCGCTGGGCGATCGAGCCGCTGGCCGCCCGCCTCGCGGCCGGGCACGGCCGGGAGGACGTCCAGCACCGGCTGGTCGAGCTGACCGAGATCATGAGTCAGGCCGGCGGCCAGGGCGACCTGGTCAGCTACGCCCGCGCCGACGCCGAGCTGCACGGCCTGGTGCTGCAGATGGCCGGGAACCGGATGCTGGAGCACCTGTCCGGGATCGTGGCCGGCGCGCTCCAGGTGTCCGGCGGCTCCGGCACCACCTGTGAGCGCCCGTCCGACTCGGCGGTCAGCCTGCACACCCGGCTGGTCGACGCGCTCGGCACCGGTGACGGCACCGCCGCCGAGGCGGCCGTCCGGGCGCTGCTCACCGTCCACCCGGACGTCGAGCACGCCGTTCCGGCGCCGCGGGAGCACTGAGCGGCCCAGCCCCGCCCGTCCCGAACGGATGGCCCTTCAGCTGCTCCACCCGCAGCCGGGGGGCCATCGGCGTGTCGCGTCCCACAGGGTGGCCCGCCCCACACCGGCGGGGGCCCGGACGACCCCCGAACGGGCCCCGTCGGCCCGCTGGCAGAAGGCGGGAGAAGGCAGCGCCGGTCCGGTCCGTACCCTCGTCGGGACGCCGTCGATAGGCCGCCCGGGGCAGCCGGTACCGGCCGTCGGGTGGTGTGACGGGCGCCACGACGGGCATGCGTAACACTTGAGGGGCGGCAGCGATGTGTACGGAGCGGAAGCAGCTCCGGAATACCAGCACAGGCCTGATGGCTGTGTTGGTGCGCGGCGCTGCTGCCGTCCTGCAGACCCCGGTCGCCGTCCACCCACCCGAGTTCCTCGGGCGGTCGGTGCGGGATCGTCCACTCATCGTCCGAGAGGTTGTTCGTGTCGGCCAGCACATCCCGTTCGCTTCCCCCCGAGATCGCCGAGTCCGCGGCACTGCTGGCGCTCATCGAGCGGGGCAAGGCCCAGGGGCAGATCGCCGGTGACGACGTGCGCCACGCGTTCGAGGCGGACCAGATCCCGGTCACCAAGTGGAAGAACGTCATGCGCAGCCTCAACCAGGTGCTGATTGAGGAGGGGGTGGAGCTGATGGTCAGCGCGGCCGAGCCGGCCGGCGCCAAGCGCAAGAGCGTCGCGGCCAAGAGCACCACCAAGCGCACCGCGACCAAGGCGGTCACCACCCGCACGCCGGTCGCCCAGACCAAGCCCCCGGTCCGGATCGCCCCCGCGGCGACCCCGGCCCCGTCGGTGGCGGTCGCCGCCGCGGTGACGACCAGTGAGGTGACCGTCGTCGAGACCATCGGTCTCGCCGAGGCCCGTCCGGCGGCCAAGAAGGCCGCCCCGGCGAAGAAGGCGGTGGCCAAGAAGGCCGCCGCTCCCGCGAAGAAGACCGCCGCCAAGAAGACCGCCGCGGCCGGCAAGCCCGGCAAGGGCGACGAGGACATGATCGGCGAGGAGGAGCTCCTCGAGGACGTGGCCCTGCCCGGCGACGGCAAGGAGGGCGAGGCCGAGGAGGAGTCGGACCAGGGCTTCGTGCTCTCCGACGACGACGAGGACGACGCCCCGGCGCAGCAGGTCGCGGTGGCCGGCGCCACCGCCGACCCGGTCAAGGACTACCTGAAGCAGATCGGCAAGGTCCCGCTGCTCAACGCCGAGCAGGAGGTCGAGCTCGCCAAGCGGATCGAGGCCGGCCTGTTCGCCGAGGACAAGCTGAGCCAGGCCGACAAGCTCGCCCCGAAGCTCAAGCGCGAGCTGGAGATCATCGCCGAGGACGGCCGCCGCGCCAAGAACCACCTGCTGGAGGCCAACCTCCGCCTGGTGGTCTCGCTGGCCAAGCGCTACACCGGCCGCGGCATGCTGTTCCTGGACCTGATCCAGGAGGGCAACCTCGGTCTGATCCGTGCGGTCGAGAAGTTCGACTACACCAAGGGCTACAAGTTCTCCACCTACGCGACCTGGTGGATCCGGCAGGCGATCACCCGCGCCATGGCCGACCAGGCCCGCACCATCCGCATCCCGGTGCACATGGTCGAGGTCATCAACAAGCTCGCCCGCGTGCAGCGCCAGATGCTCCAGGACCTGGGCCGCGAGCCCACCCCGGAGGAGCTGGCCAAGGAACTCGACATGACCCCGGAGAAGGTCATCGAGGTCCAGAAGTACGGCCGCGAGCCGATCTCGCTGCACACCCCGCTCGGTGAGGACGGCGACAGCGAGTTCGGTGACCTGATCGAGGACTCCGAGGCGGTCGTCCCGGCCGACGCGGTCTCCTTCACCCTGCTCCAGGAGCAGCTGCACTCGGTGCTGGACACCCTGTCCGAGCGCGAGGCGGGCGTGGTCTCGATGCGCTTCGGCCTGACGGACGGTCAGCCGAAGACGCTGGACGAGATCGGCAAGGTCTACGGCGTGACGCGTGAGCGCATCCGCCAGATCGAGTCGAAGACCATGTCGAAGCTGCGCCACCCGTCGCGTTCCCAGGTGCTGCGCGACTACCTGGACTGATCCCCGGTCGGTCCGAGTCACTTGGACGGGCCCCTCCGCCGTCGGCGGAGGGGCCCGTTCGCATGTGCGGGGGTCGCCCGATGGGGTGGCGGGGGCGCGGACTCCGGGCACGGCGGGTGACGGCGTGACTACGCTGGGCAGGTTGTCGCACTCCGACCGGTGCGGCTCTCGACCAGTGCACCTCGTCTGCACGCCGAACCTCTGGAGAACCGGTGCCCTTCCTGGATCCGTCCGCGCCTCGGCTCCGTCGCCGGGCGGTCGCGCTCGTCGCCCTGGCGGCCCTGCCCGCCCCGCTGATCGCGCTGGGCTCGGCCGCCCCGGCGGCGGCGCAGCGGCGGATCGTCGGGGGGACGGCGGCGAGCACCGCCGACCACCCGTGGATGGTGGCGCTGTCCAGCCGGCCGCAGTTCGGCTCGTCCCGTTCGGGGCAGTTCTGCGGCGGGGCACTGGTCAGTCCGACCAAGGTGGTGACGGCCGCGCACTGCTTCTACGACGAGTCCAGCGGCCGGCCGACCGACCGGCCGTCGCTGCGGGTGATCGTCGGCCGGGACGACCTGCGGGGCAGCGCGGGGCGTGAGGTGGCGGTGCGCGGGGTGTGGATCGAGCCGGGCTACAGCTTCGCCGCCAACACCCGGGACGTGGCGGTGCTCACGCTGGCAGAGCCGCAGAACGACCGGCCGGTGCTGGAGATGGTGGGCCCGGGGGAGAGCACGCCGTACGCGGCGGGGACGCCGGCCACGGTGTTCGGCTGGGGGGACACCCGGGGCAACGGCAGCTACTCGAACACGTTGCGGCAGGTGACGGTGCCGATCATCTCGGACGCCGCCTGCGGGCGGGCCTACCCGGGCGGGCAGGACAGCGCGTTCGACGCGCGCACCATGGTGTGCGCCGGCACGGACCAGGGCGGCAAGGACGCCTGCCAGGGCGACAGCGGCGGCCCGCTGCTGGTGGCCGGGCGGCTGGCCGGGCTGGTGTCCTGGGGCGCCGGCTGCGCGGAGGCCGAGCACCCCGGCGTGTACACCCGGGTGTCGGCGGTGGCGGAGTCGGTGCGCACCGCGCTGTGAGGTGCGCGACAGCCGGCGGCGGCCGCGCGGAAACGCCACGGCCGGGCGGCCCGCCCCGAGGGGAGGGCCGCCCGGCCGTTCAGGCAGCTCGGGATTCGAGCGGGAGCGTCAGCGCTCGCCCTCGACGGCCGTCGCCGAGGTACCCGAGAGGCGGTCGCTCTCGTCGTGTATCTCAACGGCGATCTTCTTGAGCTCGGGCTCGAACTTGCGCCCGTGGTGGGCGCAGAACAGCAGCTCTCCGCCGCTGGAAAGGACGACGCGCAGGTAAGCCTGAGCGCCGCAACGGTCGCAGCGGTCAGCCGCGGTGAGCGGGCTCGCAGGGGTCAGAACAGTAGTCACGTCGCCTCTTCTCTAGCTCGACGAGCTGTGTACCAGGATCAACATCCAACCAGGTCGAATTCGTTCCCGCTCGTGGCTTTTCTCTTTGAGGATTCTGCTGTCTCGTTGATGAGGGCGTGCCCCGGGCACCGGTGGTTCATGCGTACCGATTCCCGTGGTGCGCCAATCGCCTCGAACGCCCGATCGGGTCGGGGTCCGGGGTCCGCGTAGCATAATCCTCCGCTGGGTTGGAGCATAAGCCCCGTCCCGGACCCCGTTTGACCGCATCACAGCAGCTCCGCAGCCCTCTCCGGCCGCCCCGGTCCGCCAGGACCCGTGGTGTCGGCAGGAGATGGCAGGGTGGGGGCCGCGTTCGCGGCGGGAGTCGTGTTCGCGCAGCGCGTACAAGGCGCGCGGGCCTCGGCGGCCGGAGTCTCAGTTGCTGAGAGCATGCGGGGTGACCGTCAACATCGTGGAGGAGTGCAGAGCGTGAGTGGAGAAAAGACCGTCCCGTCCTCTCTGGTGACCGGTGAGGGCGGGTCCGACTACACCGCGCGGCATCTGCTCGTCCTCGAGGGGCTGGAGGCGGTCCGCAAGCGGCCGGGCATGTACATCGGGTCGACGGACAGCCGCGGCCTGATGCACTGCCTGTGGGAGATCATCGACAACTCGGTCGACGAGGCCCTCGGCGGCTTCTGCGACCGCATCGAGGTACTGCTGCACCAGGACGGCTCGGTCGAGGTGCGGGACAACGGCCGCGGCATCCCGGTGGACGTCGAGCCCAAGACCGGGCTGTCCGGCGTCGAGGTGGTGATGACCAAGCTGCACGCGGGCGGCAAGTTCGGCGGCGGCTCGTACGCGGCCTCCGGCGGTCTGCACGGCGTCGGCGCCTCGGTGGTGAACGCGCTGTCCGCCCGGCTGGACGTGGAGGTGGACCGGTCCGGCACCACCCATGCGATCAGCTTCCGGCGGGGCACCCCCGGCACGTTCGCCGAGGACGGCCCGGACGGGAAGTTCACGGCCGGCAGCGGGCTGACCAAGCGGGGCAAGTTCGCCAAGACCCGCACCGGCACCAGGATCCGCTACTGGGCGGACCGGCAGATCTTCCTCAAGGACGCCAGGCTCTCCCTGGAATCGCTGCACGCCCGGGCCCGGCAGACCGCGTTCCTGGTGCCCGGCCTGACCATCGTGGTGCGTGACGAGCGGCTGACGGAGAGCGACAAGGTCGAGCAGGAGACCTTCCGCTTCGACGGCGGCATCAGCGAGTTCTGCGAGTTCCTGGCCCCCGACCGCCCGGTCTCCGACGTGCTGCGGCTGCGCGGCGAGGGCACCTTCAAGGAGACCGTCCCGGTGCTCGACGAGCTCGGGCACATGACGCCCACCGAGGTCACCCGCGAGCTCGGGGTGGACATCGCGCTGCGCTGGGGCGCCGGCTACGACAGCACGCTGCGCTCCTTCGTCAACATCATCGCCACCCCCAAGGGCGGCACCCACGTCAACGGCTTCGAGCGGCAACTCGCCAAGACCGTCAACGAGGTGCTGCGCTCCAGCAAGCTGCTGCGGGTCGCCGAGGACGACATCACCAAGGACGACGCGCTGGAGGGCCTGACCGCGGTGGTCACCGTCCGGCTGGCCGAGCCGCAGTTCGAGGGGCAGACCAAGGAGGTGCTGGGCACCTCGGCGGCCAACCGGATCGTGGCCGCGGTGGTGGCCAAGGAGCTGAAGAGCTTCCTCACCTCCGCCAAGAAGGACGAGAAGCTCCAGGCCCGGGCCGTGCTGGAGAAGGTGGTGGCCGCCGCCCGGACCCGGGTCGCCGCCCGGCAGCACAAGGAGGCGCAGCGCCGGAAGACCGCGCTGGAGACCTCCTCGCTGCCCGCCAAGCTGGCCGACTGCCGCAGCGACGACGTGGACCGCAGCGAACTGTTCATCGTCGAGGGCGACTCGGCGCTGGGCACCGCCAAGCTGGCCCGCAACTCCGAGTTCCAGGCGCTGCTGCCGATCCGCGGCAAGATCCTGAACGTCCAGAAGGCGTCCGTGAGCGACATGCTCAAGAACGCCGAGTGCGCGGCGATCATCCAGGTCATAGGAGCGGGCTCCGGCCGGACCTTCGACATCGACCAGGCCCGCTACGGCAAGGTCATCTTCATGGCCGACGCCGACGTCGACGGCTCGCACATCCGCACCCTGCTGCTGACGCTGTTCCACCGGTACATGCGGCCGATGGTCGAGCAGGGCCGGGTGTTCGCCGCGGTGCCGCCGCTGCACCGGATCGAGCTGACCAACCCCAAGCGCGGCCAGGAGAAGTACCACTACACCTACTCGGACGCCGAACTGCGCCGCACCCTGCTGGAGTTCCAGGGCAAGGGGCTGCGCTGGAAGGACCCGATCCAGCGGTACAAGGGCCTCGGCGAGATGGACGCCGACCAGCTGGCGGAGACCACCGTGGACCCGCGGCACCGGATCCTTCGCCGGATCAACCTGGGCGACCTGGAGGCCGCGGAGAAGACCTTCGACCTGCTGATGGGCAACGACGTCGCGCCGCGGCGGGAGTTCATCGTGGACTCGGCGGCCACCATGGACCGGTCCCGGATCGACGCCTGAGCACGGCCTGACGAAGGGCTCTCCACCCACGGGTGGAGAGCCCTTCCTGCTGTGGTTCAACCCGTGCTCCGAGGATCCGGCGGCCCGTTCTCCGTAGCGTTCTTCCTGTCAGAGGAAACCGCCCGGAAGGCACCCGAAATGACTGCCCTGTCCAACGTCCTGATCGCCGTCGCCGTGATCGTCCTGGTGGTGGGCCGGCAGCTGCGGGCCCGTCGGCTGGACACCGAACGCCGGTTCTGGCTGCTGCCATTGGTGCTCGCCGCGGTGGCGCTGCGCGACCCGGTGCTGATCGACCCGGACCACCAGGCCGCCGCCGCCCTGATCCTGGCCGGCTCGCTGGTCACCACGCTCGGCATGGGCTGCGCCTGGGGCTGGACCATGCGGATCTGGCGCGACCGGGACGGCGCGCTGTGGACCCGGGGCTCCACGGCCACCGTGTTCGCCTGGGTCGGCGCGATCGTGATCCGGATCGGCTGGTACGGCGTGGGCACCGCGCTGCACGTCCACCAGTCCAGCAGCGTGCTGATGCTGTCGCTCGGCCTGCTGCTGCTGGTCCGCTCGGCGGCCGTGGCCTGGCGGGCCCGGCAGCTGGACGACGCCAAGCACACCCTGGCCGCCTGACCGACGGCCCGTCCGCCCCGGACCGCCGACGCCACCGGGCGCCGGCGGTACCGGCATTGAGAGAGGATCGTCCGGTGAGCACCCTGGAGCGCTGGACCCGCTGGCCGGCCGGAGACGTCCCGATCCGGGAGCGGCACTCGCGGGCCCGGCTGGTGCTGTCGCTGTTCGGCCGGATCGCCCTGCTGTCCACCGTGGTGTTCGGCACCTTCGCCGAACACCACTACGAGGGCTGGCGGTTGCTGCCCCCGATCGGCTGGATCCTGGCCGCCGCCGGGCTGTTCACCGGCTGGTACTTCGCCTGCCGGACGCAGCGGCTGTGGCAGGCGCTGGCCTGCGCCGGCGGACTGCTGGTGGTCGCCGCGCTGGCCCAGGAGGGCGAGGCGAGGACCCTGGCCTCGGTGATCTGGTGCGGACTCGCGGTGCTCGCGGTGGTCCGCCTGCCGCTGGCCTTCGGGCTGGTCACCGCCGGTGCGGCGCTGGGCGGTTACAGCCTCGGCTCGGGCGACTCGCTGCTGATGGTGGTGGCCGTCGCGGGCGGCCTCGGGCTGCTCGGCTACCTGCTGCGCCTGGACAGCCAGGCCCGTTCCGCGCAGCGCGCGCTGCTCGCCCAGGAGCGGGCCGCGCAGGTGGCGCAGGCGGAGTCCGCGGCGCTCGCCGAACGGGCCAGGATCGCCCGGGAGATCCACGACGTGCTGGCGCACAGCCTGTCCGCGCAGCTGGTGCACCTGGAGGCGGCCCGGCTGATGCTGGACGGCGGCGCCGAGCGGGCCGAGATCCGCGAACGGGTGGTCGCCGCCCGGCGGATGGCGCAGGACGGGCTGGCCGAGACCCGGCAGGCGCTGTCCGCGCTGCGCGGCGAGTTCGCCCCCGTCGCCGAGTTCGTGGCCGGCCTGGCCGCGCAGGCCGGTGCCGGACTGACGGTGGACGGGGTGCCCAGGCCGCTGCCCGCGGAGGCCGGGCTGGCGGTGCGCCGCACCGCGCAGGAGGCGCTGACCAACGCCCGCAAGCACGCCCCGGGCGGCCGGGTCGAGGTCCGGCTGGGCTACCTGGACGACGCGGTGGAGCTGACGGTGCGCAACTCCGGTGCGCCGCGCGGCGCGGACCCGGTGCTGGGCGGCAGCGGGAGCGGGTACGGTCTGCTCGGGATGCGCGAACGCGCGGAACTGCTCGGCGGCGAACTGCTGGCGGGCCCCGAGGAGGGAGGGTGGCGCGTGCAGCTGCGGGTGCCGGCGTGACGGGTCCGGGAACGACCGGAGCGCCGATCCGGGTGGTGGTCGCCGACGACCAGACCGTGGTGCGGGAGGGCATCGTGATGCTGCTCGGCCTGCTGCCGGGCATCACGGTGGTCGGCTCGGCGGCGGACGGCGAGGAGGCGCTGCGGCTGGTCGCCGAGCACGCCCCCGAGGTGGTGCTGATGGACCTGCGGATGCCGCGCTGCGACGGCGTGGAGGCGACCCGCCGGGTCCGCGCCGAGCACCCGGGCACCGAGGTGGTGGTGCTCACCACCTACGCCGACGACGACTCGCTGTTCTCCGCGCTGCAGGCCGGTGCGCGGGGCTTCCTGACCAAGGACGCGGGCGCGGAGGAGATCGCCCGCGCGGTGGCGGACGTCCGCTCGGGCGCGGCCGGGCTCTCCCCGCAGGTCCAACTGCGGCTGCTGGAGCGGCTGTCGGGCACGCCGGCGGCCGCCGCCGGAACACCCGCGGCCGGTACGCCCGTGGCCGAGCCGCCCGCCGTCGGACCGCCGGTCGCGGAGCCGCCCGCGCGCGGCGTCCGGCCGGCGCTGCCGGACGGGTTGACCCAGCGGGAGGCCGAGGTGCTGGCGCTGATCGCGTCCGGACTGTCCAACGCGGAGATCGCCGAGAGGTTGTTCGTCAGCCCCGCAACGGTGAAAACCCATATCAACAACCTTTTTGCGAAGACCGCGGTCCGGGACCGCGCGCAGGCCGTGGCGTACGCCTTCAAGCATGGAATTTCGGACGGTTCGTGACCGCACCTTCCTGTCGCTGGTTCGGGTGAACGTATCTTCACGGGTTTCGCCGTGTGGTTTGTGACGCTCCATCATGGTTCGGTCGTAGTGACCCGATTGATGAGGTGTGGGCAAGTGGCGCAGCAGGAGAGAGTCGACTGGTGGGCCGCGTCCGCCTCCCGGCCCAGGGTGGTGGCGCAGCGGCGGAGCGCGGAAGCCGATGTGCAGGCGTCCGAGGAGCGGGTCGGTGGCGCGGTCTACCGGAGTGTCCAGGACAGCGAGGCGTTCCGGGAGATCCGGCGCGGCTACCGCTCGTTCGTGTTCCCGGCCTGCGCCGGGTTCCTGGCCTGGTACCTGTTGTTCGTGACGGCGCAGGCGTTCATGCCGGACCTGCTGGGCCGCCGGATCGCCGGGCCGCTGAACGTGGCCTGGGCGCTCGGGCTCGGCCAGTTCGCGTCGACGTTCCTGCTCACCTGGCTCTACGCCCGCAATGCCCGCACCAAGCGCGATCGAGCGGCCCTCGAACTGCGCTGGGACACCCAGGACCAGCTGCGATGACCCATCACCCCAACCACGGACTCGCGGTCGCGCTGTTCGCCGTCGTCGTCGCCGTGACGCTGACCATCACCGTCTGGGTCGGCCGGCGCGGCCACGCCGCCGAGGACTTCTTCGCCGGCGGCCGGGACTTCTCCCCGCTGCAGAACGGCTTCGCCCTCTCCGGCGACTACCTGTCGGCCGCCTCGTTCCTCGGCGTCACCGGCCTGATCGCGCTGTACGGCTACGACGGCGTGCTCTACAGCATCGGCTTCCTGGTCGCCTGGCTGGTCGTGCTGATGCTGGTGTCCGAACTGGTCCGCAACGCGGGCCGGTACACGCTGGCCGACGTGCTGGCGCTGCGGATGCGGCAGCGGCCGGTCCGGGCCGCGGCCGGACTGTCGTCGATGGTCGTCACGCTGATGTACCTGATCGCGCAGATGGTCGGCGCGGGCAGCCTGGTCGCGCTGCTGCTGAACACCAACAGCGGGGCCGCCAAGGCGTGGACCATCATCGCGGTCGGCGCCCTGATGATCGTCTACGTGACGGTCGGCGGGATGCGGGCCACCACCTGGATCCAGATCGTCAAGGCCTTCCTGCTGGTGGGCGGTTCGGTCCTGCTCACGGTGCTGGTGCTGGCCCGCTTCCACGGCGACCTGGGCGCGCTGATGGAGACCGCGGCGCGGCGCAGCGGCGAGGGCGAGAAGTACCTGCAGCCGGGCCTCAACTACGGCTCCGGGGTGATCAGCCGGCTGGACTTCGTCAGCCTCGGCCTGGCCCTGGTGCTCGGCACCGGCGGTCTGCCGCACATCCTGAGCCGGTTCTACACGGTGCCGACCGCGCGGGCGGCCCGGCGCTCCACGATGTGGGCGATCGGCCTGATCGGCTCGTTCTACCTGATGGCGATCGTGCTCGGGCTCGGGGCGGGCGCGGTCGTCGGCGGGCACGACCTCCGGGCGGCCAACTCGGCGGGCAACACGGCGGTTCCGCTGCTCGCCCTGGACCTGGGCGGCGGTGACGGCTCGACCTGGGGCCTGCTGCTGTTCGCGGTGATCTCGGCGATCGCGTTCGCCACCATCCTGGCGGTGGTCGCCGGACTCACCCTGGCGTCCTCCGCGGCCTTCGCCCACGACCTGTACGCCCGGGCGCTGCGGCGCGAGGACGGCCGGCAGGTGTCCGAGCGCGAGGAGGTGATCGCGGCCCGGGTCTCCGCCGTCGTGATCGGCGGACTCGCCATCGTGCTCAGCCTGTACGCGCAGCGGCTGAACGTCGCGTTCCTGGTCGGCCTGGCGTTCGCGGTGGCCGCGTCGGCGAACCTGCCCACGCTGCTGTACTCGCTGTTCTGGAAGCGCTTCTCCACCCGGGGCGCGGTCTGGTCGGTGTACGGCGGCCTGGTTCCCGCGGTGGTGCTGGTGCTCTTCTCGCCGGTCGTCTCCGGGACGAAGACCTCGGTGCTGCCCGGGATGGACTTCCACTGGTTCCCGCTGGAGAACCCCGGACTGGTCTCGATCCCGCTCGGCTTCCTGGCCGGCTGGCTGGGCACCCTGCTGGACCGGGAGCCCGCCGACGCGGACGGCTACGCCGAGCTGGAGGTCCGCGCCCTGACCGGGGCCGGCGCCGCCTGACGGAGCGTCGACGACGGGCCCCGCACCGACCGGTGCGGGGCCCGTCCGGCGTTCCGGCCGCTCCGACGGCGGTGGTGCCCGTCCGGCGGTCAGACCGCTTCGAGGGCGGTGACGTCCATCCGGGACGGGGTGCCCGGGGCCTTGCCGCAGCTCTCCGGTCGGGGCGGCTCGCTCGCGGACTCCGCCACCGTCGCCCGCCAGCGGCGCCCGTCGGTGTGCCGCACCTCCACCGTCCAGCCGTCGCCGTCCCGCTCCTGACGCATGGTCAGCGCGGCCGCGGTGCTCTCCCCGGTCAGCTCGCGGACGGCCTGCTCCGCCGCCTGGGACGGGCGCGGCCAGTACGAGCGGCCGCGCGAGTGGGCGGGGACGGTGCGGCCCGCGGCGGTGGCGGCCAGCACCTCCTTCGCGGACTCCGCGGTGAGCCGGCCGTACGCGTAGCCGTGCGGCAGCACCAGCATGGTGGGGGAGAAGCGGTGCCCGCCGAGGTGGGTGACCTCCCAGGCCTCGCTGTGCCCGGCGGCCGCGAGGTCGGCGGCCAGCGGGCGGCCGAGCAGTGCGCAGCAGCGGTCGCGCCGGCCGTTGGTGCACACCAGGGCGATCGGGCCGCCGACGTGGTCGGCGCCGAAGCCGCCGTGCCGGCCCGCGCCGAGGGCGGCGAAGTCGAGGTCGAGCAGCGCGGCGGGGGAGTCGACCCGGCCGCGGCGCACCCACGGGTCGGCGGGCGAGGTGTGGGCGATCAGCACCTCGTGCCGGGCCGCGGTGTCGGTGTCGGCGTGCCGCCCGGGCCGGCGGATCAGTGCGATCCGGACGCCGGTGCCCTCGGCCGCCCGGTCGAGCGCGGCCCCGAGTTCGGGGTCGAGGTGGCTGGAGGTGAGCGCCCGGGCGCCCCAGGGTCCGGGCTGTTCGAGGAGCAGCCAGGTGGTGGCGGTGGCCGCGGTGGCCGCCAGCGGCTCGGTCAGTTCGCGCGACAGCGTCGTACAGGTGCTCACCCGCCACACACTAGTGCGCCGCCGCTGCCCGGCCGCGGCGGGCGGGCCGCCCGGCGCCGCACGCGGAGCGGCGGGGACCCGGGAGGTCCCCGCCGCTCGGCCTGCCGAGGCGCCGTCAGGCCGGCGTCACATCCGGCGGCCGACCGCCGCGATCTGCGCGGGCACCGGGGTGCCGGAGCCGTCGCGGCGGGGGTCGCGCTCCGGGAGGGTGACCGGCTGGCCGTTCGCGGTGGCGCCGAGCGCGGGCACGGGGCCGGCCCAGGCGAACGCGAGGCCGTCCTCGCCGCGCAGGAAGCGCTGGCAGCGGACGCCGCCGGTGGCACGGCCCTTGCGCGGGTACTGGTCGAACGGGGTGAGCTTCCAGCTGGTCTGCTCCTCGCCGGCCAGCGTGCCGGAGGCGGCGGCCACCGAGAGGACCACCGCGTCGTCCGCCGGGTCGACGGCGGTGAAGGACAGCACCCGGGCGCCGTCGGCCAGCTTGATGCCGGCCATGCCGCCCGCCGGGCGGCCCTGCGGCCGGACCTGGCCGGCCGGGTAGCGCAGCAGTTGGGCGTCGGAGGTGAGGAAGACCAGGTCCTCCTCGCCGGTGCGCAGTTCGACCGCGCCGACCACGGTGTCGCCGTCCTTGAGCGCGATCACCTCGAACTCGTCCTTGTTGGCGGGCCATTCGGGCACCACCCGCTTGACCACGCCCTGCACGGTGCCGAGCGCCAGGCCCGGCGAGGACTCGTCCAGGGTGGTCAGCGCGAGCGCCTTCTCGTCGGCCTCCAGGCGGAGGAACTCGGAGACCGCGGCGCCGCCGGACAGCGCCGTGGTGCCCGGGGGCAGCGCGGGCAGGTCGATCACCGGCAGGCGCAGCACCCGGCCGGCCGTGGTGACCACGCCGATGTCGCCGCGCGCGGTGGCGGGGACGGCCGAGACCACCACGTCGTGCCGGGCCCGGGACGGCTCGTCGGTGACCGGCTCCAGGTCGAAGGTGCGGGCGAGCAGGCCGGTGGAGGAGAGCAGCACCCGGCACGGGTCGTCCGCGACCTCCAGCGGGACGGCCAGCGCCGCCGACGGCACCGACCCGGCCTCCAGCAGCACGGTGCGCCGCTCGGTGCCGAACTGCTTGGCGACCGCGCCGAGTTCGGAGGACACCACGGACCGCAGCCGGGCGTCGGACTCCAGGATCTCGGTCAGCTCGGCGATCTCCTTGAGCAGCTTGGCCTGCTCGGCCTCCAGCTCGACCCGGTCGAAGCGGGTGAGCCGGCGCAGCGGGGTGTCCAGGATGTACGCGGTCTGCGTCTCGGACAGGCCGAAGCGCTCCATCAGCCGGTCCTTGGCCTGGGCGGCGTCGTCGCTGCTGCGGATGATCGCGATGACCTCGTCGATGTCGACCAGGGCGACCAGCAGGCCCTCGACCAGGTGCAGCCGGTCCTGGCGCTTGCGGCGGCGGAAGTCGCTGCGCCGCTTGACCACCGTGAAGCGGTGGTCGACGTAGACCTCCAGCAGTTCCTTCAGGCCCAGCGTCAGCGGCTGGCCGTCGACCAGCGCCACGTTGTTGATGCCGAAGGTCTCCTCCATCGGCGTCAGCTTGTACAGCTGCTCCAGCAGCGCCTCGGGGACGAAGCCGTTCTTCACCTCGATGACCAGCCGCAGGCCGTGCTCGCGGTCGGTGAGGTCCTTGACGTCGGCGATGCCCTGCAGCTTCTTCGCGTTGACCAGGTCCTTGATCTTGCCGATCACCTTCTCCGGGCCCACCGTGTACGGCAGTTCGGTGACCACGATGCCCTTGCGGCGGGCGGTGACGTTCTCGATCGTGGCGGTGGCGCGGATCTTGAAGGTGCCGCGGCCGGACTCGTACGCGTCGCGGATGCCGGACAGGCCGACGATCCGGCCGCCGGTCGGCAGGTCCGGACCCGGCACGAACCGCATCAGGGTTTCCAGGTCCGCGTTCGGATGCTTGATCAGGTGCCGGGCGGCGGCCACCACTTCGGACAGGTTGTGCGGCGGCATGTTGGTGGCCATGCCGACCGCGATGCCGGTGGCGCCGTTGACCAGCAGGTTCGGGTACGCCGAGGGGAGCACCTGGGGCTCCTGCTCGGAGCCGTCGTAGTTCGGGCCGAAGTCGACGGTGTCCTCGTGGATCGACTCCACCATCGACATCGAGGCCGCCGTCAGCCGGGACTCGGTGTAGCGCATCGCGGCCGGCGGGTCGTCGTTGCCGAGCGAGCCGAAGTTGCCGTGACCGTCGATCAGCGGCAGCCGCATCGAGAACGGCTGCGCCATGCGCACCACCGCGTCGTAGATCGAGGCGTCGCCGTGCGGGTGCAGACGGCCCATCACCTCGCCCACCAGCCGGGCGCACTTGACGTGGCCGCGCTCCGGGCGCAGGCCCATCTCGTTGGCCTGGTACAGGATCCGGCGGTGCACCGGCTTCAGGCCGTCGCGGGCGTCCGGCAGGGCGCGCGAGTAGATCACGGAGTACGCGTACTCCAGGAACGAGCCCTGCATCTCGTCCACGACATCGACGTCGAGGATGCGCTCCTCGAAGTCACCGGGCGGCGGGGTGGGCGAACTGCGGCGGGCCATCGCTGCGGGGCTCCCTTGCGGTACTGGGGTCGGACGCGGGCGTGAACGCCCCCCATTGTGGACCCTCGGTGGGACACCACCTGTCACCCGGGCCGCTTCCGCCGCTGGCGAACGCGCCGGGCGGCCGGACACCTGACGGCGGTACCGGGCGTTGCACCAGAATGGGGGACGTCACAAGCCCCCGGCCCGGACACTCCGGAACCGACGACGGGAAGGACCCCCGCATGGCCAACCCCGGCCCCGCTAGCGGCCTCGCCATCACCGAACACCGCCTGGCCAACGGCCTGCGCGTGGTGCTCTCCGAGGACCACCTCACTCCGGTCACGGCCGTGTGCCTGTGGTACGACGTGGGCTCCCGGCACGAGGTCAAGGGGCGCACCGGGCTCGCCCACCTCTTCGAGCACCTGATGTTCCAGGGCTCGGCGAACGTCTCCAACAACGGCCACTTCGAGCTGGTCCAGGGCGCCGGCGGCTCGCTCAACGGCACCACCAGCTTCGAGCGCACCAACTACTTCGAGACCATGCCCGCCCACCAACTGGAGCTCGCGCTCTGGCTGGAGGCCGACCGGATGGGCTCGCTGCTGGCCGCCCTGGACGACACGTCCATGGAGAACCAGCGCGACGTGGTGAAGAACGAGCGCCGCCAGCGCTACGACAACGTGCCCTACGGCACCGCGTTCGAGAAGCTCACCGCGCTGTCCTTCCCCGCCGACCACCCCTACCACCACACCCCGATCGGCTCGATGGCCGACCTGGACGCCGCCACCCTGGAGGACGCCCGCGCGTTCTTCCGCACCTACTACGCGCCCAACAACGCGGTGCTGTCGATCGTCGGCGACCTCGACCCCGAGCAGACCATCGCCTGGGTGGAGAAGTACTTCGGCTCGATCCCCGGCCACGACGGCAAGCAGCCGCCGCGGGACGGCTCGCTGCCCGCCACCATGGACGGCGAGACCCGCGAACTGATCCGCGAGGACGTCCCGTCCCGCGCGCTGATGGCCGCCTACCGGCTGCCGCACGACGGCACCCGGCAGGCCGACGCCGCCGACCTCGCGCTCACCATCCTCGGCAGCGGCGAGTCCTCCCGGCTGTACAACCGGCTGGTCCGCCGCGACCGCACCGCCGTCGCCGCCGGCTTCGGCCTGCTGCGGCTGTCCGGCGCGCCCTCGCTGGGCTGGCTGGACGTCAAGGCCGGGGCCGGCGCCACCATCGAGCAGATCGAGGCCGCCGTGGACGAGGAGCTCGCCCGGTTCGCCGCCGAGGGCCCGACCGCCGAGGAACTCGAGCGCGCCCAGGCCCAGATCGAGCGCGAGTGGCTGGACCGGCTCACCACGGTGGCCGGCCGGGCGGACGAACTCTGCCGCTACGCCGTCCTGTTCGGCGACCCGAAGTTGGTCAACGAGGCGCTGGCGAAGGTCCTCGACGTCACCGCGGAGGAGGTCCGGGAGGTGGCCGCCGCGCGGCTGCGCCCCGACAACCGGGCCGTGCTGGTGTACGAGCCGACCCCCGACGACAGCAACGACGACGACAGCTCCGAGAACGAGGAGGCGGCGGCGTGAGCGACACCACCCCCGCGCAGTACGTCCCGGCGATGGACTTCCACCCGCAGCCGCAGCCCGGCACCCCCACCCCGTGGGCCTTCCCGGCTCCCGAACGGCTCACCCTGGCCAACGGGCTGACGGTGCTCCACTGCCACCGCCCCGGCCAGCAGCTGGTCGCCGTCGACGTGGTGCTGGACGCGCCGCTGGCCGCCGAGCCGGAGGGCCTGGACGGCGTCGCCTCGATCCTGTCCCGGGCGCTCTCGGAGGGCACCGACACGCTCACCGCCGAGGAGTTCGCGGCCGAGCTGGAGCGGGCCGGCGCCACCCTGGACACCCACGCCGACCACCCGGCGCTGCGGGTCTCGCTGGAGGTCCCGGCCTCCCGGCTGGAGCGCGGCCTGACCCTGCTCGGCGACGCCCTGCGCGTCCCGGCGCTGCCCGCCGAGGAGATCGAGCGGCTGGTCGCCAACCGCCTCGACGAGATCGTCCACGAGCAGGCCAACCCGGCCCGCCGGGCCGCGAAGGCCCTGTACGCCTCGCTGTTCGCCGAGTCCGACCGGCTGTCCCGGCCGCGGGCCGGCTCCACCGACAGCGTCAAGCGGATCGACCGGGACGCGGTGAAGGCGTTCTACGACGCCCACCTGCGCCCGTCCACCGCCACCGCCGTGGTGGTCGGCGACCTCACCGGCATCGACCTGGCCGCGCTGCTGGAGTCCACCCTCGGCCGGTGGACCGGCGAGAGCCGCGAGCCGTCGGCGCACGGCCCGGTGACCGCCGACGACACCGGCCGGGTGGTGATCGTCGACCGGCCCGGCTCGGTGCAGACCCAGCTGCTGATCGGCCGGATCGGCCCGGACCGGCACGACCCGGCGTGGGCCGCGCAGGTCCTCGGCACCTACTGCCTCGGCGGCACCCTCACCTCCCGGCTCGACCGGGTGCTGCGCGAGGAGAAGGGCTACACCTACGGCGTCCGGGCGTTCGCCCAGCCGCTGCGCTCCGCCGCCGACGGCTCCGGCCGCGGGCTGCTGGCGATCAGCGGCTCGGTGGACACCGAGTCCACGGCGCCCGCGCTGCAGGACACCTGGACCATCCTGCGCACCCTCGCCGCCGAGGGCCTCACCGACGCCGAGCGCGAGGAGGCCGTGCAGTTCCTGGTCGGCGTCGCCCCGCTCAAGTACGAGACGGCCGGCTCGGTCGCCGCGACCCTGGCCGACCAGGTCGAGCAGCACCTGCCCGACACCTACCAGGCCGAGTTCTACCGGCAGCTCGCCGAGCTCGACACCGACGCGGCGACCCGCGCCGTGGTCGCCGCCTTCCCGCCGGACCGGCTGGTCACCGTGCTGGTCGGCGACGCCTCGGTGATCGCCGAGCCGGTCAAGGCGCTCGGCATCGGCGAGGTCACCGTCATCGCCAACTGACGGTCCGTCAAGGAGGCCCGGTGGAGCGTCGGCTCCGCCGGGCCTCCGGCGTTTAAATGCCTTGCGCGCCCTCGGTGCGGCGTGGGTAGATGTCCCCGGCCGCACGAGAGGCGCGCGGCCGGGACGAACCGGAACGGAAGGAGGCGGTCACCATGCGGGTCGAGCCACGACGACGCTCCCCGAGGCTGCCCTTCCGTTGTTCGCCCCGAACTGCCTGAGCAGTCGCCGCGCAGCACCGTCTGCCGCCCGCGGTCCCGCCCTGCCGGGCCGCACCCCGATCTTCCCCGCCGCCGCACCGGGCGTCCTCGTGCGGCACCCTTGACATCACCGACCCAGGAGGTCGAACCCTTATGTCGTACACCGAGATTCCCGGCGTCCGGGTCCCGATCCGGATGTGGACCGACCCGGCCGCCGTCGAGGGCCAGGCCCTCCAGCAGCTGCGCAACATCAGCACGCTGCCCTGGCTGCACGGCCTCGCCGTGATGCCGGACGTCCACCTGGGCAAGGGCGCCACCGTCGGCTCCGTCATCGCCATGAAGGGCGCGGTCTGCCCGGCCGCGGTCGGCGTCGACATCGGCTGCGGAATGACGGCGGTCAAGTCCTCGCTCACCGCGAAGGACCTGCCGGACGACCTGTCCCGGCTGCGCCACCGGATCGAGCAGGCCATCCCGGTCGGCCGCGGCCTGCACTCCGACCCGGTCGACCCGGGCAAGCTGCACGGCCGGTCCACCGCCGGCTGGGACGACTTCTGGCAGCGCTTCGACGACATCGCGCCCGAGGTGCGGTGGCGGCGCGAGCGCGCCGCCCAGCAGATGGCGACGCTCGGAAGCGGGAACCACTTCATCGAGCTGTGCCTGGACGACGACGGCGCGGTCTGGCTGATGCTGCACTCCGGTTCGCGGAACATCGGCAAGGAGCTCGCCGAGCACCACATGACGGTCGCCCGCTCGCTGCCGCACAACCAGGGCCTGATCGACCGCGACCTCGCGGTCTTCATCGCCGACACCCCGCAGATGGCCGCCTACCGCTCCGACCTGTTCTGGGCGCAGGAGTACGCCAAGCACAACCGGGCGCTGATGATGGCGCTGTTCCAGGACGCGGTCCGCCGCGAACTGCCCAAGGCCCGGCCCACCTTCGGCGAGATGATCTCCTGCCACCACAACTACGTCGCCGAGGAGCGCTACGACGGCGTCGACCTGCTGGTCACCCGCAAGGGCGCGATCCGGGCCGGCTCCGGCGAGTACGGCATCATCCCCGGTTCCATGGGCACCGGGTCGTACATCGTGAAGGGCCTCGGGAACGCGGCCTCGTTCAACTCGGCCTCGCACGGCGCCGGCCGCAAGATGAGCCGGACGGCGGCGAAGAAGCGCTTCACCACCAAGGACCTCGTCGAGCAGACCGCGGGCGTCGAGTGCCGCAAGGACTCCGGCGTGGTCGACGAGATCCCCGGCGCGTACAAGCCGATCGAGAAGGTCATGGCCCAGCAGAAGGACCTGGTCGAGGTGGTCGCCCACCTCAAGCAGGTGATCTGCGTCAAGGGCTGACGGACCGTCAGGGAACCGGGGCGGCACGCGCCGTGCCGCCCCGGCCCCGCGGACCGGTCGGCGCTACGCGGCGCCGACCAGCCCGCGGTAGCGGTCGTGCCACAGGTCCTCGTGCGCCTCCGGCAGCAGCAGGACGCGGTCCGGGCGCAGCGCGGCGAGCGCCTCCGGATCGTGGGTGACCATCACCATCGCGCCCGGGTACTCGGCGACCGCGCGCAGCACCTCGCCCCGGGACGCCGGGTCGAGGTTGTTGGTCGGCTCGTCCAGCAGCAGCACGTTGGCGCCCGAGTGCACCAGGCAGGCCAGCGCCAGCCGGGTCTTCTCGCCGCCCGACAGCACCCCGGCCGGCTTCTCCACGTCGTCCCCGGCGAACAGGTACCCGCCGAGCACCGACCGCACCTCGCCGTCCGCCAACTGCGGTGCGGCGGCCGACAGGTGCTCGAACACGGTGCGCTCCGGGACGAGCGTGTCGTGCTCCTGCGCGAAGTAGCCCAGCCGCAGGCCCGGCCCGGCCACCGTCCGCCCGGCGTCCGGGAGTTCGCGGCCCGCGAGCAGCCGCAGCAGGGTGGTCTTGCCGGCCCCGTTCGGGCCGAGCACCACCAGCCGGCTGCCCCGGTCCACCGCCAGGTCCACCCCGTTCAGCACCCGGTGGCCGCGGTACGCCTTCGCCAGGCTGATCGCGCCCAGCGGGATCCGCCCGCACGGCGCGGGCTCCGGCAGCCGGATCCGTGCCGTCCGCCCGGCCCGCCGCACCGGCTCGGACTCCGCCAGCAGCCGGTCCGCCCGCTTCGCCATCGACTGCGCGGCCGACGCGGTGTTCGCGTTGGCCCGCATCCGGTCCGCCTGCGCGTGCAGGCGCGCCGCCCTGCGCTCCGCGTTCGCCCGCTCCCGGGCGCGCCGCCGCTCGTCCGCAGCCTGCTGCACCAGGTACGCGGACCAGCCGGTGTTGTGAACGTCCAGTGCGGCGCGCTGCGGATCCAGGTGGAAGACCCGGTTCACCGTGGCGTCGATCAGCTCCAGGTCGTGGCTGATCAGCACCAGCCCGCCCCGGTGGGACGCCAGGAAGCCGCGCAGCCAGGCGATCGACTCGGCGTCCAGGTGGTTGGTCGGCTCGTCCAGCAGCAGCGTGTCGTGCCCGGCGAACAGGATCCGGGCCAGCTCCACCCGGCGCTTCTGGCCGCCCGACAGATCGCCGACCGGCTGCGCCATCAGCCGCTCGGGCAGGCCGAGGCCCGCCGCGACCCGGGCCGCCTCGGCCTGCGCGGCGTACCCGCCGCACCGCTGGAACTCGGCCTCGGCCCGGGTGTAGGCGCGAAGCGCCCGCTCCAGTGCGGGCCCTTCGGCCCCGGCCATCGCGGACTCGGCGGTGCGCAGCGCCCGCTGCGCCCGGTCCATGCCGCGGGCGGACAGGATCCGGTCCAGCACCGGGACGGCGGGGTCCGCCACCCGGGAGTCCTGCGGCAGGTACCCGGTCGAGCCCTGGCGCAGCACGCTTCCGGCGGCCGGCTCGGCGAGGCCGGCCAGCGTGGACAGCAGGGTGGTCTTGCCCGCGCCGTTGCGGCCGACCAGGCCGACACGGTCACCGGGGGCGACGTGGAAAGAGAGATCGTGCAACAGCAGACGCGCGCCGACGCGCACGTCGAGACCACAGACGGTGATCATGGAAAGACGCTCCGAAGCAGCAAGAGGACACACGGGTGGCGTGGAAGCTGGTCCTCTTGCTAGGACATGCGGGGCGTCGACATGGGCCCGACCTTAGGCCGCCCGCCGCCCGCCCCGCACCCGAATTTCCGTTGCCGCAGGTCAGGCCAGGTGCAGTGCGAGCATGTAGACGGCCGTTCCGGCGACGATCGACAGCAGGGCGTTGCGCCGCCACAGGTGCAGCCCGAGCGTCGCGACCAGGCCGGCGGCGGCCGGGCCCGCGCCGGCGAGCGGGACGTCCCGCAGGGTGTAGACGGTCAGGATCACCATCACGCCGGCCGGCATGGTCACCGCCAGGAACCGCAGCAGGCCGGACTCCCGCAGCCGGCCCAGCAGCACGAACGGCGCGGCGCGCAGCAGCAGCGTCACCGCGAACATCACCAGCAGGCCGGCCAGCACGTACCGCCAGTCAGGCACGACGCCCCCTCAGCAGGTACCGGACCGTCAGCGCCGCCACGTACAACCCCAGCGCCAGCACCAGCAGTTGGCCCTTCGCCAGCAGAAGGGCGGCCAGGGCGCAGAGCAGCGCGAGGATCGGGCCCGGGACGTCCCGGGTGGCGCGCCAGCCGTCCACGGCGAGCACCGCGAACAGTGCGGTGAGCGCGAAGTCCAGCCCGCGCAGATCGCCCGGCAGGGCGGCTCCCAGCAGTGCCCCCGTCACTCCGCCGAGCATCCAGTACGCCTGGCAGAACGCCTGGACGGCCACGATCCGACGGCCCGTCAGGCCCGGGCGGGCGGCGGCCAGGGCGTACGCCTCGTCGGTCAGGGCGTAGACGCTGTACGCCTTCGCGGCGCGGCCGCGGACGCGGTGCAGCGGGAAGGACAGGCCGTAGAAGACGTGCCGGAAGTTCACCAGGAACGTGGTGACGGCGACGGACGCGAGCGGGGTGAGGGCCAGGAACAGGCCGATCGCGAGGAACTCCAGCGAGCCCGCGTAGATCAGCAGCGAGAACACCGGCGCCCACCACCAGTCGAACCCGCTCTGCACCAGCAGCACCCCGAAGGCGACGCCCAGGGGGTACAGGCCGAGGCCCACCCCGAGCGTGTCCGTCGCGGCGGATCTGAGGGCGTGCCGGTCTTCGACTTCGGTTGGGATCACCACACGACGACCCTAGGGCAGGCGGGAGGTGATCATCAGGGGCCCGGGTGCAGGCCGACGGGCCCCTGTCGGGCTCCCCTACGCCGCAGGCAGCTCGTCGAGGCCTTCCTGGACGAGCTTGGCGACGCGGTCGAGCGCGGTGTCCGCGCCCTCGGCGGTCGCGGAGAGGACGACGGTCTCGCCGCCCTCCGCGCCGAGGGCGAGCAGGCCGAGCATGGAGCCGGCGTTGACCGGGGTGCCGCCCTCCTTGGCGATGGTCATCGGGACGCCCGTGGAGGTGACGGCCTTGACGAAGATGGAGGCGGGACGGGCGTGCAGGCCCTCGGCCCAACCGATGGTGACGCGGCGCTCAGCCATGAGAGGTGCCTTTCAGGTGGTGCAGGGTGGTGCAAGGGTTGTCTAGACCAGTGTTGCACGCCGCTCTCGGCGGGGCCCGGTGGCGAGCACGGTCAGCGTGCCGTGCCGGGCACGGCCGGCGCCATCAGGCTCGCCGACGACTACCCTGACGACCGTGGAGCACGACACCGCCAAGCACGCCACGGCGCGCGAAGAGGCCGAACACGGTTATCCGCAGCACTGGGAGGCCGACGTCCTGCTGCGCGACGGCGGCACGGCCCGGATCAGACCGATCACCGCCGACGACGCGGACCGGCTGGTGGAGTTCTACGAGCAGGTCTCCGACCAGTCCAAGTACTTCCGCTTCTTCGCCCCGTACCCGCACCTGTCCGACAAGGACGTGCGCCGGTTCACGCACCACGACTACGTGAACCGGGTCGGCCTGGCCCTGGTCGTCCGGGACCGGTTCATCGCCACCGTCCGGTACGACCGGATCGACGCGCAGGGCATGCCGTCCACCACCGGCACGGACGCCGAGGTGGCGTTCCTGGTGCAGGACGCCCACCAGGGCCGGGGCATCGCCTCCGCGCTGCTGGAGCACATCGCGGCGGTCGCGCAGGAGCGCGGCATCCGCCGGTTCACCGCCGAAGTGCTGCCGGAGAACCGGAAGATGGTGAAGGTGTTCACCGACGCCGGCTACACCCAGCGGCGCAGCTTCGCCGACGGCGTCGTGCACCTGGAGTTCGACCTGGAGCCCACCGCCGCCTCGCTCGCCGTCATGCGGGCCCGCGAGCACCGCGCCGAAGCCCGGTCCGTGCAGCGGCTGCTGACGCCCCGTTCGATCGCGGTGGTCGGCGTCTCGCGCAACCCGCAGTCGGTCGGCCGGGCGCTGCTGCGCGATCTCCGGGCGGGCTTCGACGGCCCGGTGTACGCGGTGAACCGCACCGCCGAGCCCGGCACCCCGCTGGACGGGCTGCCGAGCCACCGCTCGGTGGCGGAGATCCCCGGACCGGTCGACCTGGCGGTGATCGCGGTGCCGGAGTCCGCCGTCCCGGCGACCGTCGCCGAGTGCGGAGCGCACGGGGTGCAGGGCCTGGTGGTGGTCACCGCCGGGTACGCCGAGACCGGGCCGGACGGGCGCGACCGGCAGCGCGAACTGGTCCGGCAGGCCCGGGCGGCCGGCATGCGGGTGATCGGCCCGAACGCCTTCGGCCTGATCAACACCGACCCCGAGCACCGGCTGAACGCCTCGCTCGCCCCCGTGCTGCCCGAACGCGGACCGTTCGGCGTGTTCTGCCAGTCCGGCGCGATCGGCGTCGCCCTCCTGGAGGCCGCCCACCGGCGCGGCACCGGCATCTCCTCGTTCGCGTCGGTCGGCAACCGCGGCGACGTCTCCGGCAACGACCTGCTCCAGTACTGGGAGGAGGACGACGCCACCGGCGTGGTGCTGCTCTACCTCGAATCCTTCGGCAACCCGCGCAAGTTCACCCGGATCGCCCGCCGGCTCGCCGCCGCCAAGCCCGTCGTGGTGCTCAAGGGCGCCCGGCACACCGGCAGCCTGCCACCCGGCCACGCCGTCCAGCCCGCCGCCACCCGGCTGCGCGACGCCACCGTGGACGCCCTGTTCCAGCAGGCCGGCGTGATCCGGGTGGACACCATCACCGAACTCTTCGACACCGGCGAACTGCTGGCCGGCCAGCCGCTGCCGTCCGGCAGCCGGGTCGCGATCGTCGGCAACTCCGACTCGCTCGGCCTGCTCACCTACGACACCTGCCTGAGCACCGGCCTGCGCCCGCGCACCCCCGTCGACCTGACCACCGGCGCCGGCGGCGAGAACTTCCGGATCGCCCTGGAGACCGCGCTCAGCGACCCGCAGGCGGACGCGGTGATCGCCGTCGCCATCCCGCCGATCGGCGTGCACGGCCCCGGAGCCGCGCCCGAACTCGTCGAGGACGCCCCGGAGATCGCCCAGGCCCTGCTGGACGCCGCCGGCCGCGGCCGGGAACTCGGCAAACCGCTGCTGCTCGCCCACCTCGCCCTGCCCGCCCTGGTCGACCGGCTGCGCGCCGGGGGAGTACCCGCCTACCCGGCCCCCGAACGCGCCGTCCACGCCCTCGCCGACGCCGTGCGCTACGCGAAGTGGCGCCGCCGCAGCGCCGAGGCCGAGGAGACCGCCCGCGTCCCCGAGCTCGACCACGTCGACGAGAACGCCGCCCGCGCCCTGGTCGAACAGGCACTGGGCAGCCGCGAGGCGGTCGCCGCCCGGCTGCAGTCCGGCGGCGCCCGGGTCACCCTGCCCGAGGCGGAGGCCGCCGCGCTGCTCGGCCACTACGGCATCCGGGTCAGCCCGACGCTGGCCGCGCCGGACGAGAGCAGCGCCGTCAAGGCGGCGGCGGCGCTCGGCTACCCCGTTGCGCTGAAAGCCACCGCCGAACACCTGCGCCACCGCCCCGACCTCGGCAGCGTCCGTCTCGACCTCACCACCGAGGCCGAACTGCTCCGCGCCCACCGCGAACTGGACGCCCTGCTGGGCGGCGCCGCGCAGGCGGAACTGGTGGTGCAGCGGCTCGCCCCGCGCGGCGTGGACACCGTGATCGGCGCCGCCGTCGACCCGGCGGTCGGCACCATCCTCTCGTTCGGCCTGGCCGGCGCCCCCGCCGAACTGCTCGGCGACGTCGCCCACCGGCTGGTCCCGGCCACCGACCGGGACGTCGCCGAACTGATCCGGGAGGTGCGGGCCGCGCCGTTGCTGTTCGGCTGGCGCGGCGCGGAGGCGGTCGACACCGACGCACTGGAGGAACTGCTGCTGCGGGTGTCCCGCCTGGTCGACGACCTGCCCGAGGTCGCGTCCGTGGACCTGGAACCCGTGGTGGTCGCCCCGCACGGGCTCACCGTGCTCGGCGCGCGGGTGCGAATCGCCCCGCTGCCGGTCCGCACCGATCTGGGACCGCGCGCCATGAGCACGCTGTAACCTTGCGTGGTTGCCCGCCCGGCAGGAGCGGACGACCGCCGGGCCCGACGGCAGGACGACGGGCCGGGCGACCCCGGCGCAGTGCCCCCCGCCGGACCGGCGGGACATGCCAGGATGGAGATATGGCGAAGACCGGTACCACCACGCAGGACCTGCGGTCCGCGATCGAGCGCAGCGGCTACTACCCGGCGCTGGTCTCCGAGGCGGTGGAGTCCGCGGTGGGCCCCGAGCCGATCAGCTCGTACCTGGTGCACCAGGAGACCACCTTCGACGCGAACGAGGTCCGCCGGCACGTCACCGTGCTGGTGCTCACCCCGTCCCGCTTCGTGGTCAGCCACACCGACGAGCAGAACGGCGACGCGGCCACGCCCGTCCCGTACGCCACCACCTCCACCGAAACGGTCCGGCTGGACCGGATCAACTCCGTGGTGATCAGCCGCATGGTCGCCAACCCCGAGACGTACACCCCCGGCACCCTGCCCCGCGAGGTCGTCCTCACCATCGGCTGGGGCGCCGTGCAGCGCCTCGACCTGGAGCCGGCCGGCTGCTCCGACCCCAACTGCGAGGCGGACCACGGCTACACCGGCTCCGCCACCGCCGACGACCTGTCGCTGCGGGTCAGCGAGGCCGGTGACGGCCCCGAGACGGTCGCCCAGGCGCTGGTGTTCGCCCGGGCGCTGTCCGAGGCGACCGTGGCCAACGGCTGAGCCCGGTATGCACCACGGCTACGACTCGTTCCATCCGCTGGACCCCGCCGACGCCCCCGCCCCGCGCTACGGCTGCGCCGCCCTCTCCGACCTGCTGCCGACCCTGGCGACCGGCCTCGGCGTGCCCGGCTACCGCGCCGCGCTGCCGCTGGAGCCCGCCGACCGGGTCTGCGTCTTCCTGGTCGACGGCCTCGGCTGGGAGCTGATCCGGCGGCACCCCGACTGGGCGCCGTTCCTCACCTCGCTGACCGCCGCCGGAACCCCGATCACCTCCGGCTTCCCGTCCACCACCGCCACCTCGCTGGCCTCCGTCGGCACCGGCCTGCCGCCCGGGCAGCACGGGCTGGCCGGGTACACGGTGGCGATCCCCGGCAGCGGACAGCTGATGAACCAGCTGCGCTGGCAGCCGCCGGTCGACCCGCACGCCTGGCAGCCCTACCCGACCGTCTTCGAGCAGGCGCAGGCCGCCGGCGTGGCCACCGCCCAGGTGTCCTCGCCGCTGTTCGCGACCACGCCGCTCACCCAGGTCGCGCTGTCCGGCGGCACCTTCCTCGGCCGCACCACCGGCGAGGAGCGGATGGACCGCGCCGCCGCCTGGCTGGCCGAGCACGACCGCGCCCTGGTCTACACGTACCTGAGCGAACTCGACGCCGCCGGGCACCGGTTCGGCGTCGACTCCGACGAGTGGCGGCTCACCCTGTCCACCGTCGACCGGCTCGCCCGCCGCCTCGCCGAACAGCTCCCGCCGCGCTCCGCGCTGTACATCACCGCCGACCACGGCATGATCGACGTCACCCCGGAGAACCGGATCGACTTCGACGAGGACTGGGAGCTCTCCGCCGGCGTCGCCCTGCTCGGCGGCGAGGGCCGCGCCCGCCACGTGTACGCCCACCCCGGCGCGGCCGGCGACGTGTACGCCGTGTGGAGCGAGGTCCTCGGCGAGCAGATGTGGGTCGCCACCCGCGAACAGGCCGTCGCCGCAGGCTGGTTCGGCCCCGACGTGGACGAGCGGGTGTACCACCGGATCGGCGACGTGGTCGCCGCCGCCCGCGACGACATCGCGATCATCGCCAGCCGCAACGAGCCCGGCGAGTCGCAGATGGTCGGCCTGCACGGCTCGATGACTCCCGTCGAACAACTCGTCCCGCTGCTCGAAGTCCGCGGCTGAGACCGGCCCGTCAACCACCCCCGCCCGAAAGGCTGACGCTCCACCCATGGCTGAACTGGTGTTCTTCTCGGGCACGATGGACTGCGGGAAGTCGACCCTCGCCCTCCAGATGGACCACAACCACACCGCCCGCGGCCGGCAGGGCATCATCTTCACCCGCCACGACCGGGCCGGCGCCGCCACCATCTCCAGCCGCCTCGGCCTGCGCGCCGACGCGGTCGAGGTCGGCGACGAGTTCGACTTCCAGGCGTACGTCGTCCACCTGCTCTCGGGCGGCGGCAAGGTCGACTACCTGATCTGCGACGAGGCACAGTTCTTCTCCGCCGGCCAGATCGACCAACTCGCCCGAGTCGTCGACGAATTGGGCATCGACGTGTTCACCTTCGGGATCACCACCGACTTCCGCACCAAACTCTTCCCCGGCTCCCAGCGGCTGATCGAACTCGCCGACCGGGTCGAGGTCCTCCAGGTCGAGGCCCTCTGCTGGTGCGGCGCCCGGGCCACCCACAACGCCCGCACCGTCGGCGGCGTCATGGTGGTCGAAGGAGCCCAGGTCGTGGTCGGCGACGTCGCCGTCAACGAGGACGAGATCGGCTACGAGGTGCTCTGCCGGCGCCACCACCGCCGCCGCCTCACCGCGGCCACCGCCCGCGCCGCCGTCCTCTCCCCGGACGTCCTCCCGTTCGAAGGCTGACACCGCGTCAGGCCCGGCGCGCGACAATGGCGGCATGACGTCGCCACTGATCACCGTCGCCGAACTCGCCGCCGCGCTCGACTCCCCGCACCCGCCGGTGCTGCTCGACATCCGCTGGCAGCTCGGCGGGCCGCCCGGCGCCGAGGAGTACGCCAAGGGCCACCTGCCCGGCGCGCACTACCTCGACCTCGACCACGAGCTCGCCGACCCGCCCGGCGCCGCCGGCCGCCACCCGCTGCCCGACCCCGAGCGCCTCGCCACCGCGCTGCGCAGGGCCGGCGTCGCCGCCCACCGCCCCGTCGTCGCCTACGACGCCGGACCCTCGCTGTCGGCCGCCCGCGCCTGGTGGCTGCTCCGCTGGGCCGGCCACCCCGACGTCCGCGTCCTCGACGGCGGCCTCGCGGCGTGGCTCGCCGCCGGGCAGCCGGTCACCACCGACACGCCCGCCCCCGGCGACGGCGACTTCAAGGTCTCGCCCGGCCACCTGCCCACCGTCGACGCCGCCGGCGCCGCGGAACTCGGCCGCACCGGACTGCTGCTGGACGCGAGGGCGGGCGAACGCTACCGCGGCGAGACCGAGCCCATCGACCCCCGGGCCGGCCACATCCCCGGCGCGACCTCCGCCCCCACGACGGAGAACCTCGCCGCGGACGGGCGCTTCCTCCCGGCCGCGGACCTGGCCCGCCGGTTCGCGGCCCTCGGCGTCACCGACCCCGCCCGCACGGCCGTCTACTGCGGCTCCGGCGTCACCGCCGCCCACCAGCTCCTCGCCCTCGAAGTCGCGGGCCACGAAGGCGCCGCGCTCTACCCGGGCTCCTGGAGCGAGTGGTCGGCGAACCCCGAGAACTCCGCCGCCGTGGGGTGATCGACCCCGGGGCCCGTGGGTGTGAAACCCAGGGGCTCCTGGGGGCACCTCCCGGCCCCGCCGTTCTCCCCCTCCCGGCCCCATCGGGCGGGGGGGTAACCCCCAACGAGCCCCTGCGAAGCCCGTTACTCGGGCTTCTTGCGCCGCGATCCGAAAACGATCTCGTCCCAGCTCGGCACCGTCGCCCGCCGGCCGGGGCGGACGCCGTCCGCCTCCGCCTGGCGGTCGGTCGCGCCGACCATGCGGTCGCGGTGCGGGGAGACCGAGCGGGGCATCAGGATGTCCGCGTACGCGGAGCCCGCGCCGACGCTCGCCGCAGGCGCACTCGCGGACTCCTCGATCTCCTCGGGCTCCTCGGTGACCGCGGTCTCCACGCTCGGCCCGACCGGGGTCAGGTCGCCGCGGTAGGACGGCACGACGTCCAACAGGCTGGTGAGGGAGTCCCGTTCGGGGGAGACCGCGGCGACGGCCTCGCGGGCCTCACGGGCTTCGCGCACCTGCATGATGCGGTCGGCGGAGGGCCGCTCGATCATCGGGCGGGCCGGGCGCTCCTGGGGGAGGCGGGCGATCCGCGGGATGAACGGGAAGACCGAGTCCTCCTCGCGTTCGACGTTCTCGCCGATCAGGGCGCGCGCCTCGTCGTCGTTCGGCTGCACCAGCCGCCGCGGCGGGTCGTAGGACCAGGCGGCACGGCGGTGTTCGCCCTCGGCGCGGTAGACGAGGATGACTTCCCAGGTGCCGTCGTCGCGGCGCCAGGAGTCCCACCGTTCGGTGTCCTTCTCGGCGCCGCGCAGCGCGAGGCGCTCGGCGACGGCCTCGCCGAGCTGGGGGCCGGTGGACTCGCCGTGGCGGCGGATCGCCGTCTTGCGGGCCCGCTCGGCCATGAAGGCGCGCTCGGCCAGCACCGGACCCTCGAAGCGGCGGACGCGTTCGACCGAGATGCCGGCGGCCTGGGCGACCTCCTCGGCGGAGGCGCCTGCTCGTATCCGCGCCTGGATGTCGCGCGGGCGGAGGTGGCTCTCCACCTCGATCTCGATCTGGCCGAGCCGCGGTCGGTCACCCCGGACGGCGGCGCGCAGCCGTTCGTCGATGGGAAGGGTGTACTCCGTGCTGTCGGCAGCCTTGAGCACCAGCCGTGTGCCGTCGTTGCTGACGGCCACGACGCGCAGTTCGGGCACGGTTACCTCCCGGGTGGTGCCTGCCGACGTCACCTGCGTCGCTGCTCCCGTACTGAGTGTGGCCTGCCCGCTGGCGAGTGGCCACAACCTTGCAGAGTTACCCGGCGTGTCGGGCTTTCGCCCGGGCGCGCCACTGTGGCACGGTTGCCTGTTTGCCACGTCGACGGTCGACATCGCACCCGGGCGCCCGGGCCGTCGTCTGACGGAGTGTCGACAGGCGGGACCGAAGGCTCAGGCTCCACGAACAGTACTCCATTCGTGGCATCCACAGGGGCGGCTCGCCGCTCAAGTCTCCCGCGAATCATCGGAATCTCACGAGCGAGCACCCCATAGGACGGCCGGTGATCGGCGGACGGTGATCATCTTCACATATATCGACCGGTAGGAACCGGATTTTCGACCCTTGTGTCCTTCTTTGGGCAAGATGGAGAGACTTGTTCAAAATTCCGACACGCCGACCGAGGGACCGGGATGCCGCAGCAGAGGGAGCAGTTCGCGCACGGAGCGGCCTCGGCCGAGGAGAAGGGCGAGCGCAGACGGCTTGATCTGACGGTCACTCAGGTCGCGGCGAGTGCGCTGGCGACGGTGGTCGGTGCGGTACTCGCCTCGGAACTCGGAGTGTACGGAACGATACTCGGTGCGGCCGTCGTCTCGGTGGGGGCGACGACCGGAAGCGCGGTGTTCCAGCACCTCTTCAAACGCACCGGGGAACAACTGCGCAACGCGGTGGAACGCGGCGCCGAATCCGCTCCGGCGGCCCGTCCGCGGCCGGCTCCGGAGGGCGGAATCAGCCAGGAGTGGAACGCGCCCAGGTTGGTGCGGGCGAAACGCCGCTGGACGTGGAAGTCCTACGCGGCGGCATCCGCACTGGTGTTCGCCATTGCGATGGTGCCGATCGTCGCGGTGGAACTCGCCGCCGGAAAGCCGCTGCACAACATCACCACCGGTCAGGACGGCAGCGGCACCTCGTTCAACCCGTCCCGCCCGTCCGGCGGCCAGGGCGACCACGGCGGCAAGGAGGACGGGAAGCAGCCCGCGCCGGCGAGTTCGCCCAGCGGCGAGCCGTCCCGGTCCGGGCCGAGCGGCCGTCCCTCGTCCGGGAGTTCGGGCTCGCCCGCGCCCAGCACCTCGGCCCGCCCGTCCGCCACGCCCGAGCCGACGGCCTCGCCCGGCGCCGGCGGCTCCCCGGCCGCCACCGGGGAGGCCTCGCCCGCCCCGGCCGAGGGCGCCCCCGAGCCCGGGGCGGCGCCCACCGGCTGACGGCGGGTCAGTCGCCGAGCACCCGGCGCAGGTAGTCGTTGGCGAACCGGCGGTCCGGGTCGACCTTGTCGCGCAGCGCGGTGAAGTCGCCGAAGTGCGGGTAGACGGCGGACAGGTACTCGGCGTCGCGGGTGTGCAGCTTGCCCCAGTGCGGGCGGCCCCGGTGGGCCGTCATCAGCTTCTCCACCTCGGTGAAGTAGTTCGTCTCGCGGGTGCCCCGGTACAGGTGGACGGCGATGTAGGCGGTGTCCCGGCCGTTCGCGGTGGACAGCCACAGGTCGTCCGCCGGGGCGACCCGCACCTCGACGGGGAAGCTGATCCGCCAGTCGGAGCGCTCCACCAGCGCCTTCAGTTCGCGCAGCACGGTGGTCGCCGCCTCGCGCGGCACCGCGTACTCCATCTCGATGAAGCGGACCTTGCGGGGGCTGGTGTACACCTTGTAGGCCTGGTCCGTGAACCGGCGCTCCGACCAGGCGCGGCTGGCGACCTGCGCGATGGCGGGGATCGCGCCGGGGAACGCCCGGCCCACCCGGCAGGCGCCCTCCCACACCGTGTTGGAGACGAAGTCGTCGTCCAGCCAGGCCTTGAACCTCGGCAGCGGCGCGGCCGGCCCCTGGCTGCGGTTGTTGCGCTTGGTCGAGCAGCGGTCGGTGTGCGGGAACCAGTAGAACTCGAAGTGCTCGTTGACGGCCGTCAGGTCGTCGAAGCGGTCCAGCACCTCGTCGAAGCCCATCGGCTGCTCGTGCGCGGCGAGCAGGAACATCGGCTCCACCGCGAAGGTCAGCGCGCTGACCACGCCGAGCGCGCCGAGGCCCAGGCGGGCGCCCTGGAAGAGCTCGGGGTTCTCGGTGGCGGAGCAGTTCCGCACGGTGCCGTCGGCGAGGACGATCTCCACCGCCTCGATCTGCGCGGCCAGCGAACCGGAGTCCCGGCCGGTGCCGTGGGTGCCGGTGCTGGTGGCGCCTGCCACCGTCTGCACCTCGATGTCGCCCATGTTGGTCAGCGACAGGCCGGCCGCCGCCAGCAGCCGGTTCAGCCGGCTCAGCGGCAGGCCGGACTCGACGGTGACGGTGCCGGCGGCGCGGTCGATCCCGCGGACCGCGGTCAGCCGGTCCGGGCGCACCAGCACGGCGTCGCCGGCCGCGGCGATCGCGGTGAACGAGTGGCCCGAGCCGACCGCCTTCACCCGGCGGCCGGCCTCGCCCGCCGCCCGGACCACCGCGGCCAGTTCCTCGACCGTGCCCGGCGCGGTGACCTGCGCGGGCCGCGCGCTCTGGTTCCCCGCCCAGTTCCGCCAGACCTCGGTCATCTCCAGAGCCCTCCCGCTCGCGCGTCCCGCCTGCCGGTTCTACCGGTGGGTAGGGGGAGCGTAGTCACTGCGCACCGGCCGGTCCATGGTCCGACGGTCCCAACGTGAGGGAAGCTCACATCGTCGAGCCTAGGGGGCGACGGCCTCCGGCGCGGGCGCCTGCTGCTCGACCGCGGCCAGCTGCCGGCGCAGCCGGCCCATCCCGGCGTACGCGGCCAGCGCCCCGAACCCCGCGGCGGCCACCGGCACCCAGTAGCCGGCGGCGGCGCCGTTCGCGTCCACCACCAGGCCGGCCACCGAGGAGCCGACCGCCACGCCGAGGGCCAGACCGGTGGTCGTCCAGGTCATCCCCTCGGTCAGCTGGGCGGCCGGGACCAGGCGCTCGACCAGCGCCATCGCGGTGATCAGCGTCGGCGAGATGGCCAGCCCGGACAGGAACAGCGCGGCGCCGACGCCCACCAGCGCGGCGGTGCCGTGCATCAGCTCGGCGGCCAGGATCAACGGCACCATGCCGACGGCCATCACCGTCACCCCCACCAGGAAGCGGCGGGCCATCGAACCGGTCAGCTTCAGCGTGCCGAACACCGCGCCCGCCAGGCAGGAGCCCAGCGCGTACACGGCGAGCACCGGACCGGACGCGCCGGTGTGCTGCTGGGCCTTGGCGAACGCGACGGTGACCACCTCGACCGAGCCGAACACGCCGCCGGTGGCGACCAGCGTCATCACCAGGATCTGCAGGCCCCGGTTGGCGATCGCGCTCGGCCCCGAATGGTGCGCGGCCGGATGCACCGGAGGCTCGGTGCGCCGCTGGCCGGTGAACAGCAGGACGCCGACCACCAGGAAGACCCCGGCCAGCAGCACGCCCGACTCGGGGAACAGCGTGGTCGCCAGCGAGACCGCGAGGATCGGGCCGACGATGAAGCAGATCTCGTCCGCCACCGCCTCGAAGGAGTACGCGGTGTGCAGCTTCGGCGGCTCGTCCCGGTACAGGTGCGCCCAGCGGGCGCGGACCATCGAACCGGTGCTGGGCATCACGCCCATGCCGGCCGCGAACAGGAACAGCGTCCAGTCGGGCAGGCCGGTCCGGGCGCCGAGCAGCAGGCCGGCCGCGGCCAGCACGGTGGCCAGGGTGGCGGGCAGCGCCACCCGGCGCTGGCCGTGCCGGTCGACCAGCCGGGAGATCCACGGTCCGAGCACCGCGGCGGAGACCGCGAGGGTGGCCGACAGCGCGCTGCCGAGCCAGAAGGTGCCCTTCATCTCGGCGAGCATGGTGACGGTGCCGATCCCGGTCATCGAGATCGGCAGGCGGGCTATCAGCCCGGAGGACGAGAAGGCCAGACTGCCGGGGGCGGCGAAGATCTGGCGGTAGCTGGACAGCACGGGGGCTCCGTCGGACGGGTGCGGCACGGGGGCAGGACAGCCGAAGCACAGTGGTAAGGCACAACTGTCGCCCTGACAGCTTACGAACCGTGATCCATCGTCCGCACCCGGGATAATCCGGACACCCGCCGCCGGAAGCCGTGCACCGACCGCGCCGCCACGGGTGGCAGGATCGGAGCATGTCCGACACGCGCACCTCCACCGACCCCGCGCCGTACGACGCGCTGCTGCTGCTGTCCTTCGGCGGGCCGGAGGGCCCCGAGGACGTGGTGCCCTTCCTGGAGAACGTCACCCGGGGACGGGGCATCCCGAAGGAGCGGCTGACCGAGGTCGGCAAGCACTACTTCCTGTTCGGCGGGGTCAGCCCGATCAACGCGCAGAACCGCGCCCTGCTGGCGGCCCTCCGCAAGGACTTCGCCGAGCACGGCCTCGACCTGCCGGTGTACTGGGGCAACCGGAACTGGGCCCCGTACCTGGTCGACACCCTGCGCGAGATCGCCGACGACGGGCACCGCCGGGTCCTGGTCCTGGCCACCAGCGCCTACGCCGGGTTCTCCGGCTGCCGCCAGTACCGGGAGAACCTCGCCGACGCGCTCGCCCTCCTGGCCGCCGAAGGCCGCCCCGAACTGACCGTCGACAAGCTCCGGCACTTCTACAACCACCCCGGCTTCGTCCGGCCGATGATCGACGCCACCCTCGCCGCGCTCGCCGAACTCCCCGACGGCGTACGGGAGAACGCCCGGCTGGCGTTCACCACCCACTCCATCCCGACCGCCATGGCGGAGACCTCCGGGGCCCCCGACGACCCGGCCCGCGGCGCCCCCGGCGGCGCGTACGTCGCCCAGCACCTGGACGTCGCCCGGCTGATCGCCGACGCGGTCGCCGAGCGCACCGGCGTCACCGACCGGCCCTGGCAGCTGGTCTACCAGAGCCGCAGCGGCGCCCCGCACATCCCCTGGCTGGAACCGGACATCTGCGACCACCTGGCGGCCCAGCACGCCGACGGCGCCGAGGCCGTGGTGATGGTCCCGATCGGCTTCGTCTCCGACCACATGGAGGTCAAGTACGACCTGGACACCGAGGCGGTGGCCAAGGCCGCCGAACTCGGCCTGCCGGTCGCCCGGGCCGCCACCGTCGGCGACGACCCGCGGTTCGCCGCCGCCGTCCGCGACCTCGTCCTGGAACGGGCCGCCGTCCGCCGCGGCGAGCCGGTCACCCGCTGCGCCCTGGGCGCCCTCGGCCCCAGCCACGACGTGTGCGCCACCGCCTGCTGCCCCAACCCCCGCGCGCCCCGCCCCGCCGCCGCCGAAGCCTGAACCCGGAGGAACCGAACCGTGACCGACGCCCTGCTGGACGAACTGCTCGCCACCGCCGTCGAGGCCGCCACCCGGGCCGGCGACCTGCTCCGCGACGGCCGGCCCGAGGACCTCGGGGTGGCCGCCACCAAGAGCAGCCCGGTGGACGTGGTGACCGAGATGGACCTCGCCTCCGAGAAGCTGGTGCTGGAACTGATCTCGGCCCGCCGCCCCGACGACGGCTACCTCGGCGAGGAGGGCGCCGACCACCCCGGCACCAGCGGCGTCCGCTGGGTGGTCGACCCGCTCGACGGCACCGTCAACTACCTGTACGGGCTGCCCTCCTGGGCGGTCAGCGTGGCCGCCGAGCTGGACGGCGAAGCGGTCGTAGGCGTGGTCGCGGTGCCCGCCCGCGGCGAACTGTTCCAGGCGGTGCGCGGCCGCGGCGCGTCCGTGAACGGCCGCCGGCTGGCCGTCCGTCCCGCCCCGGCCTGGGGACAGGCGCTGGTGGCGACCGGCTTCGGCTACCTGCGCGAGCGCCGCGTGCACCAGGCCGAGGTGCTGCACGCGCTGATGGGCGAGGTCCGCGACATCCGCCGGGCCGGTGCCGCCGCCGTCGACCTGTGCGACCTGGCCGCCGGCCGCTTCGACGGCTACTTCGAACGCGGCCTGGCCCCCTGGGACCGCGCCGCCGGCCTGCTGATCGCCCGGGAGGCCGGCGCGCTCACCGGCTCCCGCCCCGGCCTGCCCGCCGACGGCGAACTCACCGTCGCCGCCCCGCCCGGCGTGTTCGAGCCGCTGCAGACCCGGCTGGAGGAACTCGGCGCCTGGCACGACTGACCGGCCCGCGGACAGCGAAAAGCCCCGGCACGGGGGACCGTGCCAGGGCTCGCCTGTGCTGGGAGGGGATCAGGCAGCGGAGCGGTGCGTACCGAGCACCGGGTCCACGCCGTGTTCGGCGGCGAGGCGCTGGAGGTCTTCCAGCTCGGACTGCTCGACCTCGGCCAGGAACTCGTCCCCGGACTCGATCGCGCGGTGCAGATCCTGCTCGGCGTTCTTGATCCGCTGAAGGATTCCGGCGGTGAAGGCGTCCATACGGGCCCCCTTTTCCTGTGTCGGACGGGCACGGCCCGAGTCAACCCCCCGACTCGGCATCGGATGAACCCCGGACGGGCACCCGACGACCGGTGCAGGATCCGGTCGGGTGCTCGGGCGGCGCGTGGGCCGCGACCCGGTGGCTCTCGATCCCGGGCCGGTGCGGATGGGGCACTCGGCGGGTGGCCGCGATGGGCCGCAGGGCGGCGGCATCACGGTGTGCACGTGTCCTCCCCACCGCCCGGGCCGGGAAACCTCAACTCACCGGAAAGTTGCCCGAGTCACAGTCCAACCGGCATCCGGCGGCTCCGTTTTCGCCACCGGCGCACCGGACTTATCACTGCTTTACCGCGCGACCAGGCAGGATGGAGGCACCGTCGGATCCGCCTGTCCGGATCCGCGCCCGGCGCACCACGGCCCGCACGGGCAGCACGGCCTGGGCCGCTCCAGGAGAAGGGAAACACCGTGCGGGTACTCGTCGTCGAGGACGAGCAGCTGCTCGCCGAGGCCGTCGCCACCGGTCTGCGCCGGGAGGCCATGGCGGTCGACGTCGTCTACGACGGAGAGGCCGCGCTGCAGCGGATCGCCGTCAACGACTACGACGTGGTGGTGCTCGACCGGGACCTCCCCCTGGTGCACGGCGACGACGTCTGCCGACGCGTCGTCGAACAGGGCCTGGCCACCCGGGTGATCATGCTCACCGCCTCCGGGGACATCAGCGACCGCGTCGAGGGCCTGGAGATCGGCGCCGACGACTACCTCCCCAAGCCCTTCGCGTTCAGCGAGCTGGTCGCCCGCGTCCGCGCCCTCGGCCGCCGCGCCACCGTCCCGCTGCCGCCCGTGCTGGAGCGCGCCGGGATCAGCCTCGACCCGGGCCGCCGCGAGGTGATCCGGGACGGCAGGCCGGTCCAGCTGGCCCCCAAGGAGTTCGCCGTGCTGGAGGTCCTGATGCGGGCCGGCGGCGCCGTGGTCTCCGCCGAGCAGCTGCTCGAAAAGGCCTGGGACGAGCACACCGACCCGTTCACCAACGTGGTACGGGTCACCGTGATGACGCTCCGTCGCAAGCTCGGCGACCCGCCGGTGATCGTCACCGTCCCCGGCTCCGGCTACCGGGTCTGACCCCCGACCCGTCGCAACCCCCACCCTCGTCTGAGAGGACTTCCGGCCATGACCACCCCGCCACTCCCCGGCGGGGCCCCCGGCGCGCCCGCCCCGGGCCCGGGCCAGGTGCCCCCGCGTCCGAACCACCCGCCGCGCCCGAACGGCCGCGACGACGACGCCTACCGCCCCGGCGACGGCCTGTTCGCCTGGCTCTCGCTGCGGCCCACCATCCGGATCCGGCTCACCCTGCTCTACGGCGGGATGTTCCTGATGGCCGGGGTGGTCCTGCTGCTGCTGATGTACTACTTCGTCCGCTCGGCGTTCCAGACCGACCTGGTGCCGCACTTCACCCTCGGCCAGGGCGTCACCCTGCGGGCCTACGACGGCACCAACCTGACCAACCAGGCCGACCTCGACCGGTGGCTGGCGAACTTCCAGGCCACCCGCAGCAGCGAGGCGCTCTCGACCCTGCTGCGCAAGGCGCTCACCGCCCTGGTCTGCCTGGCCGTGATCGCCTTCGCGGTCGGCTACACGGTGGCCGGCCGGGTGCTGCACCCGCTCGGCCGGATCACCCGCACCGCCCGCGAGGTGGCCGGCTCCGACCTGCACCGCCGGATCAACCTGGACGGCCCGGACGACGAGCTCAAGGAACTCGCCGACACCTTCGACGAGATGCTGGAGCGCCTCGACCGCGCCTTCGACTCCCAGCACCGGTTCGTCGCCAACGCCTCGCACGAGCTGCGCACCCCGCTGGCGATCAACCGGACCCTGCTGGAGGTACAGCTCTCCGACCCGAACACCTCGCCCGATCTGCAGCAGCTCGGCAAGACCCTGCTGGCCACCAACGAGCGCAGCGAACAGCTGGTCGAGGGTCTGCTGCTGCTCGCCCGCAGCGAGAACGAGCTGACCGAGCGCCGGCCGGTCGACCTCGCCGAGGTCGCCCAGCGCGCGCTGGAGCAGATCCGCCCGGAGGCCGGCAACCGCGAGGTCGAGCTGCGCCCCGACCTGGCCGCCGCGCCCGCCCACGGCAACGGGGTGCTGCTGGAGCGGATCGCGCTCAACCTGCTGCAGAACGCCGTCCGCTACAACAGCCCCGGCGGCTGGGTGGAGATCACCACCGCGGCGGTCCGCGGCGGGGGCGGCGAACTGGTGGTGAGCAACACCGGGCCGGTGGTTCCCGGCTACGAGCTCGACCACATCTTCGAGCCGTTCCGCCGGCTGAAGAACACCGACCGCACCCGCAGCGACAAGGGCGTCGGCCTCGGCCTGTCGATCGTCCGCTCCGTGGTGCGCGCCCACGGAGGCACCCTGGAGGCCACTGCCCGCCCCGGAGGGGGCCTGCGCATCCAGGTCCGCATCCCTTAGCCGCCCGGCCGCCCCCGGGCCGTCTGCGCCCGCCCACGGCGTTTTCCCGCGGCCGCGCCCCGGCCCGAACGCTCCCAGCCGCCCCTGCCCAGCCATGTCGGAACGACATAAGCGCTGGACAGGGGCGGCTTGTCATTTGCGCCCGCAACAACTTACGGTGTCGTAACCTACGGAGCCGTAGGTCCGCCCGCACAGCCGCAGGAGCAACCGCCGTGACCATCGCCCCCGTGCAGCGCACCGCCACGACCGCCTGGACCGACGCCAGGCTGATCCTCGCGCTCGAAGAGGTCGTGGAGACCGAGCTCGACCGCCACCTCAAGGCGGTCAAGGAGTGGATGCCGCACGAGTACGTGCCGTGGAGCCAGGGGCGGGACTTCGACGGCGTGCTCGGCGGCGAGGCCTGGTCCCTCGACCAGTCGAAGGTCACCCCGCTGGCCCGGATCTCCCTGGTGGTCAACCTGCTGACCGAGGACAACCTCCCCAGCTACCACCACGAGATCGCCAGCATGTTCGGCCGCGAGGGCGCCTGGGGCACCTGGGTGCACCGCTGGACCGCCGAGGAGGGCCGGCACGGCATAGCGATCCGCGACTACCTGCTGGCCACCCGCGCCGTCGACCCGGTCGAGCTGGAGCGGGCCCGGATGGCGCACATGTCCGACGGCTTCGAGTCCGACAACGCGCACAGCATGCTGCAGTCCGTCGCCTACGTCGCCTTCCAGGAACTCGCCACCCGGATCGCCCACCGCAACACCGGCCACCACTCCGGCGACCCGCTCTGCGACCAGTTGCTGGCCAAGATCGCCAACGACGAGAACCTGCACATGGTCTTCTACCGGAACCTGCTCAAGGCCGCCCTGGAGATCGCCCCCGACCAGACCATGCGCGCCATCGCCGACGTGGTGATCAACTTCCGGATGCCCGGCCATGGGATGCCCGGCTTCGAACGCTCGGCCGCCCAGATCGCCATCGGCGGCATCTACAACCTGCGGATCCACCACGACGACGTGCTGCAGCCCGTGCTGCGCCACCTGAAGGTCATGGAGGTCTCCGGCCTCGGCCCGGTCGGCCAGCAGGCCCAGGACGAGCTGGGCGCCTTCCTGGACGGCCTGAACACCCAGGCCACCCGCTTCGACGAGCGCCAGGCCGCACTGCTGGCCCGCCGCGCGGCCGCGGCCGCCGCCAAGGGCTGACTCCGAAGCGCCGCGACGAGGGCCCGTCGGGGCCCGTTCGAGGCCGCGCCGGCCATCGCACCCCCGCCCGGACCGCCGGTCGCACGGACCGCTCGGGCACGGACGGCCGCTGTTCGATTCCGGTCGGTATGCGGACAATCCGACCGCGCGCGGCCGGGTCGAAAGGCCCGTTTTCACGGGAAAAGCCCGGAGTCGCGCCCAATGTGACGAACATCACACTCCGCCGTGCGGCCCCTTCGCGCCACCCGGCGGAGTGATCACCCGTTCGGGTGGGTCGGTAGCGCTGAGTCATCGCGCCGGGCGGTCGCCGTCCACTCGACCCTTCGTCAAGAACCGGCCCCCGCCGCCGAGTTCGGGCCCCGATCGCCGGGCGGCGGGCACCCAACGTCACGATCACCGGCTCCCGTCCCCGACCGGTTCACCCACACGGTGGACCCCGTTCGAGCCCTGTTCGATCACCTCAACGGGCCTCGGGCCGGGTGTCGATTGAGTAACGGGGCTTGAAGTAAGGCACAATCTCGGCCTCGGGTCGGGCACAAGACCGGCCCCCCAGGCGTTACGTGCGCTGGAGATACCGCACACACCCAAAGGGGGAGAGCGAAACATGGCAACGGACTACGACACCCCACGCAAGACCGATGACGACCTCAACGAGGACAGCATCGAGGAACTGAAGGCCCGCCGGAACGAGAAGGCCTCCAGCTCCGTCGACGTCGACGAGTACGACGCGAACGAAGGTCTGGAGCTTCCCGGCGCCGACCTCTCCAACGAGGAGCTCTCGGTCCGCGTGCTGCCCCGGCAGGCCGACGAGTTCACCTGCATGAGCTGCTTCCTGGTCCACCACCGGAGCCAGCTGTACAGCGAGAAGAACGGCCAGCCGATCTGCCGGGACTGCGGCGCCTGAAAACGGAGCGGCACTGGCCCGGGCGGGCGACACCCCTCCGCCGGCCCGGTACGCCGCCCCGTCCGGCCTTGAGCAGCGAGGCCGGAGGCAGAAGCAGCGACCGTCCCGAGCGGTCGCACCCGGCAGTGCGCGAACCGCGCGCCTGCACCCGCAGTGCTCGCAGACAAGCCGAAAGGGACGGCCCCACGCTGGTGGGGCCGTCCCTTTCGGCGTTCCGCGTCCCGGCGGGTCAGCGGCTCCGGCCGCCCGCAGCCTCGCCCAGCGCGTCCGCCAGCCGCTGCGGCGACCGGGTCGACAGGTACAGGTACGGCGTCGGGTCGGCCGGGTCCGTCACCGCGACTTTCAGCGCCGTCGGCACGTAGCTGCGCAGCAGCATGAACGCCCGCGGATCGGCCTTCACCGAACGCCAGGCCGTCGCCTCCTTCGGGTTCAGCACCTCGGCCTCGCCCAGCGCGCTCACCGGGATCCGGGCCTGCCCGGCCACCAGCGATCCCTGCACCACCCGGATCCGCGCCGAGCCGTAGCTGCTCAGGGCCGCCGCACCGGCGGCCACCCCCACGACCAGCCCGATCAGGGCACCCAGCCCGCTGAACCGGAGCAGGATCAACCCGAGCGAGAGCCCGAGCGCCACGGGCAGCAGCCACCAGGACCGCGGGACGGTGAGACGTTCCTCGTACATGCCTCCATTGTGGGCGCAGCACACGCGGCACCCGGCGGCCGGGGCCCCTCGGCGAGCCTGTCCCGGAAAGCTACTGACAGGTAGGGTCGCCGCTGTGAACGGATCGACCCCCACCACCCCGCCCGCGGACGCCGTGCTGCCGGCCCGCTCCCCGTACGCTCCCGCCCCCGGGACCGTCATCGGCTCCCACTACGACGACTGCTTCGGCTGCGGCCCGCACCACCCGCACGGCCTCCAGCTCACCGCCGTCGCCGGCGAGGAGCTCGACGTCACCGCGCAGTTCACCGTCAAGCCGGCCCACCAGGGCGGCCCCGGCCTGGCCCACGGCGGCGTCCTGGTGACCGCCATGGACGAAACCCTCGGCACCCTCAACTGGCTGCTCGCCGCCCCCGCCGTCACCGGTCGGCTGGAGACCGACTTCGTCCAGCCCGTCCCCGTGGACTCCGTCCTGCACATCCACGCACGGGTGACCGGTGTCCACGGCCGCAAGGTCTACAGCGCCGCCGAGGGCCGCATCGGGGGCCCCGACGGACCGGTCGCGATCCGCGCACAGGCACTGTTCATCCAGGTGAAGCTGGAACACTTCACCACGCACGGCCGCCCCGAGGACGTGCAGAAGGTCCTGGACGACCCGGACCTGATCAAACGCGCCCGAGCCTTCGAGGTGAACCCGTGACCGACCCCGTCCGCCAGCCCGTCGACATCCTGATCCGCCGCCTCGACCCGGAGATCCCGCTCCCCGCCTACGAGCACCCCGGCGACGCCGGCGCCGACCTGCGCACCACCGTCGACGCCGAACTCCAGCCCGGCGAACGGGCCCTGCTCCCCACCGGCATCTCCATTGCGCTACCGGACGGCTACGCCGCGTTCGTGCACCCCCGCTCCGGTCTCGCGGTCCGCTGCGGAGTTGCACTGGTGAACGCCCCGGGGACGGTCGATGCCGGGTACCGTGGTGAGATCAAGGTGATCGTCGTCAACCTGGACCCTCGGGAGCCGGTCAACTTCAAGCGAGGCGACCGAATTGCCCAGCTGGTCATCCAGCAGGTCGAGAAGGCCCGCTTCCACGAAGTGGGTGAACTCCCGGGTTCGGTCCGTGCCGAAGGCGGGTTCGGCTCGACCGGCGGTCACGCCGCGGTCTAGCATGCGCCGCGGTCTCGGCTCCGCCGGGCAGCACGACGAGCGGGTGGAAGCGATGCAGTTGCAGCGGTTTTCGGCCGGTCCGATGGGTAGCAGTTAGCAGATATTCGCGTTCGGTCTTGGATTCGGTCTTGGACCGGGAAGGACAGTGACCGTGTTCCGTCGTCGCAAGAGCGAGGACGCTGTCGAGCAGCTCGCCGAGGACGCCATCAGCGCCGACGAGACGGCCGATGACGTCGAGGGTTCCGTCGAGAACGAGGACGGCAACGACACCGAACTCGACCCGGCCGACCGGGTCGGCCTGCCGCCGGCCCCGCGCCCGGACGGGCCGTGGGACATCTCCGAGCTGGAGAAGCCCGGAGAGGGCCGCGTCGACCTCGGAGGCCTGCTGGTCCCCGGCGTCGAGGGCATGGAACTCCGGGTCGAGGTGGCCGGGGACGCGATCGTCGCCGCCACCCTGGTCCTCGGCAACAGCGCCATCCAGCTCCAGGCCTTCGCCGCCCCCAAGTCGGAGGGCATCTGGGGCGAGGTCCGCGAGGAGATCGCCAACGGCATCACCAGCCAGGGCGGCGCCATCGAGGAAGAGGAGGGCTCGCTCGGCTGGCACCTCCGCGCCCAGGTCCCGGTGCAGCTCCCCGACGGCACCCAGGGCGTCCAGCTGGTCCGCTTCGTCGGCTGCGACGGACCCCGCTGGTTCCTCCGCGGCGTGATCTCCGGCCAGGCCGCGGTCCAGCCCGAGATGGCCGGCCTGCTCGAAGAGGTCTTCCGGCAGACCGTCGTGGTCCGCGGCGAGGCCCCCATGGCCCCCCGCGACCCGATCGTGCTCAAGCTCCCCGAGGACGCCCAGATGGTCGCCGACGGCGCCGCGGCCCCCGCCGACCCGGAGTCGCCCTACGCGGGCGGCAACATCGACCCCTTCTCGCGCGGCCCCGAGATCACCGAGGTCCGCTGACCTCCCGGGACGCCCCGCGCCCCTCGTCCGCCCCCGCACCGATCGTGTGCGGGGGCGGATTTGCTTTGCGGCAGCCGATCCCCGTACAGTTCCGGAGTCGCACCGAGAGGGGCGAACGAAAGCGAGTTCGAGGAAACACCGGTGAAACGGTGGAGAAAACCTCTGATAAGCTGGGAACACGAAAGAACGAAGCGCCCGGAGGGTTCGCAGGAATGCGGCTCGAAGGAAGCGTCCGTTCCTTGAGAACTCAACAGCGTGCCAAAAGTCAAC
>NZ_JBHWDS010000020.1:0-141903 GCF_042734615.1 Kitasatospora sp. NPDC059646
CGCAAGCAGTTCGGGAAGGCGATCGCGGAGTTCCAGGGCGTGCAGTTCATGCTGGCGGACATGGCGATGAAGCTGGAGGCGGCGCGGCAGTTGACGTACGCGGCGGCGGCGAAGTCGCAGCGCGGTGACGGGGACCTGACGTTCTTCGGGGCGTCGGCGAAGTGCTTCGCGTCGGACGTGGCGATGGAGGTCACGACGGACGCGGTGCAGTTGCTGGGCGGGTACGGGTACACGCGGGACTACCCGGTGGAGCGGATGATGCGCGACGCGAAGATCACGCAGATCTACGAGGGCACCAACCAGGTCCAGCGCATCGTGATGGCCCGCAACCTGCCGTAACGGGCAGCGGGCGGCACCACCGGGGGCGCGGGGAACCGCGCCCCTTCCCCATGCCCGCTCCTCCGCGCGCCGGAGCTCTCTGATGCCGAGTCAGGGAACGCCTGTGCGAAGGACCGTGGCCCGGGGCGGGGGAGCGGGCCCGGTCGATGGGCTACTGGCGTTAATTGACGACGTTTCAGGCGGAATGTCGGATTGTTCGGTCGCTGTGAGTGACATCTATAGGCGTTGTGTGTGCGAATCGCGGGCTGCGGCCCGCCCTCGCCGCCCTCGCCGTCACTCCGTGTGGCCCGACTGCCCGACCGAGAGGAACCGTCATGAGACGTCGCCGACCCCCTTGCGAACGCACACACGGACGCCACGGGCCGACGGCGATCCGCGGCCGCGTCGCCCGCGCACTGCTGCCGCTCGCCCTCGCGTTCGCCACGGCGTCGGCCTCCTTCGCCGGACCCGCCACCGCCCACCCGACCTCGGCCGCGCACACGGCCGCGGGCGACCGGGCCGGCCGCCAGCAGCCCGTGACCCTGTCCAAGACCGGCACCGACCTCGCCACCGGCAGCACCACCCAGACCGCGCACGGCGACACCGTCCGCTGGGTGGTCTCCGCGACCAACCCCGACGGTGTCCCGGTCGACGCCACCATCACCGACGTGATCCAGGGCGGACCGGGCAGCGCCCCCGAGAGCCAGACGTACGTGCCCGGCACGCTCCAGGCCCCGCCCGGCTTCACCAAGCAGTGGTCCACCGACGGCGGCGCCACCTTCACCGGCACCGACCAGGGCCCCGCGACCAACGCCGTCCAGGCCCGCAACCCGATGCTCGCCTCGCCCGCGACCGGCCAGGTGGTCCAGATCCCGCCGCCGTTCACCCCGGTCAACACCGCCACCGGCGGCGACGGCTTCACGCCCATCCTGTACACCGCCACGATCAACGGCGTCGCCACGCCCGAGGTCTGGAACATCTACCACCACGGCTTCTCCAACCAGGCCAGCGTGGTCTGCACCGACCTGCTCACCAACGGGCCCTGCCCCGCCCCCGACGGGACGCCGGCGACCTGGCCCCGGGCGCTGAACTCCTCGGAGCCCGGCGCCACCACCGGCGACCTCGGCAGCACCCGCACCCCGACCTACGTGCAGATCGGCTCCAAGCTGTACTACGCGGCGATCAGCCGGGTCACGTTCGGGCTGATCGGCGTCGGCTGCATCGACCTCCAGGCCCAGGCCAGCTGCGGCTTCACCCCCCTCCAGACCGGCAGCGGACTGGTCGTCGGCGGCGTCGTCCAGGCGCCGAACGGGCTCCTCTACGCGGTCTCCGGCACCGGCGAGATCCTCTGCTACGACGCCGCCGCCAACGCGCCCTGCGGGACCTTCGACATCGGCCTCCCCCCCAACGAGGGCCAGGTCGTGTTCAGCGGCGACTACGCCGGCATCATGCGGACGATCAACGGAAAGATCTACGTCACCGACAACACACCGGCCCCCGAGCCGACGGTGATGTCCTGCTTCGACCCGTCGACCAACGCCGCGTGCGCCGGGTGGGCCACCCCCAGGACCGTGGTCACCCCGACCGGCAGCGCGCCCGCCCGGGCCGACAACGTCTTCGAGATGTACAACCCGGCCGGCGCCGTCACCGGCGTCTGCACGATCGTCGGCGGCGTCTACCAGGAGGTGAACCCGGCCGTCGGCACCGTCGTCTGCTTCGACCTCACCGGCAACCCGATCGCCGCACCGCCCGGCCTCACCACCCTGGTCAGCACCAACGCCGCCCCCGGCGAGGCGAACTACCAGGTGCCGCTGACGATCACCGCCCCCAACGGCCACCTGGAGACCGAGTTCCCGCTCTGGATCTACCAGGGCAACACGCCGACCCTCAACAGCACCTCGTACTGCTACGACTGGACGACCCAGGCGCCCTGCGCCCAGTACGGCACCAACGGCATCGTCAACGGCCCGCCCAACGTCAACGGCGGCAACACCAGCCCGTACGGCTACGCCTACGACGGGCAGTGCAAGTACAGCCTGGGCGACACCGGCTACCTGTTCACGCTCGACCCCGTCACCGGCGCCTCGCCCTGCCTGAAGACCAAGGCGCAGAGCACCGTCAACCCCGCCGCGTTCTACTGCGACGGGGCGACCGGGCACGTCAGGTCCTACGGAGCGGTCAGCCTCATCGGCATCGACCCGACCACCGTCGACTTCACCCAGTCCTCGGTGACCGTGTACGCGGCCGACGGCACCGTGGTCGGCACCTTCCCGTTCGACCCGGCGACCGGCACGGCGGACATCTCGTCCGTCCCGGTGGCCGACTCGCCGATCCAGGTGGTCGCCAACCTCACCCTGACCAGCGGCAGCTCCTTCACCCCCGACAACCACCCGCTGATGCAGGTCGGCTTCGTCGGCGACGCCCCGCAGATCTGCTACGAGACCAAGGTGGCGACCGACTGCGCCGTCACCTCCGTCTCCGACCACGCCACCGCCGTCACCAACGGCCAGCCGCCGGTCACCTCCAACACCGTGACGCTGCAGGTGGCTCCGAGCCCCGAGTGCGCGCCGGTCCTCAATGTCGTCAAGGAGGTCTGCACCTCCGACTCGCCCGGTGACTGCGGTCCCGGCGGTCCGGGCCCCTGGGGTCCCGTGACCACCGTCCCGCCGGGAGCGACCGCCTTCTGGCGGATCACCGTCATCAACCCCGGCCCGGTCGAGGTCAACGGCATCACCCTGACCGACGACGTCACCCCGTCCTGCGCGGCGGCGGCCGGAGTGTTCGACCTGCCCCCCGGCGCCGTCCACGAGGTCTTCTGCGAGCTCCCCGGCATCACCGAGACCACCACCAACATCGTCTTCGCCGCCTTCAGGGGCCCCGACGGCAGTGAGCACGTCACGCCGCCCGCCGAGGCGACCGCCGAGGTGAAGGGCGTCGGGGCGCTGGGGATCGAGAAGATCGCGGACGGCCCCGGCCCGTTCCAGGTGGGCGACCTGGTGCCCTACACCTACACCGTCACCAACACGGGCACGGTGGTGCTCCACAACATCACGGTGCACGACGACCACATCGCCGGAGTGACCTGCGACATCACGGTCCTGAGCCCGGGTCAGAGCACGCTGTGCCACGGTCTGTACATGGTCACGCCGGCCGATGCGGAGCTGGGCAAGGTGTACAACATCGCCCACGCGAGCGGTGTCGACGACCAGGGCCAGGAGATCAACAGCCCGCCCGCCGAGGCGAGCGTCCCGGTGGAGGGCGAGGCGGTGCTGGCCATCGAGAAGAGGGCCGACAGCGCGGGCCCGTTCCACGCGGGCGACAAGGTGCCCTACACGTACACCGTCACCAACACCGGTACCGCACCCGTCCACGCCCTCACGATCGCGGACGACCGGATCGTCGTGACGTCGTGCGACGTGACGGACCTCTTCCCGGGCCAGAGCACGCTGTGCCACGGCTCGTACGTGGTGACGGAGGAGGACGCGAAGGCCGGTCACGTGACGAACATCGCCCATGCGGAGGGCACCGACCCGCTGGGGCGGACGGTGATCAGCCCGCCCGCCGAGGCGACCGTCCCGGTGGTCGGCGAAGGGCTGCTGGTCATCGAGAAGACGGCCGACAGCGCGGGCCCGTTCCGCCTGGGCGAGACGGTGGACTACACGTACACCGTCACCAACACCGGGACGGCCGCGGTGCACAACCTGACCGTGGTGGACGACCGCGTCTCCTCGGTGACCTGCGACACGACGACGCTGAACCCGGGTCAGAGCACGCTGTGCCGCGGCTCGTACGTGGTGACGGCCGCCGACGTGACGGCCGGTCACGTGACCAACACCGCGCACGCGGAGGGCACCGACCCGCTCGGCCAGCAGGTGACGAGCCCGCCGACCGTGGCGACCGTCCCGGTGGTGGGCACCGCGGAGCTGACCATCCGGAAGGCGGCCGACAGCGCCGGCCCGTTCCACGCGGGTGACCACGTCTCCTACACGTACACGGTGACCAACACCGGTACGGCGACGGTGCACAATCTGACCGTCGCGGACGACCACGTCGCCACGGTGACCTGCGACACGACCACGCTGAACCCCGGCCAGAGCACGACCTGCCGCGGCTCGTACGTGGTGACGGCCGCGGACGTGACGGCCGGTCACGTCACCAACACCGCGTACGCGGAGGGCACCGACCCCGAGGGCCTGACGGTGACCAGCCCGCCGGCCGAGGCGACCGTCCCCGTGGTCGGCGAAGCGCTGCTGGTCATCGAGAAGGCGGCCGACAGCGCGGGCCCGTTCGGTGTGGGCGACACCGTCCCGTACACCTACACGGTGACGAACACGGGCACGGCCACGGTGAACAACCTCACCGTGACCGACGACCACATCGGCACGGTGACCTGCGACACGACGACCCTGAACCCCGGTCAGAGCACGTTCTGCCACGGCACGTACGTGATCACCGCGGCGGACGTGACGGCCGGCTCCGTGACCAACACCGCGCACGCGAACGGCACGGACCCGCAGGGCCAGGCAGTCCAGAGCCCCCCGGGCCAGGCCACGATCCACATCGTGGGCGACGCCCAGCTCACCCTCCAGAAGGTGGCGAACAGCGCGGGCCCGTTCCGGCTGGGTGACACGGTGAACTACACCTACACCGTCACCAACGCGGGCACGGCCGCGGTGAACAGCCTCACCGTGACGGACGACCACATCGGCACGGTGACCTGCGACCTGACCACGCTGAACCCGGGTCAGAGCACGCTGTGCCACGGCTCGTACGTGGTGACGGCCGCGGACGTGACGGCCGGTCACGTCACCAACACCGCGCACGCGCAAGGCACTGACCCGCAGGGCCGCGAGGTGACGAGCCCGCCGACCGACGCCACCGTCACGGTGGTCGGCGTCGGGCAGCTGACCCTCCGCAAGACGGCGGACAGTGCGGGCCCGTTCCACGCCGGTGACACCGTCTCCTACACGTACACCGTGACCAACACGGGGACGGCGGTCGTCGACCACCTCACGGTGGCGGACGACCACGTGGCGGTGGTGACGTGCGAGGCGACGACGCTGAACCCGGGGCAGAGCACCACCTGCCGCGGCTCGTACGTGATCGCGCCCGCCGACGTGACGGCGGGTCACGTCACCAACACCGCGCACGCGGAGGGCACCGACCCGCAGGGGCAGACGGTGACCAGTCCGCCCGCCGAGGCGACCGTCCCGGTGGTCGGCGAAGGGCTGCTGGTCATCGAGAAGACGGCCGACAGCGCGGGCCCGTTCCGCCTGGGCGAGACGGTGGACTACACGTACACCGTCACCAACACCGGCACGGCTGCGGTGCACAACCTGACCGTGGTGGACGACCGCGTCTCCTCGGTGACGTGCGACACGACGACGCTGAACCCGGGTCAGAGCACGCTGTGCCGCGGCTCGTACGTGGTGACGGCCGCCGACGTGACGGCCGGTCACGTGACCAACACCGCGCACGCGGAGGGCACCGACCCGCAGGGGCAGGCGGTGAAGAGCCCGCCCGCCGAGGTCACCGTCCCGGTCGCGGGCACGGCGCAGCTGACCATCCGGAAGGCGGCCGACAGCGCCGGCCCGTTCCACGCGGGTGACCACGTCTCCTACACCTACACGGTGACCAACACCGGTACGGCGGTCGTCGACCACCTCACGGTGACGGACGACCACGTGGTGACGGTGACGTGCGAGGCGACGACGCTGAACCCGGGGCAGAGCACCACGTGCCGCGGCAGCTACGTCGTCACCGAGGCCGACGTGAAGGCCGGTCACGTGACCAACACGGCCCGCGCGGAGGGCACCGACCCGCAGGGGCAGACGGTGACCAGTCCGCCCGCCGAGGCGACCGTCCCCGTCCTGGGGAGGGCGCTGCTGGTCGTCGAGAAGACCGCCGACAGCACCGGCCCGTTCCGCCTGGGCGAGACGGTGAAGTACACGTACACCGTCACCAACACCGGGACGGCCGCGGTGCACGACATCGCGGTGCGCGACGACCGGATCACCACCGTGCGGTGCGACGCCACGGTCCTGAACCCGGGGCAGAGCACGCTGTGCTACGGCTCGTACGTGGTGACGGCCGCCGATGTGACGGCCGGTCACATCACCAACACCGCGCACGCGGAAGGCACGGATCCGCAGGGACAGGCGGTGACCAGCCCGCCGGCCGAGGTGACGGTGCCGGTGGTGGGGGCCGGTCAGCTCGGGTTCCAGAAGAAGGCCGACAGCGCGGGTCCGTTCCGGGTGGGTGAGACGGTGAGCTACACGTACACCGTCACCAACTCGGGGACGGGCGCGGTGAGCGGCGTGAAGGTGACGGACGACCGGGTGTCGACGGTGACGTGCGAGGCGACGACGCTGAACCCGGGGCAGAGCACCACGTGCCGCGGCAGCTACGTCGTCACCGAGGCCGACGTGAAGGCCGGTCACGTGACCAACACGGCCCACGCGTCCGGCACCGGGCCCGACGGGCGTGAGGTGACCAGCCCGCCGGCCGAGGTGACGGTGCCGGTGGTGGGGGCCGGTCAGCTCGGGTTCCGGAAGAAGGCCGACAGTGCGGGTCCGTTCCGGGTGGGTGAGACGGTGAGCTACACGTACACCGTCACCAACTCGGGGACGGGCGTGGTGAGCGGCGTGAAGGTGGCGGACGACCGGGTGTCGACGGTCACCTGCGAGGCGACGACGCTGAACCCGGGGCAGAGCACCACGTGCCGCGGCAGCTACGTCGTCACCGAGGCCGACGTGAAGGCCGGGCATGTGACCAACACGGCCCACGCGTCCGGCACCGGGCCCGACGGGCGTGAGGTGACCAGCCCGCCGGCCGAGGTGACGGTGGAGACGGTCGCGGGCGCGTCGTCGCTGTCGGTGGTGAAGCGGGCCGAGGTGACGGGGGCGGTCCGTCCCGGTGACACGGTGGCGTACACGTACACGGTGACGAACACCGGGTCGACGGTGCTGACGGAGGTGTCCGTCAGCGACGACCGGGTGGCGTCGGTGTCGTGCGAGGCGACGACGCTGGAGCCGGGTGCGAGCACGACGTGCCACGGCACGTACGTGGTGACCGAGGAGGACGCGAAGGCCGGTCACGTGACGAACACGGCGACGGCGTCGGCGCGCGATCCGCAGGGGGAGGCGGTGCACAGCAAGCCGGTGGAGGTGTGCGTCACGGTCTCGCCGGCCTGCCCTGAGAAGGAGGAGTGCGGGAAGCCGCCCCGTCCGACCTCCCCTCCGGCTCCGCCGCACGGTGGCGGTGGCGGTGGCGGGGGCCTGCCGGAGACGGGAGCGCCGACCGCCCTGGCGGCGGCGGGCCTGGCCGGCGGCGGGCTGCTGACCGCGGGTGGCGTGCTGCTGTACCGGGCGCGGCGCCGGGCGGGAGCCGACCGGATCGCCGCGTAGCACCCGCGGATCCGCCGGTCCTCCGGTGAGCGACCGCCCCCGGGGCCTTCGGGCCCCGGGGGCGGTCGCGCGTAAAGGCGGTGGGCCCGGTCCCCGCGTTCCGGTGCGGCCTGCGGCCCGTCGTGACGTCGGTCACATGTATGGCCAACTCGCGTTCCCCGGAGGTTATTTGACCGAAAGCGACGGGTCGGCAGGTGACGGAGTGTCGACGGTGGTGTCGACCCTGGTGTGGCGGGGGATCTAAGGTATGCCTTAGCTTACTGAGCGGCGGTCCGACCGGGATTTCCGGAAGGGGTGCCGCACTGGTGTTTCCCCCTTCCCTCGCCTCTGGAGTGAGCATGCCCGCCCGCCGTACGACTGCCGCGACCTTCCTCGTTCTCGCTGTGGCGGGTGCCGCGTTGGTGGGGTGCTCGAAGAAGGACGACGGGAAGGCGTCCGCGGACGGCAGCGGCCCGGTGCAGGTCACGGCGACGGACAGCAAGTGCGAGCTGTCGCGGACGACGTTCCCGGCGGGCCACGTCGAGCTGGCCGTGGCGAACAAGGGCAACAAGACCACCGAGGTCTACGTCTACGCCGAGGGCGACAAGATCGTCACCGAGCGGGAGAACATCGGCCCCGGCACCAAGGTGAGCATCAACGCGGAGATCAAGGCCGGCACCTACGAGGTGGCGTGCAAGCCGGGCATGACCGGTGACGGCATCCGCCAGAAGATCACCGTGACCGCCGCGTCCGGCGCCCCCGTGAAGACCGACGACCGGCTGACCCAGGCGGTCGCGGACTACCGCAAGTACGCCCAGGAGCAGGCCGACGCCACCATCCCGGTGGTGGAGCAGTTCGCGGCGGCGATCACCGCCGGGGACGTGGAGAAGGCGAAGTCGCTGTTCGCGGCCTCCCGGGTGGGCTGGGAGCGGACCGAGCCGGTCGCGGAGAGCTTCGGCGACATCGACCCGAAGACCGACACCCGCGAGGACGCGCTCGAGGACGGCCAGCAGTGGACCGGCTGGCACCGCCTGGAGAAGGCGCTGTGGGTGGACGGGAAGATCGGCGACGAGGAGAAGACCCTCGCCACCCAGCTGGTCACCGACCTGAAGGACTGGCAGAAGCGCGTCCCCGCCGCGGAGATCACCCCGACCGGCATGGCCAACGGCGCCAAGGAGCTGCTGGACGAGGTCTCCAAGAACAAGATCACCGGCGAGGAGGACCGCTACAGCCACACCGACCTGTCGGACTTCGCCGCCAACGTCGAGGGCGCCCGCCAGGCCTACGAGCTGCTGAAGCCGGTCGCCGCGGAGAGCGACCCGGTGCTGTCGAAGACCCTGGACGCCGAGTTCGAGAAGATCACCGAGCTGCTGGCCAAGTACCGCCAGGCCGACGGGAGCTACACCTCGTACGACAAGGTGACCGAGGGGGAGCGGAAGACCTTCTCCGACGCCGTGAACGCGCTGAGCGAGCCGCTGTCGAAGCTGGCCGCGGCCGTCGTGGTGAAGTAAGGGCAGCGTAAGCTAAGGCGCTGTCAGCAGGTCGGGTCCGAGCAGGTACGAGCAGGTCATGTCCGAGAGGGAACGCACGATGGACGTCGAGAACGAGCAGCAGGCGGTCTCCGCCGACGGCGGCGCGGAGAAGCCGCGGGCCGGGCTCAGCCGACGGGCCGTCATCGGCTGGGCCGGTGCGGGGGTGGCGATCGGCGCGGCCGGCGTGGGCACGGTGGCCGCGGCGACCATGGCGGACGACGCTCCGGCCGCCGCGCCGCAGACCCCGGACGTGCCGTTCTACGGCGAGCACCAGTCGGGGATCTCGACGCCCGTTCAGGACCGGCTGCACTTCGCCGCGTTCGACGTGATCACCGAGGACCGCGACGCGCTGGTCAAGATGCTCAAGGAGTGGACCAAGGCGGCCGCCTCGATCACGGGCGGCCGCGAGGTCGGCGGCGGCGCGGTCGGCGTCGTCCCGCAGTCGCCGCCGGACGACACCGGCGAGGCGCTCGGCCTGCCGGCGTCCCGGCTGACGCTGACCATCGGGTTCGGGCCGACGCTGTTCGAGAAGGACGGCAAGGACCGGTTCGGGCTGAAGGCGAAGCGGCCCGAGGCGCTGGTCGACCTGCCGAAGTTCAAGGGCGACCGCCTGGAGGCGAACCGTTCGGGCGGCGACATCTGCATCCAGGCGTGCGCGGACGACCCGCAGGTCGCGGTGCACGCGATCCGCAACCTGGCCCGGATAGGCATGGGCGTGGTCAACGTCCGCTGGTCGCAGCTCGGTTTCGGCAAGACCTCGTCCACCACGCCCGACTCCCAGACGCCGCGCAACCTGATGGGCTTCAAGGACGGCACCCACAACATCGCCGGGACGGACGCCGACTCGCTCGCCCGGCACGTGTGGGTGGCGCCCGGTGACGGCCAGGACTGGATGACCGGCGGCTCGTACCTGGTGGCCCGCCGGATCCGGATGACCATCGAGACCTGGGACCGCGCCTCGCTGCAGGACCAGGAGGACACCTTCGGCCGCACCAAGATCGAAGGCGCCCCGTACGGCAAGCAGAAGGAGCGCGACGCTCCCGACCTGTCCGCGATGCCGGCCGACTCGCACGTGCGGCTGGCCCACCCGGACAGCAACAACGGGCTGATGATCCTGCGCCGCGGCTACTCGTTCACGGACGGCACCGACGGCCTCGGCCGGCTGGACGCCGGCCTGTTCTTCCTGGCGTACCAGCGCGACACCCGCAAGGCGTTCGTGCCGCTGCAGACCAAGCTCGCGGCCAACGACAAGCTGAACGAGTACATCACGCACGTCGGATCCGCCCACTTCGCCTGCCCGCCCGGGGTCCGCAAGCCCGGCGAGTGGTGGGGCCAGACCCTGTTCGGCTGACCCCCGCCCCCTCTCCCGCACGCCCTCACGCCCCCACGAGGAGAACCGCCGTGTTCGCCAACTACCTGATCGGCCTCCGAGAAGGCCTCGAAGCCAGCCTGGTGGTCTGCATCCTGATCGCCTACCTGGTGAAGACCGGCCGCAAGGACCGGCTCGGCCCGGTGTGGATCGGCGTCGGCAGTGCCGTGGCACTGTCGATGGCGTTCGGCGCGGTGCTGCAGTTCGGCTCCAACCAGCTGTCCTTCGAGGCGCAGGAGGCGCTCGGCGGCACCCTGTCGATCGTCGCGGTCGGCCTGGTCACCTGGATGGTGTTCTGGATGCGGCGCACCGCGCGGCACCTGAAGAGCGAACTCCAGGGCAAGCTGGACGCCGCGCTGGCGATGGGCACCGTCGCCCTGGTCGTCACCTCCTTCCTGGCCGTCGGCCGGGAGGGCCTGGAGACCGCGCTGTTCATCTGGACCGCCGTGCAGGCCACCGGCGACGGCTGGAACCCGCTGGTCGGCGCGATCCTCGGCCTGCTCACCTCGGCGGTGCTGGGCTGGCTGTTCTACCGCGGCGCGCTCAAGATCAACCTGGCGAAGTTCTTCACCTGGACCGGCGGCATGCTGGTCGTGGTCGCCGCGGGCGTCCTCGCCTACGGCGTGCACGACCTGCAGGAGGCCGGCTGGATCCCCGGCCTGCACGAGCTGGCCTTCAACATCTCCTCCACCGTTCCGGTGGACAGCTGGTACGGCACCCTGCTGAAGGGCGTGTTCAACTTCCAGCCCGACCCGACGGTGGTCCAGGTCGTGGTGTGGCTGCTGTACCTGGTGCCGACGCTGTACTTCTTCTTCCGCAGGCCGAAGGCCACCGGCCCCGCGCCGAAGCCCGCCGTCACGGAGGCGAAGGCCGCCTGACGGCCGGTCAGGACAGAAGAACCGCCCGGTTGCCGCTGATGCGGCAGCCGGGCGGTTCGGCGTTTTCCGGGCGGTCTAGTAGATGGAGAAGACCGACGCCCAGTTCTGGCTGTACGCGGTGGAGGCGGTGGTGGCGGTGACCGCGTGGCCGGCGGTGGCGTCGCCGTCGAGGACGAAGCCGGTGGCCGGGTTCTTCAGGGTGTAGGTGCCGACGGCGTTCTGGGTGACCGTCCACTTCTGGTTGGCCTGGCCGAGGTTGATGGCCTGGAGGGTGATCTGGCCGCCCGCGTTGGCCGGCGCGGTCAGGTAGAGCGGGATCAGGCAGCTGTCGTAGATCCGCACGGTGCCGTCGCCGTTGGAGGCGAACTTCCAGCGCTGCGAGGCCCGGGAGGTGTCCAGCGCGGCGAACTCGGCGACCGAGGGGATGCTGCCGCTACAGGTGCCGCCGCGCTGCAGGGCGTTGCCGGCGCCGTTGGTCAGCGCGTGGTAGCCGTTGTCGTCGATCACGGTGGGGCCGTAGTTGATGGAGCTGCTGTCGAGCGCGGTCAGGGCCGCGCCGGTGGTGGACAGGCCGCTGGCCAGCCGGACGTTCTTGAACCAGTCGGCGAAGGTGGTGGGCGTGTTCGCGCCCAGCGAGGCGATGGTGCCGTTCCAGTTGCCGTCCACCGTGTTCCAGAGCTTCAGCAGCGCCATGTCGACGTTGCCCTGCACCTGGTCGCCGGTCTGCCAGCCGGCGGCGGCGACGAAGGGCGTGACGTCGCCGTTCGGGAACACGAACCGCTGGTCGCCGAGCACGTAGGCGGCGGCCGCGTCGGCGAAGGCCTCGGTCCAGGAGCAGGTCGCGGAGGACGGCCAGTTGATGTAGTGCGGGTTGCAGTTGGGTATGTTCGCCGGCCAGAAGTCCTTGTACAGCCGGTGCTGGAAGAAGTGCGAGGCCTCGTGCAGCACCATGTGCTCCGAGTCCGGGTCCTGGTCGGACAGGAACACGGTGTGCGAGGCGGTGATGTACCACGGGCCGCTGGTGGAGCCCGAGGTCCAGTTCAGGTTCAACGTGGTGCAGGCGGCGGCGTTCGCCTCGGCGGACGTCCAGCACGGGGTGGTGGAGTTGGCCCGCTTCGACCAGAGCGCGTTGACGGTGTCGAAGGCGTGCCAGGCGCGGTTGGTGGCGACCGGCGGCTTGACGGTGCCGAGCGCCACGCTGCTCGACACGTTCGACTGGGTCGCGGTGTTGAAGCTGTACGGCGTGTTGTTGGAGTCCTGGACGACCCGCCAGACCTGGTTGTTCTGGGTGGTGAAGCGGACGTACAGGTGGTCCATCGAGGTGGTGGTCACCGGGGTGTAGCAGAGGTTGAACGAGCCGTCGGCGGCACCGGTCAGCTGGGTGTCGGTGTTCAGCTTGTGGTCGGTGTCGGTGGACTTCTCCCGGCCCCACAGTTCGACCGAGGCGTTGCGGGCGGACCGGGTCAGGGTCGGCTTGGTGGGGCCCGCCTCGGCGGACTGGTAGTCGAACTGCAGGGTGCCGTTCATGCAGATCGGCGTCGCGGCGGACGCGGTGCCCGCCGTCAGCGGGACGATGCCGCCGGCAGCGAGCAGCGCCGGCACCAGCAGGCGCAGCAGGGTGGTGGAGCGGTGTGCCATGGACGTCCTTCCAGACGGTGGCCCGGACCGCGCACGGGTCGGCCGGGCAGGCGAAGGCCGGGTGAGGGCCCGGCCCCGGCCCGGACGCGTCGTCCGGCGACGGGCGTCGGCGGGCCGGGAGCCATCGTCGGGGCCGCGACACGGGGACCACCAGGGGCGCGCGGAATCATCTGTTCCGGTTGTGCTTGCCCCCGGTGTGCCGGGCGCATGGCGGAGGGTTCGTGCGCCCCCGGGCCGACCTGCTGACGGACCGTCAGGCGGACGGCCAGGCGCGCAGGGCGAACTCGGCCGTGCTGCGCAACTGTTCGGCCGGAGCGCCGTCGGCGGCGCGGACGGCCAGGCCGTGGGTGAGGGTGGTGAGGTAGTCGGCGAGCACGGCCGGATCGGTGCCGGGGGCGAACTCGCCCGCCTCGGCGGCCCGTTCGAGACGGGCCCGGAGGGCGGCGCGGCCCTCGGCCCGCCTGGCGGCGGCGTCGGCGCGGACGGCCGCGGAGCCCTCGCCGGTGGCCAGCGCCCCGTGCACCATCAGGCAGCCCGGGCCCTCCTCGCGGGTGATCGCCTCGACGGTGCCGCGCAGCAGGTGCTCGGCGACCGCCCGGGCGGTGGGCTGGTCGAGCGACTCCCGGACGTGCCGGCCCGGGCCGCGGCGGTAGTGGTCCAGGCACTGTCGGAACAGCGCCTCCTTGTTGCCGTACGCGGCGTACAGGCTGGGCCGGTTGATGCCCATCGCGGCCGTCAAGTCGGACAGCGCGCTGCCCTCGTAGCCGTGCCGCCAGAACACCCGCATGGCGCGCTCCAGTCGGTCCTCGACGTCGAACGTGCGCGGACGGCCCGTCATGTCGCCCTGCCTCCAAGGGTCTCGGCCCAGTTCTGTACCGATCGATATGGTAGCTTCCCCGCTGTGTACCGAACGGTACAGAATTCGGAGGGGAATCCACCATGACGCTCACCACCGCCACCTTCGCGCCCGACGTGCTGGCCGGCCGCACCGCGCTGGTCACCGGCGGCTCCCGCGGCATCGGCGCCGCCACCGCGCGGGCCCTCGCCGCGGCCGGTGCGGACGTGGCGATCAGTCACAGCGGTTCGGCGCCGCGCGCGCAGGCCGTGGTCCGGGAGATCGAGGCGCTCGGCCGCAGGGCCGCCGCGTACCGGGCCGACCAGAGCGACCCGGCGCAGGTCGCCGAGCTGGTCGCCGCCGTCGCCGCGGACTTCGGGCGGCTCGACGTGCTGGTCAACAACGCGGGCGTGATCGCCACCGGCCGGGTCGACGAGCCGGTCGACGAGGAGGCGCTGGCACGGCAGTACGCCGTCAACGTGGGCGGGGTCGCGGCCGCGATCCGGGCCGCCGCGCCGGTGCTGGGCGACGGCGGACGGATCGTCACCATCGGCTCCAACCTGGCCACCCGCCCCACCCGGCCCGGCACCGCGGACTACGCGGCCGGCAAGGCCGCCGTCACCGCGTACAGCCGGGCCGCCGCGCTGGAGCTCGCGCCGCGCGGGATCACCGTCAACGTGGTGCAGTCCGGGTCGGTGAACACCGAGATGAACCCCGCGGACGGCCCGAACGCCGACGCCCAGCGCGCGCTGAACGCGCTCGGGCGCTACGGCCGGCCCGAGGAACTCGCCGCCGCCGTGGTCTTCCTGGCCACGCCCGCCGCCGCGTTCATCACCGGCAGCGTGCTCGCCGTGGACGGCGGCTTCTTCGCCTGAGCGGCCGGTGGGGGCCGACGGGCGGCCGTCGGGCGAGTCGGCCGACCCGCCCGAGCGGTCGTCAGGTGAGCTGGCCGGGCGGGAGGGTGGCGATGCCGGCCGCCAGGAAGGCCATGGCGGCTTCCAGGTTGGCCTCGGTGGGCCGCAGGTAGAGCTCGCTGACCACGGCGGCCGCCGCGGCGGCGACCATCCGGGGCGCGAAGTCGTCGGGGGCGGCGCCGTGCTCGGCGGCGAAGATCCGGGCGCCCTCCTGGATCGCCTCGGCCAGGCGGCTGTTGGCGACGGCGCGCAGCTGCGGGTTGCGGTCGAGCATCGCCTCCCACAGCCCGTCCAGCTCGCCGTCGGCGGGGTGCTCGGCGAGGTCGGTGCGCAGCCAGCTCTCCAGTGCCTCCAGGGTGCTGGTGCCGGGCGCGCGGTCGTTGAGGGTCTGGGCGAGGCGGCCGGTGAACTCGGCGAGGTGGCAGGTCGCCAGGTCGAGCTTGGCCGGGAAGTACAGGGTGACGGTCCGCGCCGACACCTCGGCCCGGTCCGCGATGTCGGCGATGGTGGTCGCCTCGAAGCCGCGCTCCGCGAACAGCTGGTAGGCCGCCCGCAGGATCGCCTCCCGACGGCGGGCCTTGCCGCGTTCCCTCGCACCCTCGGTCATGGGACGCATGCTACCAGTGTTACCGGCGGCGGTAATTTTGCAGTCCACTGCAAAGTTGCCTTAGAGTGCAAAAACTCCACTGGTTTCGAGCACGAGGGGGCGCCATGGCGTCGGTCCTGTACGGATGGGGACGGTGGGCGGTACGCCGCCGAGGCCGGGTGATCGGGCTGTGGCTGCTGCTGCTCGCGACGATCGGCGCCCTCGGCGCCACCCTCGCCGGGCCCACCAGCACCGAGTTCACCGTCCCCGGCATCGAGTCGCAGCAGGCCCAGGACCTGCTGGAGCGCCAACTGCCGGAATCCGCCGGCGGCACCGCCCGCCTGGTGGTCGCCGCGCCCGCCGGCCGGACCCTCGACACCCCCGCCGCGCACGCCGCGCTGCAGGACGGCCTGCACCGGGTCGCCGCGATACCCGGCGTGGTGCACGTCGCCGACCCGTTCGAGAGCCGCACCGTCTCGCCGGACCTCCGGATCGCCTTCGCCGACGTGCAGTTCGCGCAGCCCGCGCACGACGTCCCGCAGAGCGCCAAGGATGCGCTCACCGACGCCGCCGCCCCGCTGCGGGACGCCGGACTGCAGGCCGAGTACGGCGGCACCGTGATGGAACCCGCCATCGAGGTCGGCGGCCCCGCCGAAGTGATCGGCGTGGTGGTCGCGTTCGCCGTCCTCGCCGTCGCGCTCGGCTCGCTGGTCGCCGCCGGACTGCCGCTGCTGACCGCCCTGGTCGGCGTCGGCATCGGCGTGCTCGGCGCCCAACTGCTCGCCAACGTCGTCGAGATGACCGGCACCGCGACCGTGCTCGCGCTGATGATCGGCCTCGCCGTCGGCATCGACTACGCGCTGTTCATCATCGCCCGGCACCGCGAACAGCTCGCCGACCCCGACACCGGCGTCGAGGAGTCGGCGGCCCGCGCCACCGCCACCGCAGGCAGTGCCGTGGTGTTCGCCGGCGCGACCGTGATCATCGCGCTGGCCGCGCTCGCCGTCACCGGCATCCCGTTCCTGACCGTGATGGGCCTGGCCGCCGCCGCGACCGTGCTGCTCGCCGTCCTGGTCGCCGTCACCCTGGTGCCCGCGCTGCTCGGCCTGCTCGGCGAACGCCTGCGGCCGCGCGCCCGGGCCGCGAACCCGGAGAAGCGGCCGGGCACCTGGTCGGCGGCCTGGGCGCGCGCCGTCACCCGCAAGCCGCTGGTGGTGCTGCTGGTCGGCGTGGTCGGCCTGCTCGCCCTGGCGCTGCCCGCCCGGGACCTGCGGCTCGGCCTGCCCGGCAACGCCTCGCAGCCCGCCGCCAGCACCCAGCACAAGAGTTACGACCTGCTCAGCGAGGGCTTCGGCCCCGGCTTCAACGCCACCCTGGTCGCCGTGGTCGACGCCACCGGCATCCCCGCCGAGCGCCGCGAGCCGGCCCTCGCCGAGCTGCACGCCACGCTCTCCGCCGACCCGGGCGTGGCCGCCGTCGGCCGCCCCGTCGCCAGCGCGGACGGCAGCACGGTCGCCGTCCCCGTCGTCCCGCGCACCGGGCCCGACGACCGGGCGACGAGCGAGCTGGTCGACCGGCTGCGCGAGCACAAGGCCGCCGTCACCGCGAGCGGCGGCACGCTGTACATCGCCGGGGCGACCGCCGCCGCGATCGACGTGTCCGGCAAACTCGCCGACGCGCTGCCGCTGTTCGTCGGCCTGATCGTCGTGCTGGCCCTCGCCCTGCTGACCGTCGCGTTCCGCTCGCTGCTGGTGCCGCTCAAGGCGGTGCTCGGGTTCCTGCTGTCGGTGGCGGCCGCGCTCGGCATCACCGTGTGGGTGTTCCAGGACGGGCACCTGAACGGGCTGCTCGACATCCCGTCCGCCGGGCCGGTCACCAGCTTCCTGCCGGTGCTGCTGATCGGCGTGCTGTTCGGGCTCGCGATGGACTACGAGGTGTTCCTGGTCAGCCGGATGCGCGAGCACCACCAGCACACCGGCGACGCCGCCGGGGCCGTCACGCACGGCGTCGCGCGGAGCGGACGGGTCGTCACCGCCGCCGCGCTGATCATGGTGGCGGTGTTCGGCGGCTTCGTGTTCAACCACGACCCGATCATCAAGTCGATCGGGTTCGCGCTCGCCGTCGGCGTGTTCATCGACGCCTTCGTGGTCCGGATGACCCTGGTGCCGGCCGCGATGGCCCTGCTCGGCCGCAGCGCCTGGCGCCTGCCGCGGTGGCTCGACCGGGTCGTCCCCGACGTCGACCTGGAGGGCGCGAGCCTGCCCGCGTCCGCGCCCCGTCCCGCCGCGAAGGCGGCCGCGGCGGAGGTTGCGAAGGCGGCGGAGGCCGAGCGGGTCTGACGGCGCGGCAGACGGGCCGGGCCCGGGAGCTGCGCCTCCCGGGCCCGGCCGGCACGTCCTCGGGTCAGCAGGACACCGCGGCGTTGACGGTGACCGGGGACGGGCCCCAGCCGAACTTGGTGACGCTGAAGGTGCCGCTCACGGTGGAGCCGCAGGCGACCGTGGCGCTCGGGCCGTTGACGGTGACCGTGCTGGCGAGGAAGTTGACGTACTGCGAGGTCGAGCCGAGCGAGGCCCCGCCGACGACCTGGCCGGAGATCGTGGTGGCGAGCTCCTGGGGCTGCGGCGGGAAGTCCGGGCTGGGCGGGCCGGCCAGGGCGATCCGGCCGAGGAACTGGACGCTGCCGCCGGTGACCGAGGCACAGACCTGGGTCATCAGACCGGACTGGAGCGACCAGGGGCTGCAGGTCTCGGTGGTGGTGGCAGTGGTGGCGGTGGAGGCCTGGGCGGGAGTGGCCATCAGGGCGCCGGCGGTGGCCAGGCCTGCGGCGAGCAGGGTCAGCCCCTTGATCGAGCGTCGGTTCATCGCGCGTTCTCCTTCACGTGGTGGTGCCCGGCCGAGGGCAGTGATAATGGGGTTGCACATGTGATATTTCACATGTCGCGTGACTTAAGGTGCCACACGTTCGAATGCCGGGTGGGCTTTTCAGGGAGGAAATGCGGTGCTCGGCCGGATCATGACCATGGATGGCGAAATTGCACCCCGGTCTGCTCCGACCCCCGTCACCGGAGGCCGGAGCAGACCGGGCCCGGCCGCTACGCGGCGGCCGGGCCGTACACCACGTGCAGGGTGCCGCCGGCGAACGCCTCGCTGGACAGCAGCGACAGCTCGACCGGGTCGGCGCCGTCGTCGAACAGGCGCATCCCGCGGCCGCGGGCCACCGGGTGGACGAACAGGTGCAGCTCGTCCAGCAGGCCCGCCGCCAGCAGCTGGCGGACCACCGACACCGAGCCCGACATGCCGATCGGGCCGCCCTCCTCCTGCTTGAGGGCCCGCACGCCCTCGATCAGGTCGCCCTTCAGCTGCTCGGAGTTGCGCCAGGTGAAGGAGAGGTCCCGGCGCGAGACGACGATCTTGCGGGTGTCGCCGATCGCCTTCGCCATCTCCGCGTCCTCGCCGCCCTCCAGCTCGCGGGCCGGCCAGGCGCCCGCGAACACGTCGTAGGTGGTGCGGCCCATCAGCACCGTGTCCGACGCGCCCAGCAGCGCGCCGACCGCCGCGCCCAACTCGGCGTCGAAGTACTTGAAGTGCCACTGCTCCGGGCTCTCCACGACGCCGTCGGCGGAGATGAACAGGCCGGCGGTGATCTTCCTCATGCGTCCGTGCTCCTTGCTCGGGTGGTGCGCTGTTCGCTGACAACCGGTCAGACGGGGCCCGCGCACCGGACTCATCGGTCCGGCGAAGAAAAATCGGAGAAATTTCGGCCAGGTCGGCCGGCCACCGATGAGTCCGGGGCCGACGACCGGTCAGGACGGGCATGGACCGCACCCGGACGACCGTCGAGTTCGACGTACCACCGCACCACGCCGCCCGCCCCGCACTGGAGGCGCGGTTCACCGCCCTGCTGGACGCCCACGACCCGCCCGTCCGGATCGCCCTGCTGGTCGGGAACGTGCTGCGGCCCGCCCCCGGCGACCTCCACCGCCTCGGCAGGCTGGCGGTGCTCGCCCGGCGGACGGGCCACCAGGTGGTGCTGCGCGGCGTCGGCCCCCGGCTCCGGCTGCTGCTCGACCTCACCGGGCTGACCGACGCCCTCCCCGAGGGCTGACGGCATGTCAGGCCCGCGGATCCTCCGTCAACCGCATCGGAAGGCCCCACAGCGGGAACAGCCGCTCGACGTCCATGTGATTGGTCATGGTGGCGATCCGGCCGTCCACGATCTCCAGCACCGTGATGCCCCACGGCGTCCAGCCGTCGCCGTCCTCGGCCACCCGGTACTGCGCGAACGCCGGCGAACCGTTCGCCTCCACCGGCAGCAGCCGGGAGTTCACGCAGCCGCAGCCCGGACCCCGCCACCACGCGTCGAGCTCCTCGACGCCCCGCACCCACATCCGGAACGGCGGCATGTTCAGCACCGCGTCCTCGTGCAGCAGCCGCTTCAGGGCCTCGATGTCGAACGCCTCGAACGCCTGCACGTAGCGGGCCAGCAGGGCGCGCTGCGCCTCGTCCAGCGGCTTGAACGTGTCACCCGTCGACGCGCCGTCGCCCAGCGTCGCCCGGGCCCGCTGCAGCGCGCTGTTCACCGACGCCACCGACGTCTCCAGCAGCTCCGCCGTCTCCGCCGCCGACCACGCCAGCACCTCCCGCAGGACCAGCACCGCCCGCTGACGGGCCGGCAGCTTCTGCAGCGCCGACACGAACGCCAGGCGGATCGACTCCCGGCCCAGCGCCACCTCCGCCGGATCGCCCGACAGCACCCGCGCATCCGGCACCGGCCCCAACCAGATGTGCTCCTCCAACTGCGTCAGGTCCGGCGCGCCCGCCGGACACGGCGAGGTCAGGTCCATCGGCCGGGCCCGCCGCTGCGCCGCCGGACCCATGTCCAGGCAGACGTTGGTGGCGATCCGGTACAGCCACGTCCGCAGCGCGGACCGGCCCTCGAAGCCGTCGAACTTCGACCAGGCGCGGACCATCGTCTCCTGCACCGCGTCCTCGGCCTCGAAGGCCGACCCCAGCATGCGGTAGCAGTACGCCGTCAGCTCCCGCCGGAACGGCTCCAACTGCTCCGCGACCCCGTCACGATCCATGATCATTGGCACGCCGGCCACCCTAGCGGGAGCCGCCGACAACCGGCCCGCGCGGCGCCGCCGACCCGTGGCGCCCCACGCCCGGGCGCTCCCCGGGGCGGCGGCCGGAAACCGGCCCGGCCCGGCGGAATGACAGGTACAGTCCGAGATTGACCGCGCGTTCGGTCCGACCGCCAACCAGCCCGCCGGAGGAGCCTCCTGATGGACACTCAGCGCTGCCCCTACCGACTCGACACCACCGGAAGCGACCTGCCCGGCGAGGCCGCCGCGCTGCGCGCCCTCGGCTCCGCCGCCCCCGTCGAACTGCCCGGCGGCGTCCCCGCCTGGTCCGTCACCGACCCAGCCCTGATCAAGCGCCTGCTCACCGACCCCCGGGTCTCCAAGGACGCCCACCGGCACTGGCCCGCCTACATCGACGGCGAGATCGCCGAGGACTGGCCGCTGCGCATGTGGGTCGACGTCCGCAGCGCGCTCACCGCCTACGGGCCCGAACACGGCCGGCTGCGCCGGCTGATCAGCCCCGCGTTCACCGCCCGCCGGATCCGTGCCCTCACCCCCGAGATCGAGCGGATCACCGCCGAACTCCTCGACCGCCTCGCCGCACTGCCCGAAGGCCGCCCCGTCGACCTGCGCAACGAATTCACCTGGGTGCTGCCGCTGATGGTGGTCAACACCCTGCTCGGCGTCCCCGAGGAGCTGCACGACGCGTTCCGGGCGAGCATCGGCCGGCTCTTCGACACCGCCGTCACCCCCGAGGAGTCCGTCCGCAACGGCGAGGCCGTCTACGGCCAACTCGCCGACCTGGTCGAGGCCAAGCGCCGCGACCCCGGCGAGGACGTCACCACCGCGCTCATCCAGGCCCACGACGAGGAGACCGGCACCGGCCTCACCGAACGCGAACTCCTCGACAGCCTGCTGCTGTTGATCGGCGCCGGCCACGAGACCACCGTCAACCTGCTGGGCAGCGCGATCACCGCGCTGGCCGCCCACCCCGAACAGGTCGACGCCCTCCGCAAGGACCCGGCCCGCTGGCCGGACGCCGTCGAGGAGACGCTGCGCCTGCGCCCGCCGGTCGCCAACATCCTGCCGCGCTTCGCCGTCGAGGACCTGCACGACGAGGCCAGCGGCATCACCTTCGCCCGCGGCGACCTGCTGCTGATCAACTTCACCGCCACCGGCCGCGAGGAGGCGCTGCACGGCCCCGACGCCGACCGCTGGGACCACACCCGGGAGACCCGCCGCGACCACCTCTCCTTCGGCCACGGCACGCACTACTGCCTCGGCGCCGAACTCGCCCGGCTGGAGGCCCGCATCGCCCTCGCCGCGCTCTTCGACCGCTTCCCCCGCCTGGCCCTCGCCACCGCCGAGCTCCGGCCGCTGGAGTCCTTCATCTCGGACGGCCCCCGCGAACTCCCGGTCCTGCTGCACGGCTGAGGGCCGGACCAGGGGGCTGGTCGCCGGCATGGGCCGGGAGTAATTTGGTTCACCTCGGCCAACTGTCATCACGGCCACCAGGGGCGGGAGATGGGTGACGTGGGCACGGGAACGGCCGGGTCGGGCCGGCTCGGGGCGGAGCATCCGCGCTACAAGTGGGTCGCGCTGTCGAACACCACGCTCGGGATGCTGATCGCCACGATCAACTCCTCGATCGTGCTGATCTCGCTGCCGGCGATCTTCAACGGGATCCACCTCGACCCGCTGAAGCCCGGGAACGTCAGCTACCTGCTGTGGATGCTGATGGGCTACATGCTGGTCACCGCCGTGCTGGTGGTGACGCTCGGGCGGCTGGGGGACATCTGGGGACGGGTGCGGATCTACAACGCCGGGTTCCTGATCTTCACGATCACCTCGGTGGTCCTCTCGCTCGACCCGATGGACGGCGGGGGCGGTGCGCTCTGGCTGATCGGCTGGCGGGTGGTCCAGGCCGTCGGCGGCGCGATGCTGATGGCCAACTCGGCGGCGATCATCACCGACGCGTTCCCGGCCCGGCAGCGCGGCACGGCCCTCGGCGTCAACATGGTCGCGGCGATCGCCGGTTCGTTCGTCGGGCTGGTCCTGGGCGGCCTGCTCGCCGAGTGGAACTGGCGCTCTATCTTCTGGGTCAACGTCCCGATCGGCATCGTCGGCACCGTCTGGGCCTACCGCTCGCTGCGCGAGACCGGCGTCCGCCGGCCCGGTCGGATCGACTGGTGGGGGAACGTCACCTTCGCCGTCGGCCTCACCGCGCTGCTCGCCGCGATCACCTACGGCATCCAGCCGTACGGCGACAGCGCCATGGGCTGGGCGAACCCGTGGGTGGTGGCCGGGCTGTTCGGCGGCACCGCCGTGCTGGCCGCGTTCTGCGTGATCGAGCGCAGGGTCGCCGAACCGATGTTCCCGCTGCGGCTGTTCCGCGACCCGGTGTTCGCCGGCGGCAACCTGGCCGCGCTGCTCGGCTCGGTCGCCCGCGGCGGACTCCAGTTCATGCTGATCGTCTGGTTGCAGGGGATCTGGCTGCCGCTGCACGGCTACGACTACGTCGAGACCCCGCTGTGGGCCGGCATCTACCTGCTCCCGCTGACCGTCGGCTTCCTCGCCGCCGGGCCGATCGCCGGACACCTCTCGGACCGGTTCGGTGCCCGGATGTTCGCGGCCGGCGGTCTGGTGGTGACGGCCCTCTCGTTCGCCGGACTGCTGGTGCTGCCCACCGACTTCGGGTACCCGTGGTTCGCGCTGCTGGTGTTCCTCAACGGCCTCGGCGGAGGCCTGTTCGCCGCGCCGAACACCGCACTGGTGATGTCCGGCGTGCCCGCCGCCGACCGGGGTGCGGCCTCCGGCATGCGGGCCACCTTCCAGAACGCCGGCATGGTGCTGTCCATCGGCGTGTTCTTCTCGCTGATGGTGGCCGGCCTGTCCGGCTCCCTGCCGGAGGCCCTGCACAGCGGGTTGAGCGCGCAGGGCGTCGCCGCGGGGGACGTCCACCAGATCGCCCGGACCCCGCCCGTCGGCCTGCTGTTCGCGGCCTTTCTCGGCTACAACCCGATCCGTGAACTGCTCGGCCCGCACGTGCTGTCCACGCTGCCGGCGGCCGACCGGCAGGCGCTGACCGGGCGCGAGTTCTTCCCGAACCTGGTCTCCGGCCCGTTCCACGACGGACTGATGGTGGCGTTCTCGCTGGCCATCGCGATGTCGCTGGTCGCCGCCGGCGCCTCGCTGCTGCGCGGCCGCAGGGCCGCCGGGGCCGGCGACGGCGCCGAGGAGCCCGCCGCCGACCGGGCCGTCACGCGGGGCGCGGCCTCGTGAACACCGGTCCGGAGCAGGCGGGTCCGGGGGCCGAGGGCGGGTTCGACCCGGCGGACGTGGTCCGCCTGCGGCTGGTCGTCGCCCGCCTGCACCGGCAGCTCGCGCAGGCGTCCGACCGGCGGGACTTCACCTTCGCCCAACTCTCCGCGCTGGCCCGGATCGAGGCCCACGGCCCGATCCGGCTCGGCGAACTCGCCGCCCGCGAACGGGTCGCCGCCCCCTCGATGACCCGCACCGTCGCCCCCCTGGTCGAGTCCCACCTGGTCAACCGCCTCCCCGACCCGGACGACCGCCGCTCCGCGCTGGTCGAACTCTCCGCCGAGGGCGTGGAGTTGCTCGCCGAGATCCGCCAGCGGCGGTCCGAGGTGCTGGCCCGCCGCACCGCCGACCTCGACCCGCGGGAACGCGCCCTGCTGCTGGCGGCGCTGCCGGTGCTGGAACGGCTGGTCGCCTTCGAGGACTGACCGCACCGGCGGCCGGCGGCCCTGAGGGGACGTCAGGAGCCGTTCCGGGGTGCGAGGGCCGGTGTGCGCGGGGGAGGAGCGGCTGCTTTCGGACAGGCCGGGGGCCGGGCCGGCCACCCGGGGCGGCGGGACATCCTCCATGTGCGGCCGGGTCCAGTCGCTCAAACGTCCGGATTATGTCCGATTCGTCGTCAGGATCTCCCGGCCGGAACGCATCTGATGCGTACATGCTCCTTTGCGTAGCCTTGACCCGGCGGCCCCCCTCGACCGCCGTCCCCCACACTCCCCAGGAGCGCAGATGCGTCGTTCCGTTCGCGTCCCCTCGCGTGCCGTCAGCCGCCTGCTCAGCGCCGCCGCGCTGGTCGCCGCCGTCGGCCTCACTCAGTTCGCCGCCCCCGCCACGGCCACCACCGCGCAGGCCGGGGCCTCCACCGAGTGCACCGCAGCGGAGACCCACGACGACGCCGCGGCCCGCAAGCCCGCCGGCAACACCGCCGGGCACGACCCCAACGCCGTCACCGACGCGCAGGCCAAGGCGATCGAGGCCGACCTCCAGGCCCGCGTCGCCCAGTTGGCGAACTCCGCCCAGGGCGGCGCCCTGCTCGCCCCCGGCACGCTGGCCGCCACCACCATCCCGGTGTACGTGCACGTGATCCACTCCGGGACCACCGGCAAGCTGTCGGCCACCACCATCGCCAAGCAGATCGACGTCCTCAACGCCGCCTACAGCGGCCAGGGCGCGGGCAACACCCCCAGCCAGTTCCAGTTCCAGCTGGTCTCCACCGACTACACCGACAACGCGGGCTGGTACGCCGGCGTCACGCCGGGCTCCAGCGCCGAGAGCTCCATGAAGAACGCGCTGCGCAAGGGCGGCGCCAACGCCCTCAACCTGTACACCGCCAGCCTCGGACAGTCGCTGCTCGGCTGGGCGACCTTCCCCAGCAGCTACAAGTCCAACCCGAAGGACGACGGCGTGGTCATACTCGACACGTCCTTCCCCGGCGGCTCGGCCACCAACTACAACGAGGGCGACACCGCCACCCACGAGGTCGGCCACTGGCTCGGCCTCTACCACACCTTCCAGGGCGGCTGCGGCGGCCAGGGCGACTACGTCTCCGACACCCCCGCCGAGAAGACCGCCGCCTACCAGTGCCCGACCGGCCGGGACACCTGCACCGCCACCGGCGTCGACCCGATCCACAACTTCATGGACTACACCTACGACTCCTGCATGACCCAGTTCACCGCGGGCCAGGTCGCCCGGATGGCCAGCTCCTGGGCCGCCTACCGGGCCTGACGAAGCATCCGGTCCGGACTCCGGGCCACCCGTCGTTGCCGGCGGGTGCGAGGTCACGGGACCGCGCACCCGCCGGCGGCGCGTCGTCGGCGACGGGGCGGACGGGGCGTCAGAGCGTGACGGAGCGGCGGCGGCGGCGGCGGGCGCGCAGGGCCAGCCGGAGCCAGAAGAGGAAGAGCGCCAGACCGGCCGCCGCGACGGCCAGACCGCGTTGCCAGGCGTTGCCGCCGCCGGGCGGGTACACCTTGCCGGCGTAGGCCACGGCGGGGGAGCGGTCGCCCAGCAGGCGGGCCGGGAGCCGGCCCATCACGTGCGCCGCGGTGAGCGCGGGCCCGGCGGGGTCGTCCGGGGTGAAGGTGCCCTCGACGACGCAGCGGCCGCAGTCGACGGCCTCCGCGGTGACGGTGAACGTGCCCGGGGCACCGGCGCCGTGCGCCACCGACCAGCCCGGGGCCGCGTAGCCCGCGCCGACCAGGAGCAGCAGCAGGGCCGTCACCAGGACCGCCCAGCGGATCGCCGCCGCCCGCACCCTGCTCCGCCGGTCCTCCATCGCCGCACCGCCCCCGTGGTTCGTGCTGCCCGAGCCGAGGGCCATCGTGCCACAGGGGGTGGAGCAGCGGAGCCGGGCCTTCTCCGGGGGGCGGGGATCGCCGCCGCGCCCACCGCTCCGGGCGCCTCCCGGAGCCGGGGCACGGGTCCGCTGCGGAGGCCGGGGCCGGTGTCGGGATGCCGTGCCCGCCCGGCCGGCGAGGGGCGGCGGGGCGGGACGGCGGGGCAGCAGTCATCAGCCTCGGGGTGGTGGCCGAGGCCCGGCAAGCCGGATCGGGGGGAATGGCCGGGGGACCGTCGGCCTGGCCGGAGATGTTCGGCCGGCTGCGCGATCCCGAGGGCGGATCAGGACACCAGTGCGGCGATTCCGTCCAGCACGATCTCCAGGCCCGCCTCGAACTCCTCGGCGGGTGCAGGGTGTTCGCCCTCGACGATCAGCTCCGCCAGGAGCGGGTGCCGGCCCGCCGCCACCACCCGCCGCAGGTACGGGGAGTTCGCGTCGCGCCACTGCTCCTCCGAGCGGCCCTCCGCCCGGTCCGCCTGACGCTCCGACAGCTCCGTGCGCAGCGACCCCACCAGGTAGGACTGGAACGCGGCGGCGGCCCGCCGCAGCTCCGCGGGCCGGCCGGCGAGGTTGGGGGCGCTGTTCAGCGCGGCGAGCTTCGCCTCCAGCGCGGCCAGCGCGTGCGGCCCCACGTGCGGTCGGCCGCCCAGCAGTTCGGGGAACCACTCGTGCCGCAGCGCGGCCCGCCGGGTCAGCGCCGCGATCAGGCGCAGGCCCGCGCGCCAGTCCAGCGGCGGCCGGCCGGCGGCCGGGGCGGGCGGGACGATCTCGGCGTAGACCGCGTCCGCCATCAGGTCGAGCAGTTCGCTCTTGGTGTCCACGTACCCGTACAGCCGCATCGGGCCGACCTCCAGCGCCGCCGCCACCCGGCGGATCGAGACGCCGTCCAGGCCGTCCGCGTCGGCGAGTTCGAGCGCCGCGCCGACGATCAGCTCCCGGCTCAGCGGATGCGGCGTCCGCCGGGCCGGGGGCTCCGGGCGCTCCCAGACGGGGGCGGGCTCGGGATCTGCGGTCCGACGTGGCGTCATGAGGGGTTCTCCACAAGGGCGGTGACAGGCGTGCGCGGCGGTCGATACAGTGTATCGACCGATACGGTGTATCAACCACAGGGGGAACGCACATGCCACGCACGGCCCCGGCCACGGAGATCGGAATCGTCGGAGGCGGCCCCGCCGGCCTCACCCTCGCCCGGCTGCTCACCGTGCGGGGCACCCCGGTCACGGTCCACGAGCGCGACGCCGGACCGGATGCCAGGACCCAGGGCGGCACCCTCGACCTGCGCCCGGACACCGGCCAACGCGCCCTGCGCGCCGCAGGACTGACCGAGGCGTTCGCCAGGCACGCCCGCCCCGAGGGGCAGGACATGCTCCTGTACGACCGCAGCGGCACCCTGCTGTACCGCGAGGACACCCCCGACCCCGCACCCGGCGACGCCCCGTCGCCCCAGCCCGAGATCGACCGCGCCGACCTGCGCACCCTGCTCCTCGGCTCCCTGCCGCCCGGCACCGTCCGCTGGGGGCACGCCCTCCGCGACGCGGCACCCGCCCCCGGCGGCGGCTGGCGCCTGCGGTTCGACGACGGCAGCACCGCCGAACACCGCATCCTGATCGGCGCGGACGGCGCCCGCTCCCGGCTGCGCCCGCTGCTCACCCCCGCCGAGCCGCACCATCTGGGCGTCAACAGCGTCGAGGGCACCGTCCCCGCCATCGACCGCACCCACCCCGATCTGGCCGCCGCCGTCGGCCGCGGCACCTACTGGGTGATCGGCGACGGCGACTCGTTCGCCGCCCAGCGCTGCACGGACGGCCGGGTCCGGATCGGTCTGTCGCTCCGGGGTCCCGCCGACTGGCCGACCACCTGCGGCATCCCGTTCGACCGCCCCGCCGAGGCCCGGGCCGCCCTGCTGGAGCTGTTCGCCGACTGGCCGCCGACCTGCCGCGCCCTGCTCGCCGCCAGCGAGGGCGAACTGACGCCCCGTCCGTTCACCGCGCTCCCCGTCGGCCTGCGCTGGCCGCACCGCCCCGGCCTCACCCTGCTCGGCGACGCCGCGCACCTGATGCCGCCCGTCGGTCTCGGCGCCAACGCCGCGATGCGCGACGCCCTCGAACTCGCCGACGCGCTGGCCGCCCACCCCGGCGACCGCGGGAGCGCGCTGCGCGCCTACGAGGACGAGATGTTCGCCCGCACCGCCGAGGACGCCGCCCGCTCCGACCGGATGATCCGGCTGATCCACTCGCCGGGCGGAGCCCGCGGCGTGGCGGCGTTCTTCGCCCCCGACGGACCGGCCGCCGGAGATCTGGAATCCTCGGTGGCATGAGCACACTTCCGCACACTCCGCCGGACGGCCTGCCCCGCTACCGCGTGCTGACCGGACCGGACGACGCCGCCTTCTGCCACCGCGTCAGCGAGGCGCTCGCCCTCGGCTACCGACTGCACGAGGGGCCCGCCGTCACCTTCAACGGCGAGCGCGTCATCGTGGCCCAGGCGGTCGTCTGGCCGAGCACGCCGTAGCGGCGCGCCCTCAGCCGGCCGGGCGCAGTCGGCAGGGGTGGACCAGGAACGGGCCGAGCAGGCCGTCGTGGTCGCCGTTCTTGAAGGCGACGGCCCGGCCGGTCAGCCCGTCGCCGTCCGCCCGGAGTGCCAGGCCGACCGAGGGACTGTTCAACCGGGCGTCGGCGGTGGGGAGTTGGACGTCCGCGACGAACTGCACGTCCCACTGGCGGGAGGCGGCGGCCGGGACGGTGACCGGAGGGTGGTCGGCGAGCCGGAGCCGCACCCGACGGTCGTCCAGGAGGTCCACCTGCACCGGGATCCCGCCCTCCGGGGCATCGATCACGCCCGCCCAGCTGCCCGGGGACAGCGTCAGCTCGCGGGCCGGGTCGCTGACGGGCTGGAGGTGGCCGGGGTCGAACTCCGGGGCCTGCGCGGCCATCAGGTGGCGGACCACGGCGTCGCGCGCGGCCTTGTTCGTCGAGTTGGTCAGCACGGCCAGGGACAGCCCCCGGTCGGGCAGGTCGATCATCATGGCGGCGACGCCGCCCATGCCGCCGCCGTGGCTGGAGATCACCGCACCGCCCTCGCGCTGGACGATCCGCCCGAAGCCGTAGCCCAGCCGGTCCGTGATCGGCAGGCCGTCCAGCACCGCCGCGGCCGTCTCCGGCCGGAGCAGCCCCGCCGAGCGGCGGGCGAACAGGGCGACGTCGCCGGCCGTCGCCCACCCCGCGCCGGCCGCCGGGTGGCTGGTCCAGCAGTCCGGGTAGGCCCGGCCGTCGGCGGTGCAGCGGACGGCGACGGGCCCCGAACCGGGGTAGGCGTCGCCGAACTCGAAGGACGCCAGGCCGAGCGGCTCCGCGAGCTGCTCGCGCAGGAAGGTCCGCAGCGGCCGGCCGGTGGCCTCCTCCAGCAGCCCGCCGAGCACGTGGTAGCCGTGGTTGGAGTACTCGAAACCGCCGCCCGGCTCGCGCACCTGGCGGCGGTAGGCGCCCGGATCGATCGGCCCCGGCCGGTCGCCGTAGTGGAAGTCGTAGTACGCCGGGAACCCGCCCCGGTGACGCATCAGCTGACGCGCCGTCGGCGCCCACCGGTGCGCACCGGACAACGGGGCGTCCAGGTCGAGGAGCCCGCGGTCGGCGGCCAGGCAGACGGCGAGCGCGGTGAACGACTTCGTGACCGACGCCAGCCCGTAGACGGTCTCCGGCCCCGCCGCGCGATCCGTCCCCGGGTCCGCCCGCCCGTAGGCCCGCGCGAACACCAGCTCGTCCCCCTGTGCCACGGCCACGCTCACCGACGGACAGCCGTGCTCCGCCAACGCCTTCTCGCAGACCTCGTCCAGCCCGTCCAGACCGTTCAGCACGCTCATGCCCTCCCCGCGCAGCGACACCCGTTCCGGTCCGGATGGTAGCCGTCCGCAATCGAACGGCCGTCACCGGGCCGGGAGCTGACTCCGCGTCGGCGGCGACGGCGTCCGGTGCGGTGTTCATCCGACAACTGCGGCCGACGGATGAACGCGCGAGCGTGTCCCGGTCGGCGGCGGCGCTCCGGTGCGGACGCGAGCCGGAGACTGCCCCTCGACGAGGCCGCCCGACGACGGGAGCAGTGCGAGCGTGATCATCGGGACCTGGAACCTGGAGAACTTCTGCCGACCGCTGCCGCCCGGCAGCGCCCCCGACCCCCTCAAGTGCGCCGCCAAGGACCAACCCACCTACGACGCCAAGGTCGGCGCGCTGGCCGGCGTCATCGCGGAGTTGGCGCCCGACCTGCTCGGCGTCCAGGAGGTCGGCGGCCAGGAGGCGCTGGACGACCTGGTGGCCGCACTGCCCGGCAGCTGGCACACCGCCCTGTCCGACCACCCCGACCCCCGCGGCATCCGGGTCGGCGTCATCAGCCGCCTCCCGCTGCTCGACGTGCAGCAGCGCAAGGCCTTCCCGGACCACCTGCGCCCGATCCAGGTCGCGGACGAGGGCGACGACGCCCTCACCGCCGAAATGGGGCGAGGCGGCCTGGCCGTCCGGGTCGAGCCCGCCCCCGGCAAGAGCCTCCAGGTGGCCGTCTGCCACCTCAAGTCGAAGCTGCTGACCTTCCCCGGCAACCAGCACAGCACCCACGACGAACGCCTGCGGGCCCGGGTCGCCGCCTACGCGCTGTTCCGGCGCACCGCCGAGGCCGCCGCCATCCGCGACCTCGCCGACGACCTGCTCCAGGGCGACGGCAAGAACCGCGACGTCATCGTGCTGGGCGACTTCAACGACGACTGGCAGGCCGCCACCACCCAGATGCTGTACGGCCCGCCCGGCTCCCAGATCGGGACCGGCGGCTTCACCCACCCCGACGGGGGCGACGCCACCAGGCTGTGGAACCTGGCGCCGCACATCCTGGAACAGGGCGGCTTCTCCCGCCTCTTCGAGGGCCAGCACGAGCTGATCGACCACATCATGATCAGCCACTCGCTGCTGGCCAAGTTCCGGACGGTCTCCACCGGCACGGCCAAGCTGCCGACCGTCGTGGCGGCCAGGCCGGCCGCACCGCACGACGGGCCGTCCGACCACTCGCCCGTGGTGGCCACGTTCGACCTGTAGGCGACGCGGCGGGCCGGCCCGGCGTGAACCAGGGGCGCCGGGCCGACCTGCCCTTCGGTGCCGCCGTTGTGAGGCGGCGTCAGGACCGGGGGGTGGCGCGGAGGGCCACTTCGAGTTCGAAGCGGGCGTCGGGGGAGGCGAGGGACGGGCCGAAGAGGCGGTGGACGCGGTGGAGGCGCTGGCGGGCGGTCTGCGGATGGATGCCGAGCCGGGCGGCCACCTGCGGGGCGGTGCCGCGGCCGGTCTGGAGCCAGGCGAGGAGGGTGGCGGCGAGGCGGTCGCGCTGCTTGGGAGTGAGCGGTGCGAGCGGAGCGAGCCGGCGCTCGGCGATCAGCCGGACCAGGGCGGGGTCGGTGAGCAGCAGGAGGTCGGCCAGGCGGTCGCGGCAGTCCACCGGCTGGTCGGGGGCCTGCGGCAGGGAGGCCCGGACCAGGCGGGCCCAGCGCAGCGACTGCGCGGCGAGCGCGGGCGGGACGGCCGGGCCGATCACCGCGCCGCGGCCCTGGAGGGCCGCCGTCAGCCGCGGGTCGGCCAGCGCGGTCGCCGGGTCGGGCAGCAGCAGGTGCGGCCGCGGGTCGTCCAGGTTGGCGAGCACGTTGTCGGGCAGCCGGCCGTCGCCCGGCGGCCGACTGCCGAACACCGCGACCCGGGCCAGTGGTTGACGGACCGTCGGGCGCGGGACGGACGGCGCGGCGGAGCGCGGGTCGAGCGACACGCCGGCCAGCAGCGCGGGAAGCGGCCAGTCCGCGGACTGCGCGGCGGCGGCGAGTTCGGCCGGGTCGGCGTCCGCGCCGCCGGCCAGCAGCAGGTCGAGCAGCCGGTGCCGGGCCCGGCCGAGCGCGCCCGCCCGGTCGGTGCGGGCGTCCATGTAGCCCTGGACGCTGGCCGCCGCGACCTCGTCGATGTGCGCGAACACCGCCTCGGCGAGCGTCACCAGCTGTTCCGGGCCGAGGCCGTGACGGCGCGCCACCCGGGCGTAGCGGCGCCAGGCGATCCGGGCGCCCAGGCGGAACGCCGCCTGCAGGGCGTCCAGGCTGCGGCCCTCGGCGAGTTCGCCGCGGCCGAGCGAGCGGTACACCCGTACCTGGCGCAGGTCGGGCGAGGGCAGGCCGGCGACCCGGTCGATGAACTCGGCGAGCGCGGTCTCCACGCCCTGCTGGATTCCGGCCCCGAATTGACCGGACATCGGCCTGGCGAATTCCGGGACGGCGGACCTGATCTCCCGGATGATCTCGGCGGCCAGGGATTGCTGCTCCGCCCTCAGCGCGGCCGATAAATCGCGCGGAAGTCCCTCCCACGGCCCGCCCAATTCCGCTCCTTCGGGTAGCGATAATCTGTTTCACCGGTGCCCCGGACCGGACCTTCCGGCGGCCGGGGACAGGGGGAGTATGCGGCGAGGCTACCCGCCGGTCAATAGGTTCGGCGCAAGCTTGCGGGCCCCGACCGGCTCGCCCGGCGGCCGGAAACGCGCACCCCGGTGACAGTTCCGCCGGAGGGGGGAAGAAATTCCTGGCACCCGCCGATGGACTTTCCCCGGGTGCGCGCGGCGGGTGTTGACGGCCCGTCGGACCGCTCCTAGCTTCTGGCTGATCCGGGTCGAACAGTAATTCCGGGCCGGACCGAAACCCACAGTGAGGACGGAAGGTGAGCGGAATGCGGAGAAAGCGCCTACGCGCCACGGCGGTCGCGGCACTCGCGGCGGCGGCCCTGACCGCCGCGGCGGTCCAGCCCGCGGCGGCCGCCGGGTACCGGCCGGTGGAGACCCACTTCTCGACCGGGTTCGTGACGGGCTTCCTCTTCCCCGGGCAGAGCCCGCCCGGCGCCGACGACTGGAACTGCCGCCCCGGCAGCGCGCACCCGAACCCCGTGGTGCTGGTGCACGGCACGCTGGAGAACCGGAACGACAACTGGCGCGGCGCCGCACCGCTGCTGGCGAACCAGGGCTACTGCGTCTACTCCTTCAACTACGGCGGGCCGTCCGGCGGTTCGCCGGTCCAGGGGACCGGCGCGGTGGCCGACGGCGCGCGGACGCTGGCCGGGTTCGTGGACCGGGTGCTGGCCGCGACCGGTGCCGCCGAGGCCGACCTGGTCGGCCACTCGCAGGGCGGCATGCTGCCCCGCTACTACCTGAAGAACCTCGGCGGTGCGGCCAAGGTCGGCAAGCTGATCGGCCTGGCGCCCAGCAACAACGGCACCACGCTCGACGGCCTCACCGAACTCGGCCGCCGACTGCACCTGTTGGAGCCCGCCAACGACTTCCTCTCCGGCCCCTGCCAGGCCTGCGTGGACCAGGAGATCGGCTCGCCGTTCCTCACGGAGCTGAACGCCGGCGGCGGGACCGTCCCCGGCGTCGAGTACACCGTGATCGCCACCCGGTACGACGAGGTGGTGACGCCCTGGACCAACGCCTTCCTCCCGGCCGGCCCGCACGTCACCAACATCCTGGTGCAGGACCAGTGCGCGCTGGACGCCACCGACCACCTGGAGATCGCCTACGACCCGGTCGCCCTGACCGACGTGCTGAACGCGCTCGACCCCGCGCACCCCCGTCCGATCCCTTGCCAGGTCGTCCTTCCGGTGACCGGCCCGCTGCTGTGACCGCGCTGCCGTTCGGCCCCCGAACGGGACGGCCGGAGGCCGGCGCACCCGGTGGTCATCCGGGTGCGCCGGCCTCCGGCCGTGCCGCGGGCGGGCTCCGCAGGGCCGGGTGCGGTGGGCCCGGTGGCCGGAACCGGGCGGCTGTGACCTGCGGGGCGGGTGGTTCGCGGTCAACCTGAGTTGCCCCGGGTCATCCGGATGGCAAACAGGCCGGTGCCAATCCCAATCCTCCAGGGGGCAAGGTTCACCTGATCGGGTGCACCCTCGGCCTCCCGGCGAGTTCGGGCGGTGGCAAAGATCTACTGTTCGGGAGGCGGTGGACAGCCCGGTGGACCGAGGTCGCGCGAAGACGGCCAGGCCCGGCGAACTCCCGTCAGCGAACCCCTTTTTCACTCTGCCAAGACCCATTCCCCCCCACGGAATCTGACGCCAGATCAGGTCCCGTGGCGAGACGAAGGAGAGCCCGGCCCGATGTCCGTGGACAGCAGCCCGGAGACTCAGCAGGCACAGCGCCAGCAGACCAGCCTCACCACCGCCGCCGCGCGCAACCTTGCGACCACCACCAAGTCCGCGCCGCAGATGCAGGAGATCACCTCCCGGTGGCTGCTGCGGATGCTGCCGTGGGTGCAGACCTCCGGCGGCACCTACCGGGTCAACCGGCGCCTGACCTACACGGTCGGCGACGGCCGGATCGAGTTCATCCAGACCGGTGGCGACGTCCGGGTGATCCCCCGGGAGCTCGGTGAACTCGCTCTGCTGCGCGGCTACGAGGACGACGACGTGCTGTCCGCGATCGCCGACCGCTGCGTGCAGCGCGAGTTCCGGGCCGGCGAGACGCTGGTCGAGCGGGGCACCCCGTCCGACAAGATCCACCTGATCGCGCACGGCAAGATCAACCAGGTCTCGACCGGCAAGTACGGCGACGACGCGGTGATCGGCGTCCTCGGTGACGGCGACCGGTTCGGCGAGAACGCGCTGCTGGACGCCGACGCGACCTGGGACTACACCGCCACCGCGAAGACCTCCGGCACGCTGCTCACCCTCAGCCGGGCCGACTTCGAGGCCGTGCTCGCCCAGTCCGAGAGCCTGCAGGCCCACATCCGGGACTTCGCCAGCCTCCCGCTGCAGCGGCAGAACGAGCTCGGCGAGGCCGAGATCGCGATGTCCGCCGGCCACGAGGGCGAGGTCGAGCTGCCCACCGCGTTCGTCGACTACGAGCTCAAGCCGCGCGAGTACGAGCTGTCCATCGCACAGACCGTGCTGCGGGTCCACTCCCGCGTCGCGGACCTCTACAACCAGCCGATGAACCAGATCGAGCAGCAGCTCAAGCTGACCGTCGAGGCGCTCCGCGAGCGCCAGGAGCACGAGCTGATCAACAACCGCGAGTTCGGCCTGCTCTCCAACTGCGCCTTCAACCAGCGGATCCAGACCCACTCCGGGCCCGCCACCCCCGACGACCTGGACGAGCTGCTCAGCCGCCGCCGCGACTCGGAGTTCTTCCTCGCCCACCCGAAGACCATCGCCGCGCTCGGCCGCGAGTTCAACTCGCGCGGCCTGTACCCCGACACGGTCGACATCCAGGGCCACAAGGTGCCGGCCTGGCGCGGCGTCCCGATCCTGCCGTGCAACAAGATCCCGATCACCCGGGAGAACACCAGCTCCATCCTGGTGCTGCGCACCGGCGAGGACAACCAGGGCGTCATCGGCCTGCACCAGACCGGCATCCCGGACGAGTTCCAGCCCAGCCTCTCGGTCCGCTTCATGGGCATCGACGAGAAGGCCGTCATCAACTACCTGGTCACCGCGTACTACTCCGCGGCGATCCTGGTGCCGGACGCGCTCGGCGTGCTGGAGAACGTGGAGATCGCCGTCCGCTGACGCCGGGTCGACGGCTGCCTCCAGGAAGATCACGAAGGACCGCCGCAGGCCGTAACCAAACGGCGGTCCGCCCAGTTGAGGGTGCGTCGGATTGATCATGCAGTTCCGTTTCTGCGACGGAACCGCACCGGTCCTCCGACGCGCCCTCGACTGCGCTCCGGCCGAACCCGGGCCGGGGCGGTCGTCCACAGCCACAGGAAGGTTGGACCACGCCCATGCAGCGGAACGACCGGCCACCCGCGGACGGCGGGGAAGCGGCAGAGGCCTTACCGGCCCGCACCAGCAGGCGCGGTGCGCGGGCGGGGGGAGCGGACCGGACACCCGGGCCCGGGGGCGGGGGAGTCCGGGCGACCGGGGCCCGGACGGCCGGGGCGCTCGCCGGGGTCGCCGTGGTGTGCGCGGTGCTCACCGGCGCCACCCAGGCCGCCACGGTCGTCCGGGACCGGGCCGACGAGCGGCGGTTGGAGATCTGCGTCCACGTGCACACCTCCGTCGACGCGGCCGGAGTCCAGGTCGAGACGGACACCGTGGCCGGCGCGAGCGTCCCGTTCGACCCGCCGCGCGGCCCGGCTGCGGGGAACACCCAGGGGGAGCGGGGGGACCACGGGGGCGGACACGGCGGAGGGGGCGGGCACGGCGGGGGAGGCGACGGGGACTGGCACCACTGCCACCCGCGGCCGACACCGACACCCAAGCCCAGCCCGTCGCCCAGCCCCACGCCGACGCCGACGCCGGTGAGGCCGACCCCGACCCCGACCCCCACGCCTTCGGCGAAGCCGGTGCCCACCCCGACGCCGACACCGGCGAAGCCCGCGCCGCCCGCACCCCGGCAGCCCACCCGCAGCGCGCCGCCCACCCCCGCGCCGACGCCGCCCGCGCCGAGCCCGACACCCGGCCGGCCCGCGCCGAAGCCGTCCGTCCATCTGCCGCCGCCGCCGGTGCACGCCGCACCGCCCAAGCGCCACGGCACGCCCACCACCACCCGGATGCTGGTGGTCACCGTTCCCGCCGTCATCGCCGCCGCGGCGCTGCGCCCGGGCGGGAAGTCCAGGGCCGCCGCCGGACGCCGCGGCCGTTCCTGATCGGACGTCAACTCGCCTTGTCGGCGAGTGAGTTCAGAAGCCGAAGAAACAACCCTGACAACCGGAGAGGATCCGTCATGTCCGAATGGCTGGCACTCGCCATCGCGATGGCCGGGGCGTGCCTCGTCGTCGTCGCGGTGGTGCTGGTGAGGCACCGCAAGGCCGACGCGCACGAGGACACCTCGGAGACGCCCGACGTCATCGAGTACATCACCATGATGATCGGCGTCGTGTACGCCATCGTGCTGGGCCTGGCCATCGCGGGCGTCTGGGAGTCCCGGTCGTCCGCGCAGGACGACGTGCAGCGGGAGGCCCAGGCGCTGCACGAAGTCGCCGCCCGCGCCGAGGTGTTCCCCGCCGACTTCCGGGACACGGTGGTCAGGGACGTCGACGGCTACGTCTCGTTCGTGGTGGACACCGAGTGGCACCACATGCGCACCGACGGGGAACTCTCGCCCGAGGGAACCGAGTTGCTCGCCAAACTGCGCACCGACGTGGCCACCCGCACTCCGCAGAACGACATCGAGGCGCAGGCCTACCAGGCGATGATGGACAAGATCGCCACCGTCGACGAGGCCCGCAACTCCCGCGGCGGCAACATCGGTCCGACCATGCCCGCCGTGGTCTGGTTCGGGCTGATCGTCGGCGCGCTGGTCACCATCGGTATGCTGTTCGCCCTCCAGATCCGGCGCACCCGGAGGGAGTTGGTGCTGGCCGGCACGTTCAGCGCGCTGATCGGATTCCTGCTGTTCCTGATCTGGGACTTCGACGACCCGTTCGGACGCGGCATGTCGGTCACCACGCAACCGTTCCTGGACCTGTTCCCGTCCCTCAACCAGTAGCCCGAGCGGCGGAGATGGCAGACATCCGGCCGCCCCGGGCCGGTTCGCACATTACGCTGGGGACGGCCGCCCCGGAGGGGACGGGGGTCCGGTTCCGGGCGGCCGACGGGGAGTCCGCGCGGCGTGCCGCCACGGGCGGCACGGGCGCGGCAGCACAACGCGCAACGGGGAGGCACGGCATGGGGGAACAGGACGCGGGGGCGTCGAGGAGGGGCAGGAACTTGGCAGGTCCGGGGGCCGGGAGCAGGTACGCGCGGGTCGAGCGGGAGCGCCGCTTCCTGCTCGACCGGGCCCCGGAACCCGGGGCCGTCACCTGCGCCCGGCTGATCACCGACCGGTACGTGGACGGCACCCGGCTGCGGCTGCGCCACGTCGAACGGATCGACACCGGCGAGTGCGCCCACAAGCTCACCCAGAAGATCCCGGCACCGCCCGGCACGACCGGGCCGGAGCAGGGCCTGATCACCAACCTGTACCTGTCGGTGGACGAGTACGCCCTGCTGCTGGACACGCTGCCCGGACGGGAGCTGACGAAGACCCGGTTGAGCGTCCCCCCGTTGGGCGTCGACGTCTTCGACGGCCGGCTGCTCGGACTGGTGCTGGCGGAGGCCGAGTTCGAGAGTGCCGAAGATGCAGAAACGTTCGTTCCGCCGACGAGCTGTCTCGCCGAGGTCACCGACGACCCGCGCTTCACCGGCGGCTCACTGGCCCGCGCGGACCGAGGCCAACTGCGGGGCTGGCTGGCCGACTACGGGCTGGTGCTGACCTGAACGGCCTCTCCGGTCCGAAACATGATGGATGATCAGGAGCCGTTCCGGTGGTGCGAAAAAATATTTCGTGCCCTGCTCGACCGGTCCGTACGGTCGAATCCATGGAGTGGAACTTCGAATCGGCCGAGAAGCTCGCGGCCGCACTGCGCGCCGGTGACGTGACCTCGGCGGAACTGACCGACGGAGCGATCGCCGCCATCGAGCGGGACGACGCGGCGATCAACGCGATCTGTGTGAAGGACTTCGACCGCGCCCGGGACGCCGCGCGCGAGGCCGACCGGGCGCGGGCCCGCGGCGAGGACCGGCCGCTGCTGGGCATCCCGGTGACGGTCAAGGAGAGCTACGACGTCGCCGGGCTGCCCACCACCTGGGGCATGCCGCAGCACCGGGACTTCGTGCCCGCGGAGGACGCGCTGCAGGTGGCACGGCTCAAGGCCGCGGGCGCGGTGGTGCTCGGCAAGACCAACGTGCCGGTGGGACTGCAGGACATCCAGAGCTTCAACCCGCTGTACGGCGCCACCAACAACCCGTGGGACCGCACCCGCACCTCGGGCGGGTCGTCCGGCGGATCGGCGGCGGCGCTGGCGTCCGGCTTCGGCGCGCTGTCCATCGGCTCCGACCTGGCCGGCTCGCTGCGCACCCCGGCCCACTTCTGCGGCGTCCACGCGCACAAGCCGACGCTCGGGCTGGTGGCGACCCGCGGCATGGTCCCGCCGCCGGGTCCGGCCCTGCCGGCCGAACTCGAACTCGCCGTGGCCGGCCCGATGGCGCGCACCGCCCGGGACCTCACGCTGCTGCTCGACGTGATGGCCGGCCCGGACCCGCTGACGCACGGCGTGGCGTACCGGCTGGAGCTGCCGCCCGCCCGGCACGAACGGCTCGCGGACTTCCGGGTGCTGGTCGTCGAGGACCATCCGTACATCCCGACCGGGGCCGCCGTCCGGGCGGGCGTGAACCGGATCGCCGACGTGCTCGCCGCCGGCGGCGCCCGGGTCGACCGGCACAGTCCGCTGCTGCCGGACCTCGCCGACGCCGCGGAGCTCTACCGGCTGTTCCTGTTCTCCGGTTCCGCCGCCCGCTTCCCGGTCGGGGAGCTCGCCCAACTGCGCTCCCGCGCCGCCGAACTGAGCCCGGACGACCGGAGCCTGGAAGCGGCCGTGCTGCGCGGCATGGTGCTCTCCCACGCCGACCGGGCGGCCGCGGACCACCGGCGCGAGCTGCTGCGCCACCAGTGGCGGCAGCTGTTCGCCGAGTACGACGCCGTGCTGTGCCCGATCACCCCGACGCCCGCGTTCCCGCACGACCACCACCCCGACCCGTTGAAGCGGGTGCTCGACATCGACGGCACCGCGCACCCCTACTTCGACCAGCTGGTCTGGGCGGGCGTGCCGACCCTGCCCGGACTGCCCGCGACCGCCGTGCCGACCGGACGCTCCGCCGAGGGCCTGCCGGTGGGCGTGCAGCTCATCGGGCCGATGTACGAGGACCGCACCCCGCTGAAGCTGGCGGAACTGCTGGAGCGGGAGACGGGCGGGTTCCGTCGGCCGGCCTGACCCCGCCTCCGCCCGCCGGGGTTCCCGACCCGTCCGGATGTACAGGCAAACTGTACATCCGGCGGTCGGGAACCTAGGGTGGCTCCATGAGTGAAGACCGGGAGGCCACGCCGTCCGCCGTACAGGCCTCGCAGCAGGTGCGATCGGTGATCGGCCGGCTGCGCCGGCGCATCCGGGCCGCCGCCGGCACGGGCGACCTGACGCTCACCCAGGCGTCCGCCATGGGGCGGCTGTTGGACGATCCCACCGGACAGGGACTGACCACCAGCGACCTGGCGGTCGCCGAGGGCATGCGCCACCAGTCGATGGCCACCACCATCGCCACCCTGGCCGGCGAAGGCCTGGTGGACCGGCGGCGCGACCCCGACGACGGGCGGCGGGTGCTGATCGTGCTCACCCCCGAGGGCCGCCGCCGGGCCGAGGAGGGCCGGCGGGCGCGCGGCGAATGGCTCGCCGCCGAACTCCAGGCCAAGTGCACCGAGGAGGAACGGCAGACGGTGATCGCGGCGATGGCCGTCCTGGAGCGCCTCGGCCACGACTGACCGGTCCCGGCCCGCCCCGCCCGCACCGAACTCCCGGGAACCGCCCATGTCCGACCGCAGCACCACCGAACTCGGCGAGGCCGCCGCCCCCGCACCGGCCTTCGACCGCCGGCTCGTCCCGCCGATGGTGCTGGGATCCGCCCTCAACCCGATCAACTCCACGATCATCGCGGTCGCCCTGGTCCCGATCGGCGCCGCACTCGGCGCCTCGCCCGCGCGGACCGCCTGGCTGGTGTCCGCGCTGTACCTGGCCACCGCGCTCGGCCAGCCCGTGGTCGGCCGGCTCGTCGACCTGTTCGGCCCCCGCCGCCTGTTCCTGTCCGCGACCACCCTGGTCGGCGTCGCGGGCGTGCTCGGCGCCCTCGCGCCCAACCTCGGGGTCCTGATCGCGGCCCGCGTCGTCCTCGGCTTCGGCACCTGCGCCGGCTACCCCGCCGCGATGGCCCTGCTGCGCGCCGAGGCACGGCGCACCGGACAGCAGAGCCCCGCCGGCGTCCTCACCCTGCTCGCCGTCGCCAACCAGACCGTCGCCGTGGTCGGCCCGCTGCTCGGCGGACTGCTCACCGGCCTCGGCGGCTGGCGCGCCACCTTCGCCCTGAACGTCCCGCTGTCCGTGCTCGCGGTCGTGCTGGGCGCCCTCCGGCTGCCCGGCACCCCGCCCGCCGCCGAGCCGGCCGCCCGCCGGCCGGGCGGGTTCGCCCGGCGCATCGACCTGCCCGGCATGGCCCTGTTCGCCGTCCTGCTGCTCGCCCTGCTGCTGTTCCTGATGGACCCGCACCCCGACCGCTGGTACCTCCCGGTGCTCACCGCCGCCGCGGCGACCGCCTTCACCCTCCGGGAACGCCGCGCCGCGGAACCGTTCATCGACCTGAAGGTCCTCGGCGGCAACGCCCCGCTGCTGCGCACCTACGCCCGCGCGCTCGCCGCGTACGTGGTCGCCTACGCGTTCCTGTACGGCTTCGCGCAGTGGACCGAGGAGGGCTTCGGCCTGACACCCCTTCAGGCCGGACTCGTCCAGGCCCCCACCTTCCTGGTCGGCATCGCCGTCTCCGTCGCCGCCGGGCGGCGCGGCGGCGTCCGGGCCACCCTGCTGGTCGGCGCCGTCGGCCAACTCGCCGCCTGCGCCCTGATGCTCGCCCTCGGTGCGGACAGCCCGCTGTGGATGCTGCTGGTGCTCGCCGTGGTCTTCGGCATCCCGCAGGGCGCCAACGGACTCGCCCTGCAGAACTCCGTCCTCCAGCAGTCCGACCCGGCCCGCACCGGCTCCTCCGCCGGCCTGCTGCGCACCTTCGCCTACCTCGGTTCGATGGTCGCCTCGGCCGCCACCGCCGCCGCCTACGGCCCGCACGCGGGCACCGCCGGCATGCACCGGCTGGCCTGGGTGATGCTGGCCGCGGCCGCACTGTTCCTGCTGCTCACCGTGTTCGACCGCGGCCTGCGCACCCTCCCCGCCCGGTGAGGTGCCGGCGCGCGGCGGCTCAGGACGTGCGCCCGCCGGTCAGGGCCAGGCCGTCCAGGTAGTCGCGGGCATGGACGACCAGGCCGTCGCGGACCCGCAGCACCAGCAGCCCGGAGACGGCGAAGGCGCCGCCCCCGCCGGCGATCGTGCCGCGCACCGTCTGCTCGACCACCAGCACCTCGGGGTCGACCGACCGGTGCACGGCCGTCTCGTCGATCCCCTCCGGCCGCACCGGGGTCGCCCCCCATGCCGCCCGGTACCCGGCCCGGACCGCCTCCCGCCCCTCGTACCGCTCCGGGAACCCCGGCGCCCGGAACGGGAACTCGTGCACCGCGTCCGGCGCGTAGAGGTCCGCGAGCGCGTCGGCGTCCAGCGCGAGCACCGCCCGCCGGTAGCGGGCCAGGACGTCCAGCGGTGTCGACTCGGTCATGGCGGGTGCTCCCCGTGTTCTGGTGCACGACCTGCGTGCACGGTGGAATCGATCGGACCGTACACCCGTCTGACGGGGCGTCGGCCGCAAACCTGACAGCTCCCCGACCGCGCCCGCGACGCGGACGGGTCCGGACGCACCGTTGTCCGACCGTTCGATCCCGTGCTTACATGGCGCACCTCGGCGCCAACGGCACGGAAGGACGTGGTGCTCGATGTCATGGTGGAAGCGCCGGGGCGAGCTGGTGCTCGTCCCCGCCGACTACAACCCCGAGGAAGTGCTGTACGCCGTGGACGGTTCGACCGTCGTCGGCATGGTCACCACCAGCGACGTCTACCCCGGCCAGTTCCGCGCCGGGGTCTACGCCCGGGACACGGTCCGGATGCACGGCGTCCCGGTGAGCGGCACGCACTGGATCTGCGTGTCCGAGGACGGCGGCGAGCGGCTGGTGGACAAGCCGCAGGCCGGCACCGAGGAGTTCCGCAGCCCGGAGGAGGCCCTCGCGGCGATCGGCCGGAACCGTCTGCTGTAGGCGGCCGCGCGTGAACTGACGGCCCGTCGCCCGCTCAGTCCAGGAAGAGCGCGGCGAGGCGCGGCAGGCGGCGGCGCACCTCCTCGTCGTCGGCGACGTCCCACCGGACTCCGGCCGGCCCGGTCACGGTCCTGAGCGGGCCGGCCTCCGGGGAAGCGGCCAGCGCCTCGCCGAGTCCGTCCGGTTCGCCGGTGAGGCGCTGGTGGGCCCGGTGGGCGGTCCGGCCGAAGTCCGCGTCCCCGATGAGCACGTCGCCGCCGTCCCGCACCGCCGGATGGCCGGCGAGGGCATCGGGATCGGCGAGTGCGCGCTCGTACCACTGCCGGCCGAGCGAGACGAGGCCGTCGCGGAAGTCCATGAACCCGTCGTCGGACCACCAGCCCTCGATCAGGAACGCCGCCGCCCACAGGTCGTACCGGTAGGCGCGGTCGCGCAACTCCCGCTGGCGCAGGCAGAACTGGACGATCTCGGCAGGGGTGCGGCGCAGCAGCCGCTCCTCGCACGCGCGCCCGACGGCGTCGCGCCGATCGTCGAAGTCCAGTGCCTGCGCGTCGACTTCGGCGCAGGCGTCGTCGATCACGGCCCAGAACTCCTCGACGTCCATCACGGGCCGAGTATGACAGCGGCCGCCCGGCCGCCGCCCGGAGGCCCCGCCCGCGGGCGTCCGGGTCCGCGCGGCCGGGCGGCCGTCGGGGCGGCTCCGGCCGCCGGAAGCCGCCGTTGCCGCCGCGGGCGCCTCAGGTCCCGGGACGGGCCAGGCGGCCGAGCAGGGCCACCGCCTCGTCGAGCGGCACCGGCCGGAAGAACTGCGCGTCGGCGTGCTCGACGGCGGCAATCGCGCGCGGAGCCAGGTCGGCGCCGGCGTCGGTGACGCGCAGGCGCTTGGCGCGGGTGTCCGCCGGGTCGACCTCGCGCTCGACGAGCCCCTTCTGCTCCAGGGTGCGCAGGACCTGGGAGGTCATCTTGACGTCGGTGCCCGCCCGGCGGGCCACGGCCAGCTGATTGGGATGCTCGCCCTGGGAGTTGAGCCACCAGGTGCAGGCCAGCAGGACGAACTGCACGTGAGTCAGGTCGAGCGGGCTCAGGGCGGCGGCGATGTCGCGCTGCCAGCGCAGGGTGGCGTGCCACAGCAGGAATCCGGGGCTGTCACCCGGGTCGAGGGGCATCAGCGAAGCGCCAGTTCGGTCAGCGAGGCCATCGTCTCGGGCCAGTCGGCGGTGATGCCCGGTCCGATCTGCGGGCCGATCTCGTCGGCGCCGGCACCGGTGATCTCCATCCGGTACACCACGCGGACCCGGCCCCGGTCGATCCGGTCGATCCGGTGGGTGGTGCGCAGCAGCAGGCCGTCGAAGCGCGCCTCGTCGACGAACAGTTCGTCCTCGACCGCCTCGGCGACGAGCAGCAGGACCGGGTCGTCCCCGGGCGGCGTCATGGTGATCCGCGCGCCCGCCGCGAACGGGCCGTCCAGCTCGATCTTCTCGATCTCGGCGTTCCAGGCGCCCCAGTTCTCGACGTCGGCCCAGAGCCGCCAGATCGCCCCGGGGGCGGCGCTGGTCTCGATGCTGTGCTCGTACTCCCACACGGGCGGTCTCCTTCGTCGGATGATCTGTCCGTAGATTATCTGCGCGGAGGCTATCTGTCCATGGCGGCACGGCAGGGGAGGCGGCTGGTCGTCGGCCACCGGGGTCGGACAGGATGGGCCGGTGGAGATGCCAAGGGTGATGCCGGAGATCGCGGCGGAGAACGGATTCCGGCTCCGACGCTGGGAACTGACGGACCGGGAGCTGGTGCGGGCGGCCGGCGCCGACCCGTACATCCCGCTGATCACCACCGTGCCCGCGCCGTACACCGACGAGGAGTCCGACGCGTTCGTGCGGCGGCAGTGGCTGCGGACCGAGATCGGCACCGGCTACCCCTTCGTGATCGAGGCACCCGACGGGGAGGCCGTCGGGAACGTCGGCCTGTGGGTCGGCGAACTGCCGCTGCGCGGCAGCGCCACCGCCGGCTACTGGGTGGCCGGCGGAGCCCGCGGCCGGGGCGCGGCACTGGCCGGCCTGAACGCCGTCACCGCCTGGGCCCTCGACGAACTGGCCGTCCCCCGCATCGAGCTGTACGTCGAACCGTGGAACACCGGCTCCCTGCGAACCGCCGAACGGGCCGGCTACCGCCGGGAGACCCTGGTCCCCGCCCACCAGGAGGTCGCCGGAGAACCCCGCGACATGTGGCGCTTCGCGCGCCCGTGACCGTCGTAGGGCTGTCGAGGGCCGTGCGCACACCCCCGCCGCGCCGGAGCCGCGCGGGAGGGGCCCCGACCAGGGGGGCTGCGCCACCTCGTGGCGTTGCGTCACGCCCGACGCGAGCGGGCCGGGCGGCTCGACGACCCGTCACTGCCGGGCGCGCCGCTCGTCCTCCTGTAGGTGGTGGGCGTCGCGGGCGGCCTCGGCCGAGGCGGGGGACGGGCGCGCGGGTAGCTGCGGGCCGACGAGGACGGGCGCAGCAGGTCGTGGCAGGACCGCACCGGCCCGGGCGAACTCGTCCTGGACCGAGCGGAGCTCGCCTGCCTCGGGCCGGCGCCCGCGCCCGTGCTGCTGCGGTACACGCTTCCGCACCCCGACGCCGAACGGTCCGGCCGCCCGGGCCTGCGCGGCCGCGGCGGTCGGGTCGTCGGCCCCCCGCCTCTCGGACCCGCACAACGGCTCGCGCCGGCGGACATGGTGGCGTCGGTGGCCCGGGCGGCCGAGTCCCGGTGCGGGTCGGCGCGGTGGTGTCGGCTCTCGGCAGGTAGGCGATCCTGGCGCGTCAACTGCCCTGCGGCGGCCGGATTTGGCGGTGGTGCGACGGCAGGGTGGCGTGCGGCCGAGTCCCGGTGCGGGGGCGGCGAGGCGGTGTCGGCCTTCGGCGGGTTCGGTGGCGGTGGTCGTTCTTGGCTTGCCGTTGCGGCGTGGGGGTTCGGCGAGGGTGCCAGGGCAGGGGGCGTGGGGCTGAGCCTGCGTGCGAGGGGCGAGGCGGTGTCGGCCGTCGGCGGGTAGGCGCTCCCGGCGTGCCGACTGCCTTGCGGTGCCGGGGTGTGGCGGTGGCGCCGTGGCAGGGGCGGGCGGTTGGGCCTTGTTCGTTCGGCGGATGCGTTCGGCGGTCGAACCCGGTGGGCGGTTCGTCACCCGCGACGGTGATGTCGGAAAGGTGCCAGCTTCCGCCGGGGCGCGTTGGTGGACTGGGCGGGAACCGGAAAGCCCAGGCACAGGACGGAAACGATGGCGTCGACCAGTACCACCGCTTCGCACTCCGGCACGACCGGGGCGGTGAGACGTTCGCCGGTGGTCGAGTGGCTGTCGGTGGTGGCCGTCACGGCGGGGATCTTCGTGATCGTCACCACGGAGATCCTGCCGATCGGTCTGCTCACCTCGATCGGGTCGGGGTTCGGGGTCTCCGACGGGATGGCCGGGCTGATGATGACCATGCCCGGGTTCCTGGCGGCGGTCGCGGCCCCGGTGGTGACCGTGGCGACGGCGCGGGTCGACCGGCGGGTGATGCTGTGTGCGTTCATGGCGCTGCTGGCCCTGGCGAACGGGCTGGCCGCGGCGGCGCCGGGGTACGGCCTGGTGCTGGTGTCGCGGGTGATGGTGGGGGTGACGATCGGCGGGTTCTGGTCGATCGGCGCGGGGCTGGCCGATCGGCTGGTGCCCGCGGAGAAGGCCGGGCGCGCCGTGTCGGTGATCTTCTCGGCCGTGCCGCTGGGCTCCGTGCTCGGGGTGCCGGCCGGGACCCTCCTCGGCGAAGTGGCGGGCTGGCGGGCGGCGTTCGCCGCGATGGGCGTCCTGACGGTCGGCGTGCTCGGGCTGCTGGCCCTGGTCCTGCCGCCGCTGCCGCCGACCGCGACCACCCGGCTGGGCGTGCTGGGCGGGCTGCTGCGCCGGGCGGACGTCCGGTACGCGCTGCTGCTGACCTTCCTCGTCGTGCTGGCGCACTTCGGCGCCTACACGTACGTGACCCCGTTCCTGGAGGAGGTCACGCACGCGAGCGCCGGGCCGGTCACCGCGCTGCTGCTGGTCTACGGGGCCGCGGGCATCCTCGGCAACTTCGCCGGCAGTGCCCTGGTCGCCCGCCGTCCGAGGGCCGGGTTCGGCGCCGCGGCCGCGCTGCTCGCCGGTGCGACGCTGCTGCTTCCGGTGCTGGGCGGCTCGACGGCCGGCGCGGCGGTGCTGCTGGTCGGGTGGGGAGTCGCCTACGGGGCGGTCCCCGCCTGCTCGCAGACCTGGTTCGTCAGGGCGGCCCCCGAGGCGCCCGAGGCGGCGTCGGTGCTGTTCACGGCCTCGTTCCAGGCGACGATCTCGCTCGGCGCGCTGGTCGGCGGCGGCATCGTGGACCGCACCTCGCCGTCCGCGGTGATGGCGTTCGGCGGCGTCACCGCGGCCCTCGTGGTCGTCGCCGTCCTGGCCCACGCGGTCCGCGGCAAGCCCTGACCGGCCGTCACCTGCCGTGCGTCAGGCGGCCAGCGCCTCGGCCGTCGCCCGCACGAAGGCCTCCGGGTTGTCCAGCATGATGTTGTGGCCGCAGTCCGGCACCGCCACCACGGAGACGCCGGCGGCGGCGAGCGCGTCCGCGCCGGGGAACGCGCCGTCGGCCGCCGGGTGGAGGAACGTCCGGGGCACCGGCAGGTCGAGCAGCAGCTCCCGCATGACCGGGACGCTGCCCCGGGTCAGCTGGACGGCGCTGCGGTGCAGCGCCTCCAGGCCGGCCAGCCGCATCGTCGACCACCAGCCGGGCCCCACCGCGTCCCTGACCTGCCGCCAGGCGCCCGCGAGGAACTCCTCCTCGGTGAACGCGGCGATGCCGCTGCTGCCCGCGCCGGGCGGACCCGGCTCCGGGATCGGGTCGAGGTTGGCGTCGACCAGCACCAGCCGCGACACCAGGTGCGGGTGCCGGGCGGCGAGCACGATCGCGACCGAGCCGCCCATGCTGTGCGCGACGAACTCCGCCCCCTCGACGCCGGCCGCGGTGAGCGCGGCGGCGAGGGCGTCGGCGTGCGACTCCAGGCGGTAGTCGAAGTCCACCGGCCGGTCGCTGAGCCCGAACCCCAGCAGGTCGATCAGCAGGGACCGCCGCCCGGCGAGCAGCGGATGCGCCGCGACCTCGGTGAAGTACGCGGGCGAGGAGGAGCCCAGCCCGTGGACGTACACCCGGGCCGGACCGTCGCCGCCCGGCAGTTCGACCCACCGGATCAGGTCTCCCGACGGGGTGACAGGTGCGCTGTGCATGACTCGACCTCCCAGAGCGATCTTGAGGGAGGGAGCCTACGGCACCGCCGGCGCCCCGGCGCCGGCCGGCCGCTCGTCCCGGGCCTCCGGGGTGTAGGCGTCACGGCGGGCCAGCGCCACGGCCGGCGGCACGCCCTGCCGCTCGGCAGCGCGCCGCCGGGCCCGCAGCTGCGCCCTGGTCCGGGGCCGGAACGAGGGCAGCGCCGTGCAGCCGCAGCCCGGCCGGTGATCGTACGTCAGGCCCTCGGCGAGCACGGCCGCGACGACCGACCACGCCTTCGTGTCGCGCCGCCGGGGAGCCGCGAAGTCGAACCCGGCGAACGCGAGTTGCCCGCGGCAGCCCGGACAGACGCGCCGCTCGACCGGCCGCCACGTGCTGCCCTTGAAGGAGAGCCGGCACGCGACGCAGACGTAGTGCCGGAGGGCGCCGTTGAACGCGTGGTAACACATGATCGGACAGCGTAACCCGTCGGCCTGTCGGCACCCGGTCGAACGCTCCGGCTCCCCGGCCCCGGCGAGGGGACGGCGACCGGACCGGGTGAACGGCCCCCGCCCGGCCCGGAGTAGCGTGCCCGACCATGCAGAAGGAACTGATCGAGCGGGCGTTCCGGGCCGAGAGCGGGGCACTGGCCGCCGCCACGGCGGGGCTCTCGGACGAGGAGTGGGCGCGGGCCACGCGGTGCGAGCCGTGGGCGGTGGCGGAACTGCTGGCGCACGTCCGGGTCGCGGTCGGCCGGGTGGTGGACATGCTGGCCGCCCCCGAACCGGACCGGGCGACCGTGACCGCCGTGGGGTACTACCGGCCTGACGAGCGGTTCGACGCGGCCACCAACAGCGCCCGGATCGCGCTCGCCCGGGAGGCCGCGGGAGCGGACCCGGCAGGGGAGTTCGAGCGGACCTGGCGGGAGGTGGCGGCCCGGTTCGACGCCGAGAGCGACCGGCGGGTGGTGCGCACCAGGCACGGCGACCCGATGCTGCTCACCGAGTTCATGGTGACCAGGGTGGTCGAGCTGGCCGTCCACGGGCTCGACCTGGCCGATGCGCTGGACCGGCCTGCCTGGCTCACCGAGCAGGCGTCGGACGTCCTGGAGGCACTGCTGCTGACCGGCGCCGACGGGCCGTCGGTGCGGGCGGCACTCGGCTGGGACCGGGCGACCTTCCTGCGCAAGGCGACCGGGCGGGCCGCCCTCGACGCCGCCGAACAGGCCGAGGTGGAACGCGCCGGGATCACCTGGCTGACCCTCGGCTGACCTCCCCGCACGGCCCCGGACGGACCGGTCGGCAGGGGCTGCCCGCGGGAGGACCGTGATCGACACCACGCCCCGGCGGCGGCCCGACTTCCGCCGGGCGCACCGAAGTTCGGGCACGTCCGCATATGCTGCCCCGGTGATCGAATCGAACAAGGCGACCGCGGGCAGGCCCGTCGAACTGGTGATCTTCGACTGCGACGGCGTCCTGGTCGACAGCGAGCGGATCGCGGTCCGCGTCCAGCGGGAGGTCGGCGCGCAGCTCGGCTGGCCGCTCACCGAGGCCGAAGTCGTCCGGCACTTCATCGGACGCTCGCACGCCGCCGGCTGGCAGGTCGTCGCCGAACGCCTCGGCGGCGAAACCGCCGCCGAATGGGAGCGGCGCTTCGAACAGCGGCACCGCGAGCTGGTGGACACCGAACTCCGGCCGGTGGACGGCATCCTGGAGGCACTCGCCGCACTCGACCTGCCGTACTGCGTCGCCTCCAGCGGCACACACGCCAAGATGCGGCACACCCTCGGCCGGACCGGCCTGTACGAGCGCTTCGAAGGACGGATCTTCAGCGCCACCGAGGTCGAACGCGGCAAGCCCGCACCCGACCTGTTCCTGCACGCCGCCCGGCAGATGGGCCACGCCCCCGAGGCCTGCGCCGTCGTCGAGGACAGCGGGCCCGGCACCCAGGCCGCCCGCGCCGCCGGCATGCGCTGTCTCGGCTACACCGGCGGCCCCACCGGCCCGGACGCCCTCACCGGCCCCGGTACCGTGCTCTTCTCCGACATGCGGCGCCTGCCCGTACTGCTGCGCACCGCCCAACCACCCACCACGAGCTGAGGACACCCATGCCCCAGGCCGAACTGCCCGCCGGCTACACCGCACGGCCGATCGACCCGGCCGCCGACCTCCCCGCCCTCCAGGACCTGGTGAACACCTGCGAGCGCGCCCTCGACGGCACCGCCACCACCGACGCGGGCGCGCTCGTCGCGATCCTCGCCCGCGCCGGACTCGACCCCGCCGCCGACACCCTGCTGGTGCACGCCCCCGACGGCAGGCTCGCCGCCTGGGCCTGGACGGACCGGCGCACCGACGCCGACGTCCACCCGCAGCACCGCGGCCGCGGCCTCGGCGCCGCGCTGCTCCGCTGGATCGAGGACCGGGCCCGCGAACAGGGCACCGCCGAACTCGCCCAGATCGTCCCCGACCGCGACGAGGCCGCCGTCGCACTGCTGCACGCCCACGGCTTCCGGCCGACGGTCACCAGCTGGCTGCTGGCGGTCGACCTCGACGAACCGGTCGAACTGCCGCCCGCGCCCGACGGCATCACCGTCCGGACGTTCCGCGCCGCGGACCCGGCCGACGAGCAGGCCGCCCACCGGCTCACCGAGGACGCCTTCGACGAATGGCAGCAGCGCCGCAAGGAGTTCGACGAATGGGCCGCCCACACCGTGCGCCGCCCCACCTTCGCCGCCGACCGCTCCCCGCTCGCCTTCGCCGACGGCCGACTGGTCGGCGCCGCCCTCGCCCTCGACCTGCCCGACACCGGCGAGGGCTACGTGGAGACCGTCGCCGTCCACCGCGACTTCCGCCACCGCGGCATCGCCCGCCACCTGCTCCGCCACACCTTCCACGCCTGCCGCGCAGCCGGCCTGCGCAGCTGCACCCTGTGGACCCACTCCGCGACCGGCGCACTCGACCTCTACCTGAAGGCCGGCATGACGGTCCGTCACAGCTCGACCGTGCTGAAGAAGGCCCTCCGCTAGGCCGTCGGCAAGCCCAGCAGACCCAGCAGGCGACCGGCCTGCCGGCCGCCGGTGCCCGGAGGGTTGCGGGCCGCCGTCGCCGGGTCGCCGGCCAGGAACACCAGCCACAGCAGGGCGAACAGCCGACGGCACTCCCGCAACCGCGCCGACTCGACGGCCGGCAGCGCGAAGCGCGACAGGAACGCCGCCGCGTCCAGGTCGGTGTCCACCCGGGCCGAAACATGCTCGACCAGCTCGGCCGGCTCGTACGGGCGGTCGCTGCGCCCGGAGTCCTCGAAGTCGACCAGCCGGACCTCGGCGCCGTCCCACAGGTGGTTGGCGAGGTTGCCGTCCGCCTGCCCGAGCACCGGCACCGCCGTGGCGCACCCTGCCAGGAGGGCGGCCGCCGCCCCCGGCGGGACGGCGTGCAGGAGGCGGTCGACGGTGCGAGCCAGGGCGTCCAGGTGACGGTCCGTCAGTGCGGTGCCGCGTAGCGGGAGGCCGGGCAGGCGGGTCATGGTGACGGTGCGGCCGGTCAGCGACAGCGGGCGGGTTGCCAGGCCGGGGGCGTGGCGGGCGAGCAGGGTGAGGGCCCGCCATTCGCGGGACGGGGTGGTGTCGGCGGTCGGGCGGAAGCGCTTGCGGACGGTGTCGGGGAGGAGCTCGACGTGGTGGGTGGTCCAGGCGGCGGTCATGGCGTCGGTCTCCGGGGCGGGGGCGGCGGTTGGCGGGGGAAGTCGCGGACGGCGGGCGGGTCGGGTCACTAGGGTGGGGGGAGCGGTACACGGACGAGGGAGGCGCGGGGAGATGGTGGGGACCGAACTGGCGGAGTTGGCGGCCTCGGGGGCGACGGCGCTGGTCGGGGCGGTGGCCACCGACCTGTGGGGGCAGGTGCGGGACCGGGTGGGGCGGCTGCTCACCCGCGGGCGGGAGAGCCGGGTCGAGGCCGCGCGGATCGAACTCGCCTACGCCGAGGTGCTGGACGCCGAGGAGAACGGCCTGCCCGAGGTGCGGGAGAGCGTCCGGCAGGACTGGGAGCAGCGGCTGCTGACCGTGCTGCGCGAGGACCCGACCGCCGTCGTCGAACTGCGCGCCCTGCTCGACGAGATCGCCCCGCAGGGCGGCGGGCAGCGGATCGAGGTGACGACCGTCCACAACGAGATCAGCGCCGACGTGCACGGCATCGCCCTGCAGATCGGCCGGGTCGGCACCAGCAACGTGACGGTGCAGCAGCCCGGCGATCAGCAGTCCTGAGCGTCCAGCGCGGCGAGCAGGTCCGGCCCCGACCAGGACGGCGGGGCCGGCGCGGACTCGGCGGCCCGGACCAGTTCCAGCAGCCGCCGGTTCGCCGGCGCGGCCAGCCCGTGGCGCCCGGCCAGGGCCAGCACCTCGCCCTGGAGGGAGTCGACCTCGGTGCGGCGCCCGCGCTGCAGGTCCTCCCACATCGAGGAGCGGGCCCGCGCGTCCACCTGCAGGCCGGCCGCCGCGACCCGCCGGAACAGCGCGTCCGGCAGCCCCAGGACGGCCGGCATCCACCGCGCCGGCACCGGACTCAGGCGGGCCGGTGCCAGGCCCGCCGCGCGGAGCGCGGCCAGGCCCTCGCGCTGGCAGCGCGCCAGCACCAGCCGGTAGGGCCGGCTGCCGAGCTGCTCGCGCAGCGGCCGTCCGGACAGCGCGTTGACGGCGTTGTTCAGGTTCATCAGCAGCTTCGCGGCCTGCACCCGCGGCATGTCGCCGCGCAGCTCCACCGGCAGGCCGGCGGCCCGGGCGGCGGCCGCGAACCGCTCGGCGGCGTCGGCGCGTTCGAGCATCAGGCGGCCCGCGGTGCCCTGGTGGAACGCGCCCGGCCCGGTGCGGACCACGTTGTACGGCACCATGCCGGCCAGCACCCGGCGGCCGGGCAGGGCCTCGGCCAGCACCCGGGCGTTGTGCAGACCGTTCTGGAAACTGATCACGGTGCTGCGGTCGTCCAGGTGCGGGGCGAGCAGGCGGGCCGCACCGGCGGTGTCCGCGGACTTCACGGTGACCAGGACGTAGTCCGCGCCGGCGGCCGCCGAGGCGTCCACGGCGGTGCCCGGGCGGGCCTCGGTCCTGCGGTCGCCGGGGCCGGTCAACGTCAGCCCGGCGCGGTCGAGTTCGGCCATCGCGGCGGGCCGCCCGATCAGCGTGACCTCGGCAGTGGCGGTCAGCGCGCCGCCGAGGCGGCAGCCGATGCTGCCCGCGCCGAACACGGCGATCCGCAGCGGCGGCACGGCACGGTCCTCGGGCACCGGGGGCTCCTTCGTCGACGGCACGGCCCCCGAGGTTACCGCCCGGTCACCCGGGCGTCAGCGCCCTGACGGCGGGTCAGTCCGCGGACGGTCCGCCGGCCGGGACGTGCCGGGCCGCCAGCAGCGCGGCGACGTCGTCGTCGGCGGGCTTGCCCGCGTAGCGGCGCAGGTCGCGGCGGAGGCTGTCGAGGAGCCTGGCGGACGGCTCGGCGGTCCAGCGGCCGAGCCGCTCGGCGAGCGGGTAGAACTCGCCGTCGCGGTCCCGGGTCTCGGAGACGCCGTCGGTGTAGAGCAGCACCCGGTCGCCGGGCCCGAACGGCACGGTCGCGACCCGGTACTCGGAGGAGACCAGGCCGGACAGGTTCAGCGGCGGCAGCGGCACCTCCGGGTCCAGCATGCGCACCCCGTGCGGCTGGATCAGCACCGGAGAGGGGTGGCCGCAGTTCAGCAGGCGGGCCTCGGGCCGGTCGTCCGGGATCTCCAACAGGACGGCGGTGGCGAAGCGTTCGGAGGCGTCCGGCGAGGAGGCCCGCTCGGCGTACCGCTGCAGGCCGGTCTCCAGCCGGCTGGCCAGGGCCGGGAGGTCCTTGGAGTCGTAGGCGACCTCGCGGAACGAGCCGAGCAGCGCCGCCGCCATCTCCACCGCGGGCAGGCCCTTGCCCTGCACGTCGCCGAGGATGATCCGCACGCCGAACGGGGTCCGCACCGCCTCGTACAGGTCGCCGCCGATCTGCGCCTGCTCGGCGGCGGCCGTGTAGTACAGCGCCAGGTCGACGCCGTCGATCCGGTCCGGCAGCGGGCGCAGCACCACCTGCTGGGCGGTCCGGGCGACCGAGCGGACCAGCGCCAGGTCGTGCTCGCGGCGCACCCGCTGCCCGGCGGCGTACGCGGCGGCGAAGGTGACGGTGGCGGTCGCGGCGATCACCGAGGCGCCGGAGGCGCCGACCCGGCCGTCCCGGGCCAGGGCCAGCGCCACCTCGGTCAGCACCGCGAGGACGCCGATCATCAGCGTCCCGAACGGGCCCCAACTGGCGGCGGCGAGCGCGGGGGCGGCCACCACGAAGCGGTCGTAGCGCTGGCCCGCGGGGGTCTCGCTGTCCGCGGCCGCCGCCAGGCCGATCAGCAGGAACGGCGCCAGGCGGCTGAGGGTGCTCAGCACCGGGCGCGGGCGGGCCGGATCCGGTTTGTCGGTGATCGTGGGCATGACCCGGTGAACGGTACCCGGGAGAGCCGTCCGGGTGTGGGAGGCGCGGGCGGGCCGCACCGAGAAGATGATCAATCGTCGGCCGCTCAATGGTCGCCGCCACCATGGCGTTCCGGCCCGCGATGGTGCGCCGGGCCATGGGCGGTGCCCGCGGCCCGCGCCGATGATTCACGCCAACCGTGCTCGGCCACCCCCCACCCGGCCCGGGCACACAGCGAGAGCGGAGCCCCCACATGACACGACACCACGGCGGAGCGGGACGGATCGGGCGCTGGGCGAAGGCGCTGGTCGCGGGAGCGGTGCTGGCCGCCGGCGTGCTGACCGGCGCGCCGCCGGCCTCGGCGGCCGGGCTCGGCCAGGTCACCGGCTTCGGCACCAACCCCGGCAACCTGGCGATGTACAGCTACGTGCCGGGCGGACTGGCCACCGGCAAGCCGCTGGTGGTCGCCCTGCACGGCTGCACCCAGACCGCGACCGACTACTACAACAACTCCGGCTGGGCGCAGCTCGCCGACCGCTGGGGCTTCGCGGTGGTCTTCCCGCAGACCAACTCGACCAACAACCTGCTGTCGTGCTTCTCCTGGTTCGACAGCGGCAAGGACACCCGCGGCAAGGGCGAGGCGCTGTCGGTCAAGCAGATGGTCGACAAGGCGGTGGCGCTGTACGGCAGCGACCCGTCGCGGGTGTACGTGACCGGCCTGTCGGCCGGTGCGGGCATGGCCGCCGACCTGCTGGCCGACTACCCGGACGTGTTCGCGGGCGGCTCGATCGCCGCCGGCCTGCCCGCGCAGTGCGCGACCACGCAGGCCGCCGCGTCCGGCTGCCAGAACTCCAGCCAGAACCTGACGCCCGCCCAGTGGGGCGACAAGGTCCGCGCGTCCGCCCCGGGCTGGACCGGCCCGTGGCCGCGGGTGGCGATCTGGCACGGCTCCTCGGACACCACCGTCGCCCCGGTCAACGCCACCGAGCTGCGCGACCAGTGGACCAACGTGTGGGGCGTCCCGCAGACCGCCTCCGCCACCCAGTCGCTGCCCGGCGGCACCACGCTGAGCGTCTACAACGACGGCGCGGGCCGGCCGGCCGTGCAGCTGTACAGCGTCTCCGGGATGGGCCACGGCCTGCCGGTCAGCCCCGGCAGCGGCACCGCCAACTGCGGCCAGAGCGGCGCCTACTTCCTCAACACCATCTGCTCGTCGTACTACACCGGGCTGTTCTGGGGCCTGGACGGCAGCACCGGCGGCGGTGACGGCGGCGGCAGCACCAAGCTGCCCGCGCCGGGCGGACTGGCCGTCACCGGCACCACCGACAGCACCGCGTCGCTGAGTTGGAGCGCGGTGGCCGGGGCGGTGTCCTACACGGTGTACCGGGGCGGCGCGCAGGTCGGCACCGCCGCCGGCACCACGTACACCGACACCGGGCTGAGCGCCGGCACCGGGTACGCGTACACGGTGGCCGCGGTGGACGCCAACGGGGCGGTGGGGACGGCGAGTCCGGCGGTGACGGCGACCACCACCGGGAGCGTCTTCACGCCCCGGTGCTGGACCGACAACAACTACAACCAGGTCGCCGCGGGCCGCGCCCACCAGAGCGGCGGGTACGCGTACGCCAACGGATCCGAGCAGAACATGGGGTTGTGGAACCTGTTCGTGACGCACACCTTGAAGGAGACGTCGGCCGGGTACTACGTCCTCGCCGACTCCGGCTGCGGTGCGTGATGCCCGGAATCACCTCTGACCAGCGCTGATGTGGGGCCCCGTCGGTTTCCGGCGGGGCCCGCCACAGTGTCAGAGGCGCAACAAGACGTCTGACAGATTGAATGATTGTCCTACGTCAACGGGGCGGCGAGACTCGTGCACTCAACATCCGTGCCGACACCCGATTGCCAAGGTGAAAATGACCGCCATCCCCGTGGCCCCGCCGGAGAACCGGTGGGCAACGCCCAAGCGCGTGAGCCTGGTTCCCCTGGTCGCCCTGATCTTCTTCAGCGTCTCCGGCGGCGCCTACGGAATCGAGCCGCTGTTCTCGACGTCCGGCCCCGGCATGGGCATCCTGCTGATCCTGATCACCCCCCTGATCTACAGCGTGCCGCACGCCCTGGTCTGCGCCGAACTCGGCACCGCCATCCCCGTCGAGGGCGGCTACTACCACTGGGTCAAGCGCGGCCTCGGCCGGTTCTGGGCCTTCCAGCAGGGCCTCCTTCAGTGGGTGTGCAGCTTCGTCGACATGGCGCTGTACCCGGTCATGTTCACCTCGTACCTGTCCAGCCTGATCGGCGCCGTCGCCCCCGGCAAGCACGTGCTGTTCGAGGTCGCCGGCCTGCAGATCGACCTGAACTGGGTGATCTGCGTCGGCGTCATCGTGCTGTTCACGCTGCTGAACCTGATGGGCGCGGGCTGGGTCGGCGACTCCTCGGTGGCGTTCGCGGTCATCTGCCTGACCCCGATGCTGATCCTCACCGCGATCGGCGGCTACCACCTGCTGGCCGACGGCATCAACCCGGTCTCCTCGATGACCGCCGAGCAGGGCCAGTCCACCTGGAACGCCTTCGGCGCCGGCCTGTTCATCGTGATGTGGAACTACTCCGGCTGGGACTCGGTCTCCACCGTCGCCGGCGAGATGGAGAACCCGAAGAAGCACCTGCCCAAGGCGCTGGTCTGGTCCGTGCTGCTGATCATCACCGGCTACCTGCTCCCCTCGATCGCCGCGCTCGCGGTCGGCGCGGACGGCGAGTCGGGCTGGAAGAAGTGGGAGGACGGCTCGTTCTCCGACATCGCCGGCGAACTCGCCGGCCCCTGGCTCCAGTACACCGTCACCATCGGCGGCCTGTTCGCCTCCGTCGCGATGTTCTCCGCGCTGCTCGCCTCCTACTCCCGGCTGCCGTCCTCGCTCTCCCGCGACGGCTACCTGCCCAACTGGGTCTCCAAGGAGAGCAAGCGCTACCGGATGCCGATCGCGTCGATCATCGGATCCTCCGTCATCTACGCGCTGTTCTGCTTCTCCAGCTTCCAGAGCCTGGTCATCTACGACGTCTTCCTCACCAACCTCGGCATCCTGCTGGAGGTCGCCGCCCTGATCTCGCTGCGCATCCGCGAGCCCGAACTGGAACGCCCCTACCGGATCCCCGGCGGCTGGTGGAGCATCGGCGCGATCACCGCCTGCCTGACCGCCGTCAGCGTCTGGGCCGCCATCGAGCAGTACAACGAGGAAGGCACCAAGGCCGTCGTCTACTGCCTGATCGTGGTCGGCATCTCGCTGCTGCTCTACCCGCTGCTGTCGCTGCGCAAGGCCGCCCGGGAGGCCGCCGCCATCGAGCGCCACGCCGCGCAGCAGGCCGCCGGGGTGCGGGCGTACGGCCTGTCAGAGTGGCAGCCGGACTCGCCACACACTGACAGGGCCGCCACCGGCACCGGACCGGATAGCGTCGAGGCATGATCAACAGCTTCGCCCTGCACGTCCCGGACGCCGAGCTGGAACCCGAACCGCTCGACCCCGGGCAGATCGTCTCCGGCACCCCCGAGGTCACCGGCAAGGTGGTCTGGGAGTCCGCCGACGGCCGCCAGATCCGCGGGATCTGGCAGATCACCCCCGGCGTGGTCACCGACACCGAGGCCGACGAGATGTTCGTCGTCCTCAGCGGCCGGGCCACCGTCGCCGTCGAGGACGGCCCCGTCCTCCACGTCGGACCCGGCGACCTCGCGGTGCTGCGCGAGGGCGACCGCACCACCTGGACCGTCCACGAGACGCTCCGCAAGGTCTACACCATCAACCTCGGCCCGGACGTGGCCGGGGACGAGGACCGATAACCGCCGCGAACGGCACAGCAGTCGGCCCGGCCGCCCGCCCGGCCGGGCCGACACCCTCCCAAGGCAAGGAACCGAGAACATGGACCCCGTACACGCCCTGCGGGACGCCAAGCCCACCCCGTTCTGGCTGGAGGACCCCGGACGCCCCGAGGCCAACTCGGCGCTCACCGGAGACGTCCGCTGCGACCTGCTGGTCGTCGGCGGCGGATACAGCGGCCTGTGGACCGCGCTGATCGCCAAGGAACGCGACCCCGGCCGCGACGTGGTCCTGATCGAGGCCCAGGAGACCGCCTGGGCCGCCTCCGGGCGCAACGGCGGCTTCTGCGCCGCCAGCCTCACCCACGGCCTCGGCAACGGCCTGGAGCGCTGGCCGGACGAGCTCGCCGCCCTCGAACAACTCGGCGCCCGCAACCTGCAGTCCATCGAGGACGCCGTCACCACGTACGGCATCGACTGCGACTGGGAGCGCACCGGCGAACTCGACGTCGCCACCGAGCCGCACCAGGTCGAGGAACTCGCGGAACTGCACGAACTCGCCAAGCAGTACGGCGACTACGAGTTCCTGGACGCCGACGCCGTCCGCGCCCAGGTGAACTCCCCGACCTACCTCGGCGCGCTGTGGGACAAGGACGGCGTGGGCATGGTCCACCCCGCCAAGCTCGCCTGGGGCCTCAAGCGGGCCTGCGAGCGCCTCGGCGTGCGGATCTACGAGCACACCAAGGCCACCGACATCGCCGAGACCGCCGCCGGCATGGCCGTGCGCACCCCCTACGGCCGGGTGTTCGCCCGTCAGGTCGCCCTCGGCACCAACGTGTTCCCGTCGCTGGTCAAGCGGATCCGCCCGTACACCGTGCCGGTCTACGACTACGCGCTGATGACCGAGCCGCTGAACGCCGAGCAGCTCGCCGCGATCGGCTGGCAGAACCGGCAGGGCGTCGGCGACAGCGCCAACCAGTTCCACTACTACCGGCTGTCCGCCGACAACCGGATCCTGTGGGGCGGCTACGACGCGATCTACCACTACGGGGCCAAGGTCCGCGCCGAGTACGACCACCGGCCGCAGACCTACCAGACCCTCGCCCGGCACTTCTTCCAGACCTTCCCGCAGCTCGAAGGCCTGCGCTTCACCCACGCCTGGGGCGGCGCGATCGACACCTGCACCCGGTTCTCGGCGTTCTTCGACACCGCCCACCACGGCAAGGTCGCGCTCGCCGCGGGCTACACCGGCCTCGGCGTCGGCGCGACCCGGTTCGGTGCCGAGGTGATGCTCGACCTGCTGGCCGGCGCGCCCACCGAGCGCACCGCGCTGGAGATGGTCCGCCGCAAGCCCCTGCCGTTCCCGCCCGAGCCGGTCCGCTGGGCCGGCATCGGCATCACCAAGTGGTCGCTGGACCGCGCCGACCGCAACGGCGGCCGCCGCAACCTGTGGCTGAAGACCATGGACACCCTCGGCCTCGGCTTCGACAGCTGACACCCCGCCGCCCGCGCCGACCGCCCGCCCGCTCCGACACCGCGAGGGCCGGCCGGCGCGGGCGCGGGCGCGAGTGGGTGCGACCGGGCGGGTGACGGCTCCGGGGCCGGCGACGGACCGGCGGAGCGGTGCTCAGCCGGGGACGCTCTCGCCGGCCGCGCGGGCCGCTTCGCGGGCGGCGCGCTCGACCCGGGCGCGGTGGGCGGGCCAGAACTCGGGGGAGACGTCCGGGAGGACCGGGTCGCCCGGGCGCAGGCCCGTCGCGCCGTCCAGGAGTTCGCGGACCACGTCGAGCTGGCCGGTGTGGCGCTGGCTCTCCACGACCACGTGCAGCAGGACCCGTTCCAGGGAGAGGTGCAGGTGCGGCGGCCAGGGCACCCGGCCGACGGTGTCCAGCGGAAGGCTGTCGACGGTCTCGTCGGAGTGGGCCCAGACCCGGCGGTACTCGGCGATCAGGGCCTCGCGGCTCTCGTCCGGGCGGGCCCACAGGTCGTCGTTGGGCTCGGCGGCGCCCGCCACCCACAGGCCCGGCGCACCCTCGAACGGGCGGCCGAAGGTCTCGCCGAGGTAGATCGCCTCCGCGCCCGTCAGGTGCTTCAGCACGCCCAGCAGGTTCGTCCCCGACGGCGTCACCGGGCGGCGCACGTCGTACTCCGACAGGCCGTCGAGTTTCCACAGCACCGCGTCGCGGGCGTCCTGCAGGTAGGTCTTCAAAGCCCGCTTGGGATCGTTCGGTCGATCGGTCATGGGGCGAGTCTTGCCGGGCCGGAAAACCGGCGGCAAAGGGTTTTCCCGCCCGGATAGGGTGGCGCGCATGGCTGTCGACAAGGAACTCGTGCATGCCGCGATCGAGTTGACCCGCCGTCGCTTCCCCGGGCAGGACTGGGCGGGCGCGGCCGCCCTGCGGCTCGACGACGGCACCGTGCTGACCAGCACCGCGCCCGAACCGCCGAACAACGCCGTCCGGCTGTGCCACGAGACGGGGGCGATCTGCGAGGCCCACAAGCTCGACCGCAAGGTGGTCGCCTCGGTGTGCGTCACCGCCGCCGACGGGGGCCGCGGGTTCTGGGTGCTCGCCCCGTGCGGCGTCTGCCAGGAGCGGCTGTTCGCCCACGGCCCCGACGTCGAGGTCGGCGTCCCGCTCCCCGAGGACCCGACGCGCTGGCGCACCCTGCGGCTGCGGGACGTCCAACCGCACTGGTTCGCCCGGGTGTTCCCCGACGACGTGTGGCCCTACGAGCAGGACCCCGCGAGCAGCCCCGGGGCAGACCCCGTCAGTCGGTGACGGCGAAGACGAGCAGACCCTCCAGCGGCTCCTCGACCACCTCGACGTGCTCCACCTCGGCCCGGGCCGGGCCCCGCCGCATCCACGCCACCATGTGCTCCACCGGGGCCTCGTCGCCCTCGAACACCGCCTCCACCCGGCCGTCCGGCAGGTTCCGCACCCAGCCGGCCACGCCCGCCTCCGCCGCCGCCCGGCGGCAGGAATCGCGGAAGAACACACCCTGCACCGTGCCCGAGACCAGCACCCGCCGCCGGATCACCCGCACCCACCTCGCCCCGCTCGCCGCCACTGCCCCGCCAGATATACCGCAGGCGGCCCCGCCCGCGGCGGCAGGCGGGGCCGGAGCGGCCGTCAGTTCCGTTCCGCCGAAAGCCGCTGCGTGCCCGGACGGGCCGTCAGTTCGCCGCCACCGCGGGCCGCCGCTCGGCCGGTCCCGGCGCCGGGTCGTCGATGGAACGGCTGAACGGACGCCAGGCGAACAGCGTCAGCGCCGCCATCACCGCCGCCGAGAACCAGAACGGGCCGGTCAGGCCGAAGGTCCGGGCCAGCGGACCGCCGATCAGCGCGCCGAGCGCCGAACCGCCCACCGCCAGCGCCATGAAGACGCTCATCACCCGGCCGCGCAACTCGTCCGGCACCGCCCGCTGCACCAGCGTCCGGTCCACGCCCATCCACACCGCGCCGTGCACCCCGAACACCGCCAGCACCGCGCCCGCCACCCACGCCGAGCCAGCCAGCGCCAGGCCGACGTGCGTCAGCGTCTCCAGTACCAGGCCGGTGCGCAGCAGCACCGAGGACGAGAACCGGGCCTGCAGGGCCGGCGCCACCGCCGCCCCCAGCAGGCCGCCCACCGCACCGACCGCCATCAGCAGGCCGTAGCCGAGCTCCGACAGGCCCAGGTGCTCGCGGGCGTACAGCACCATCACGGAGAACCCGGCGATCAGCGTCACGTTCATCAGGCACAGCGCCAGCGTCAGCGTCCGCACCGCCGGCCGGCCCCACAGCCAGCGCGCGCCCTCGGTGAACTGACGGCGCATCGGCAACCGGGCCGGCCCGGTCCGCTGCCGGGTGTCCTGCTCGGACGGCTGCAGGCGCAGCACCGAGAGCAGGGCGGCCGCGCCGGCGAAGCTCGCCGCGTCGATCGTCAGCGGCAGGCCCGCCGCCACCCCGAACAGGGCCGCGCCGAGCGGCGGGCCGCACAGCTTGTTGAGCACCGAATACGCGCCGAACATCCGCGAGTTGGCGCGCGGCAGCTGCTCCGACGGGACGACGGCGGGCACCAGCGCGGACGACGCGTTGTCCCCGAGCGCCGCACAACTGCCCAGCAGCAGGCCGATCGCGTAGATCAGCGCCAGCGACGCCGCACCCGCGAACACCGCCGCCGCCAGCACCGCCGTCAGCCCGGCCCGCGCCGCGTTCATCGCCACCGTCAGGCGCCGCCGGTCCACCCGGTCCACCAGCACCCCGCTCACCGGGGCGAGCACCAGCCACGGCAGCTGTTGGACGAACACCGAGAGGCCGACCAGCACCGGATCCCTGGTCAGCGACGTCACCAGCAGCGGGGCCGCCGCCGCCACGATCCCGTCCCCCAGCGCCGACACCGCCGCCGCCGACCACAACAGCCCGAAGGCCCGCCCCAGTCCGCCGCCCCGCTTCATCCCGCACCACCCCAGCCCGAACCCGTCCGCCGCAAACGGCCGACGCTAGCCGCGGCGGCGGCCGCGGCGCACCTGGTTTTCCGGCGGCCGGGCCGGCCGGTGAGCGGGGCCGGACCAGGGCCTTGCAGGCGGTGCCCGGTGGGGGGCGGGCACCGCCGGTACGAGGGTCACTGGCCGGTGCGGCCGTCGACGCGTTCGCGGAGGAGATCGGCGTGGCCGCAGTGGCGGGCGTACTCCTCGATGCGGTGCACCCACAGGGAGCGGACCGCGTCGTGGTCGCGGCCGATGCGGGCCGACATGTCGGGATGCTCGGCGAACGCCGCGTCGGTGGCGGCCTGTTCGCGCTCCAGGTCGGCGAACGCACCGTCCACCACGGACTGCTCGGGCAGCGCGCCCTCGAAGTCGCCGTCCGGCTCGCCGTACAGCTTCGCGGCCGGCTCGCCCGGAACGATCCAGTTGCGCCAGTCGCGCTCCACCTCGGCCAGGTGGCGGACCAGACCGAGCAGCGACATGGTCGACGGCGGCACCGAGCGGGCGGCGAGCTGATCGGGCGTCAGACCGTCGCACTTCATCCGCAGCGTCAACCGGTAGTTCGTCAGGTACTCGCGGAACGTGGCGAGTTCGCCGTCCGCCATCGGACCGGCCGTGTTGCGGGGGTCGTCGTCCGGATCCACCCACATGTCCGGGAAGACGCCCGCCCGGCTCCAGCGCTCGGGAAGCTGTTCGCTCATCGTCCGGATGATTCCGGCTCCGCCCCGCTCCCCGCAAACGGTTTTCGGACCGGCCTGCGGCGGCCTGCCCGGGACGCCGCCGTCACCGCTGCCACGCGGGGGCCGCGGCGAGTTCGGCGAGCTGGTCGAGCGTCAGGACCGGCGTGCCCGGCCGGGCGTCGTAGCCGGTGGTGCCGTTGTTCTCGGCGACGGTGACCCGGGTGCCGTCGGGGAGGAGGGCGTCGGCGATCCAGCGGACCGGCGGCACCGGCGAACTCTTGGCGGCCCCGTAGGTCGAGGTGATGACGTCGGCGCCGCTCGCGGTCCGGGTCGGCGGCCGGTCGGTGGCCAGCTCGGTGAAGCGGCTCCGCGGTTCGCCGCCCTTCAGCCAGTGCGGCGTGACCGTGACGGACAGCAGGCTGGTCCGCCCGTCCACGGTGACGGTGAGGTGCGCGGAGCCCGGAACGGTCTGCGGAGCGCCGCCGCGGTCGCGCCCGACGCTCGACGGCAGCAGGCGGTCGACCGTCGACAGGATGTCGTCCGGAAGGGGGAGCTGCGGACTCACCGGGACGTTGGTGGACGTGGTGAACGCCTCGAACACCGGGTTCCACGCCGGACTGCTGACCACGGCGGCCAACTGCTCGACGGACAGGGCGGGTTCCGGGCGGGTCAGCGGCGGGCCGGCCGTGCGGGAGTTCATCTCGTCCAGCCGGACGCGGCGCCCGTCGGCACCGGTCCAGATCGCCGTCCAGGTGGAGGTGGGGCCGCCGCCGGCCTGGGGCGTGAACTTCTGCACGACCAGGATCGAGCCGTCCGCGCCCACGGTCCGGGTGCAGCCGTCGGTGGGACGCTCGGTCGGATCCACGCACTGGGTGCCCTGGGTCCCCGGGCCGATCGGCAGCGCCACCCGGTCGGTGCTGAGGGTCATCGCCGAGGCGCCCCGGCCGTCGTCGTAGGCGAGATGGGCGAGCGGGCCGCCGTGCGGGAGGTCCGAACCGCCGCCGAACGTGTCGTCGACCCGGCCCGGAGGCAGCAGGGACACCAGCGTGTCGAGCATGAACCGGCCGGTGACGGCCGGATCGCCCGCCGGGCGGCCGGCCGGCGGTGCGCCCGCACCGCCCGGGCGCACCGCGACACCGCCCAGGGCGACCAGCGCCAGCGCGGCGGCCGCCGCAGCGGCAGCGGCGACGCGCCTGCGCCGGACCCGGCGTCGGCCGAGCCGCTCGCCGGCATCGGCCAGCACCTCGCCGGGCAGGTCGGGGGCGAGATCGGCGACGTCCCGCAGCAGTTCGGAGACGGCGTTGTCGGAAGGCATGGGGCGGAACTCTCCTGACGGTCAGTGACGGACGAGCTCGTCGAGTTGGTCGCCGAGAACGGCGCGGATGCGCTCCAGCGCGCGGCTGCTGCGCGAACGGACACCACTGGCGCTCAACTGGAGCGCGGCGGCGGTCTCCTCGACACTGCGGTCCTCCCAGAACCGCAGCACCAGCACGGCGCGGTCCTGCGGGGACAGCGCGCTCAACGCCCTCAGCAGGGTCAGCCGCAGCGAGGGATCGGGGTCGCTGACCGCCACCTCCTCGAAGGTGTCGGTCGCCTGCTCGCGGCTGGCCCGCCGCCGGCGGTGCGACAGGAAGGTGTTGACCAGCACGGTCTGGGCGTAGCCGGACGGATTCCCCATCCGGGAGATCTTGCGCCACCGCCCGTAGATCCGACCCAGGGCCTCCTGCACGAGGTCCTCCGCGAGGTGCGCGTCACCGCCCGTCAACAGGTAGGCGGTGCGCAGCAGATGACGGCCCCGCGAGACCGCGAACTCCCGGAAGTCCGTCGGCTGCGCCGGCTCGGGACCGGTCGATGGATGCTTCATGTTCTGCTTAACGCGGTGGGCCCGCCGCCGCGTCCCGGGCCGGCCGTGCGGGCCCACCCGGAGGCCGCCGGACCGGACGGCTGCGGGCCGGCGCCGAGGCCCGACGGGACGGCTTCCGCGCCGCCGCCACGATCAGGACCGGGGTGGCCCGGGCTGCGGCCGACTCCCCAGGGCATCGGCGAGGGCGTCGCGCTGCGGCCGCGTCAGGGTGAGCGCCGAGGCGACCGGGCCCGGCGCGGTCCGCCGGTGGTCGCCACCGCTGAGCGGGGAGCCGGCGACGGCCCGGGGCCCCGCGGCCGGCCGCCTGTTCCGCAGGAGGTGGTCGGCCGTGTCCCGGGCGGAGCCGTCGGGCGCCCCGACGGCCGTGAGGGCGGCGCTCACGCGCGCCGGAGCTTCCGGCGGCACCTCGTCGTCGGCGAGCAGCGGCAGCAGGAGCAGCAGCCGGGCCGCGCCGTCGTGCACGCCGGGGGAGTCCGGATCCGGGGTGTCGGCGAGGTGCGCGAGGTCGCGCCAGGAGAGGCCAGGTCCGTACCAGTCGCCGTCGTAGCCGGCCAGTCGCGCCGCTCGGGGCCACTCGGGTCGGTCCAGCAGATAGTCGGTCCCGGGGTCGCCGACGAGGTTCCGGTAGGCGACGACTGCGCGGTGACCGCCGCCGAACGGGACGCGGAACACCGGCCAGGCCCGGTCGTCCAGCAGGACCTCGGCCAGGGCGTCGGCGTCGGCGCCGTCGTCACCGAACCACTCGGGCTCCGGCCGGTCCTCGCCCGGGACGAAGCGGCACATGGGCAGGAGGTGATTCGACCAGAACCCGGCGCGACCGAGCAGCCGCTCGCCCTCGACGAGCGGCCCGGGGCCGTATCCCTTGATCAGCACGGACCGAGTCTCCCAGGCCCCGCCGACGTTCAAGCGACCGGTGGCGCGTCATCCGCCCGTCGCCGGGCGGGAGTCGGCGCCGGCGGACGAGGAGCCCTGCTCAACGGCCGGGCGCGGCGAAGGCGACGATCCGGGCGAGCGGCGGCTCCCAGCCGTGCGTGGTGTCCACGACCAGACGGGGAACGTCGAGGGAGATCGGGACCCACGACTCGATCGGCCGTTCGCCCCGGGCGATGCGGTGCAGGAACTCGGCGTCCGCGTGCACGGCGCGCGAGGGCAGGTCAGCCGCTCGGCGGGCGATGCGTGCGCGGGCGACCTCGGGGTCGACGACGCAGCGGACCACCCGGATGTCGGCCAGGCCCACGAGCGGCTCCAGGCCCGGACGCCACAGCCGGTCCTGGTAGGCCGCCTCCGCCACCAGGCTCGTCCCCGACCCCAGGAGCTCACCGACCGTACGGAAGAACACCTCCAGCGTCATCAGGTCCAGCTGATCGGCGGGACCGGCGCCGGCGGCGACCATGCGCTCCTTGATCTCGTCACGGCACACGGCCGGCCGGCCGAGCGCGCCGGCCAGGGCGTGCGCCAGCGTCGTCTTGCCCGCCCCGGGCGGGCCGCTGACGGCGAGCAGTGTCGGGCGCTGCCTCATGCCTCGACCTGCCCGCCGGCGGTGACTGCGGTGAACACAGGCGTGCCTCTCCGGCCCGCGCCGCGAACGCGGGCCTCCTCGACGACCGTCACGGAACCACTCGGGAAGGTACGCCCAGGTCTTGAACACCGCCCGTCAGCGCCGTCAGCGCCGTCAGCGCCGTCGGGCAGTCGGGCAGTCGCCGCGGTGGGCGGGGCGGGGTGGAGGGGAAATCGCTGTCGGGGGAGCGGGGAGCGGTGATAGACATCCGGCGTGGAAAAGAATCCCGAGTTCTCCGACCTGCTGCGACTGATCGACGAGAGGTCGAGCGCCTTCCGGGCCGCCGTTGCCGCTGCGCCCGGCCCGGACGTGCCGGTGACGACGTGCCCCGGATGGACGCTGCTCGATCTGGTGAAGCACCTGGGCGGCGGAGACCGGTTCTGGGCGGCCATCGTTGCCGCGGGGCCCGCCGACGGCCCGCCGGAGGAGGCGGTGGCGGCCCGCGCCGCGCTCGAAGTGCCGCAGGAGCGCGAGGAGTTGCAGACGTGGCTGGCCGCGTCGACGCAGCTTCTGCTGGACGCCCTGCGCGAGGCGGGGCCGGACAGCGGCTGCTGGACGTGGTGGCCCGCGTCGCAGTCGCCGCGGACCGCCGGCGGTGTCGCCCGGCACCGGGTGCAGGAGACCTCGGTGCACACGTACGACGCCCAACTCGCCGGTGGGGCACCGCAGCCGCTGCCGGACGAGGTGGCGCTGGACGGTGTGGAGGAGTTCCTGTTCACCGTCTGCGCGACGCCGAGCGCCTGGCCGCACCGGCCGACCGCGTTCGACTTCCACGCCACCGAGGGCCGCTCCTGGCGGCTCACGGTCGACGGCGACGGCGCACGCGTCACCCGCGTCCCCGCGGCCACCGCCACGGCGGGCGCCTCCGTCCGCGGCACGGCCGGCGAGTTGGTCCTCTACCTGTACGACCGCGTCCCGGCCGACACCCTGCAGCTGGACGGCGACGCCGGGCTGCTCGACCTGCTCCGCGCCTGGGAGCCGGAGGAGAAGTAGGCCCCCGGCGGGGGCGGTCCGGCGGTCCGGACGGAGGACGGCCCGGAGCGTGCGGGACGACACCCGTTCGTCGCCGGCCCGCCATCCGGACGCAGGGCGGGGGAGACGGGCGGGGCCGGTAGGATCGGCTGGTGCTGACAACGTTGACATACCGTCGGCGCCGCAGCCCAGCCACCCCGCCGATCCCGTTGTGGAGCACCCCCATGCCCTTGGCGCTCGTCGCCCTCGCCGTCACCGCGTTCGCCATCGGCACCACCGAGTTCGCCGCCATGGGCCTGCTCCCGCAGATCGCCGACAGCCTCCGGGTGTCCATCCCGCACGCCGGGTGGCTGATCTCCATGTACGCGCTCGGCGTGGTGATCGGTGCCCCGCTGCTCACCGCCGGCGCCGCCCGCCTGCCCCGCAAGGCCGTCCTGGTCGGCCTGGCCGCCCTGTTCACCGCCGGCAACCTGCTCTGCGCGATCGCCCCCGACTTCGCGTTCCTGGCCGCCGCCCGGCTGATCACCGGACTGCCGCACGGCGCGTTCTTCGGTGCGGGCGCCGTCGCCGCCGCCGAACTCGTCGCCCCGCACCTGCGGGCCCGCGCCGTCTCGGTGATGTTCTCCGGACTGACCGTCGCCAACATCGTCGGCGTCCCCGCCGCCACCCTGCTCGGCCAGCGCCTCGGCTGGCGCGCCGCGATGCTCGTCGTGGTCGCCATCGGCCTGCTCGGGGCCGCCGCCATCGCCCGCCTCGTCCCGCACCTGCCCGCCCACCCCGGCGCCGGACTGCGCAGCGAGCTCGCCGCCTTCCGCAGCGGCCAACTCTGGCTCGCCCTCGGCACGGTGGTGTTCGGCTGCGCCGGACTCTTCGCCTGCTACAGCTACATCACCCCCACCCTCACCGAGGTCGCCGGCTTCGCCGACTCCTCCGTCACCCTGATCCTCGCCCTGTTCGGCGTCGGCATGACCATCGGCAACGTCATCGGCGGCTACGCGGCCGACCGCGCGCTGCGCCCGTCGATCTGCGCCGCGTTCCTCGCGATGGCCGGCACGCTGGCCCTGTTCGCGCTCACCGCGCACGCCCGCTGGTCGGCCGCCGTGACGGTGGTGCTGATCGGCACGGCCGGGTTCGCGACCGTCCCCACCGTGCAGACCCTGGTGATCCGGAAGGCCCGCAGGGCGCCCACGCTGGCCTCGGCGACCGTGCAGGGCGCGTTCAACCTGGCCAACGCGCAGGGCGCGTACCTGGGCGGGCTCGCGCTCTCCGCCGGACTCGGCTGGACGTCCCCCACGCTGGTCGGTGCCGGTCTGGCGCTGCTCGGCTTCCTGATCGCGGTCGGCTCCTGGGCGGCGGACCGGCGCGACCCGGTGGCCGTGGCGGACCGGCCGGTGGGTACGGCGCAGGTCGCGGACCGGCCGGTCGGCACGGAGCAGGTGGCGGCGGCGCGCTGAGGGGCCGTCACCCGGAGGTATGATCACCGGATTTCCGTGTCGGCAGTGGGGCCGTGCGGAGCCCGTCCGTGAGGAGTGCCTCCGATGCCCCGTACCGCAGCGGCTTCCGCCCCGGGCCGGGTCGGCGTCATGCTGCCCCGCGACCTGCCCGCGAACGACCTGATCGGGTACGCGCTGCGGGCCGAGAGGCTGGGCTTCGACGAGCTCTGGGTGGTCGAGGACCTCGGCTGGCGCGGCGGCATCGCCCAGGCCGCGACCGTGCTCGCCCGCACCGAGCGGATCACCGTCGGCATCGGCATCCTGCCCGCCGGCGCCCGCAACGTGTGCTTCGCCGCGATGGAACTCGCCACCCTCGCCCAGCTCCACCCCGGCCGGGTGGTCGCCGGCATCGGCCACGGCATGCCCGGCTGGATGCGGTCCGCCGGCGCCTGGCCCGCCAGCCCGCTCACCCTGCTCACGGAGTACACCACCGCGCTGCGCTCCCTGCTCCGCGGCGAGCCCGGACCGCCGGACGGACGCTACGTGCGGTGCGCGGGCGTGCAGTTGACGGAGGTTCCGGAGGTGGCACCGCCGGTGATCCTCGGCGTGCGCGGCCCCAAGTCCCAGGCCGCCGCCGGGGAGGTCGCCGACGGGCTGCTGCTGGCCGAACCCGCCGCCCCCGGCTACATCGAGGTCTCCCGCCGTCACCTGCGCCCCGACGCGCTGGTCGTCACCTACGACGCCGCCGCGGTCGCCGCGGACGAGAGCACCGCCCTCGACCTGGTCCGCCCCGGCCTGGCCGCGATCGGCGAACCCGACTGGGCCGCCCACCTCGACCCGCTCCCGTTCGCCGCCGAGCTGCGCGCCCACCGCGCGGCCGCCGCCGACGGCGCGGAGTTCGCCCGCACCCTCCCCGACGCCTGGGTCCGGGCCCTCGCCGTCGCCGGCACCCCGACCGGGGCCCGCGAGGCCATCGCCGCCCGCCACGCCGCCGGCGCCGGCACCGTCGTCCTCGCCCCGGTCGGCCCCGACGCGCTGAACGCCCTGGACTCCCTCGCCCGCGCCCTGCCCGAGTAGCCGCCGCCGCTCCCGCGGACACGTCCCGGGACGAGGAGCGAACGTCGCGGCCCCCCACTCACCTCGACCGGCCGGAGGCGCGGCCGGGCGGCCCGGGTCAGCGGGAGGGAAGGTGCCGGGCGAAGAACTCGCGGACCGTGCGGCGGACCCGGGGCACCGAGACCGCGGGGGCGGCGGGGCCGATCACCGCGGTCCGGTCGGCCGCCGTGACCAGGCCCGCCGCCTGGAGCCGGGGGAGCATCGCGGCCAGGTCGGTGACGGCCCAGTGCGCGGCGCCGGCGAGACGGGCGGTGCGGACCCAGCGGGGCGAGCGGGCGGCGAGGACGGCCCAGGAGCGGTTCAACTCCGCCGCGCGGTCGAAGCGTTCGGTGCCGAGCAGGAGCAGCGGACGGTCCACGCCCGCCCGCAGGACGGGCAGCGGCTCGGGGCTGCCGCCGGGTTCGAGCGGCGGCAGGTCGAGGTAGCCCTCCAGGTTGATCCCGGCGCGCACCCGCCGGTCCTCGTGCAGCAGCTCGGTGACGGCGCTGCCGCCCGCCGAGTGCCCGTACACGCCGAGGCGGCGCAGGTCGAGGGTCTCGGACAGGCCGGGCGGCAGCGGGAGTTCGGCCGGCCGGCCGAGCCGGTCGAGGACGAAGCGCAGGTCGGCGACCCGGGCGTCGACCATGGTGCGGGCGAGGTCCGGCGCATCGCGCGGGTCGCCGCGGAAGACCGTCGCCCGGACCGGGGCGCCCCGGAACGCCGTGGTGCCGGGGAACTCGACGGCGGCCGCGTCGCCGGGGTGGTCGACCGACACGACCACCGCCCCGCGGCTGGCCAACTCCTCGGCCAGGGACGTCCCCAGGCCGCGCGGGTCGCCGCCGCCCGGGCTGTGCACCAGGACCGGACGCCGACCCGGCAGCGCCGCGGCGCCCGGGAACGCGTGGGACAGCGTGGCGCCCCAGTCCACGCCGCCGGCCGGGAGCCGGAGCGGACCGTGCGGGGCGACCAGCCCGAACACCTCCGCGGCCAGCGGCGGCAGCTGCGGCGCCGGGGCGAGGCCCGCGACGTCGCGGGCCGGATAGAAGAACGTCAGCATCAACTCCCGCACCGGAACGGCGGGGTCCCACGGGTCGCGGCGCGAGCCGTCGACGAGGTACACCGCCCGGCGCCCCACCGGGTGGCGGCCGGTCGGAGCGGGCAGGGCGAGGACGGCGCCGCCGCCGGCCGACGGCGCCGGGCCGGACCGGGCGGCGGCGAACGCCCGCCGGCTGCCGCCGCCCAGCACCAGGGCCGCCGAGCCCAGCAGGGCGGCCCCGGTGACGGAGCGTCGGCCGATCAGGAGGTCACGAGTGTCAGCAGTCATGCGGGCAGGTTGGCCCGCCGGGACCGGCGGGGGCGATCATTGAGGCCAGGGGCTCACAGCTGGCGCCCCCGGACACCGGCGGTCCGACACACCGGGGGGCACCATGCTGCGGATCCACTTCACACCGGACGACTTCGCCCGCGTCCGCCTCGCACCGCGGCCCGCGCCGCTCCAGGAGCTGAACACCGCCCTGGCGATGGTCTGCCGTCGGGACGGCGACCTGCTGCACGGCGCCTGGCGGCGCCGGACGCTGCGCACCCTGCCGAAGGCCGTCGAACCGCTGGCCGACCTGGTCCCGGCCGGGCGGGCGCCGAGCTTCCTGGACGTGGTGGCGGACTCCCTCCCGGACGCGCTGGAACAGGTCCGCGCGACCCCCGCCGAGGTGCTCCGCGCCGAACTGGAACGCGTCCACGCCGGTGCGCGCACGGCCCCGCCGGCCTGGATCCAGGAGCTGCGCCGCGGCGACGCCGGGGCCCGGCAGCTGCTCCACCGGGCGCAGCGGGCCGCCTTCGAGGCGCTGCTCGGACCGGTCTGGGGCCAGGTGCAGGACCTGCACCACGCCGAGTTCGTGCGGCGCGCCGTCCAGCTCGCCGAGGCGGGCGCCGGCCCGCTGCTGGCCGGACTGCTGCCCGGCGCCCGGCTGGACGGCGGCACCTGGGAACTGCCGGGCCGCGCACGGGAGATCCGCCTCGGCGGCCGCGGACTGCTCCTGCTGCCCAGCTTCCACTGGACGGGCGGCCCGCTGCTGTCCGACCTGCCGGACCGTCCGGTCGTGCTCACCTACCCGGCCGGCCCCGGCTTCCCGCTCGGCCCCGCGGGCGGTGACGGGCCGCAGGCGCTGGCCAGGGTGATCGGCGCGACCCGCACCGACCTGCTGCACCTGCTGGCCGACGACCGGACCACCACCGAGCTGGCCCGGCTCCTGCGGGTGAGCGCCGCGACGGTCTCCGCCCACACCGCGGCGCTGCGCGGAGCCGGGCTGATCTCCACCACCCGCGCCGGCAAGGCGGTCCTGCACCACCGCACCGCGCTCGGCGGCCTGCTGCTCGGGAACCGGCCCGCGGTCCCGGCCGCCGGTGGGGCGGACGGGAACTGACGGTGCGTCGGGCGGGAGCGGTGCGGGGTCAGGGGGAGGCGGCGCAGCGGTACGTCCCGGCGGGGGCGGGCGCGGGCTCGTACCAGGAGACGAGGCCGAGGAGCCTGCTGCCCAGCTCGGTGAGGCGCGCGGTCGGGTAGCGCTCGGACTCGGGCAGGACCGGGTCGTCGACCAGGGTGCGGTTCCCGTGCGGGGTGCGCAGGTGCCGCCAGGAGTCGACGCGGGCCGTGCGCAGCCGCTCGTGCTCCTCCAGGGCGGGCATCATCGACAGGTACTGCACCGCGCGCACGCCCTGCTCGGACCGGTTGCGGGCCACGCCGTGCGCCAGCAGGCCGTTCCAGATCAGCAGGTCGCCCGGGTGCAGCTCCGGCCGGACGAGGGGCAGTTCGGCGTGGTCGACGTCCGGGCGGAACGGGTCGCGGTGGGCGGGCCGGCCGAGCCGCCACGACTCGAACCGGCGGAACAGCTCGGGGCTGCAGTGGAAGCCGCCGGTCTCCGGCGAGGTCTCGTTGAGCGCGATGATGCCCTGCACCCGCTGCGGCGGCACGCCGAGCGTGGTGTCGATGTCCCAGTGCAGCCGGAGGTCCGAGCCCGGGCCGGCGGGGTCGATCAGCGCCCGGTCGCGGCTGCCCCGGTTGGGCGGGTTCAGGTTGAGCCGGTCCAGGGTGACCCACAGCTCCTCGCAGTCCCAGACGTCCACGAACGCGTCGTAGACCCGCTGGTTCTGCCGGCTGTCCCACAGCAACTGGTGGTGGTACGCCTCGACGAAGCCGTAGACGTGCAGCTGCCGGTCCAGTTCGGAGCGGAACGGCCGGTCGGCGAACCAGCCGTCCGGGTCGTGCGGGTCCAGGCCCTGGAACTGCCAGGCGAAGTCGAGCATCCGGCGGGCGTGCCCGGCCGGCACCGCCTCGCGGACGATGACGTAGCCGTAGGTCTGCCAGTGCGCGAAGTCCTCCTCGGAGAGCACCCGCAGCGGCCGGGACTTGGCCAGTTCGCGCAGGGTGTGCTGGGCGAGGTACGACTCGCCGTCGCTGCTGAAGTACGGGCGGTCGGTCGCGGCCCGGAACAGACGGGCGCGGCGGGACGGCACGGACACGGGAGACCCCCTCCAGGGAGCAGGCGGAAGGTGACGGGACGTCGGGGCCCGGCGGGACGGGACGGCACGTGGTCCGGCCGGGGCGGGCCGGGGCGGGCGGCCCCGCGGCGGGGCCGGGCAAGGGGGAGGAGCGGCGGGGAAGGGCGGCGCCGGGGAGTGGGCGCCGCGGCCGCTTCGATCTTCAGATTGGTCCAGACCAGAAACCTTGTCAAGTTCCTGACGGGTAACCGGAGACGGCCGGCGCCGGCGACGACCGCCGCACCGCCGACGGTGCCGGCGGAGTGCGATGCCACCGAACCGACCGCCGGCCCACCCTCCGGGCCGCTCCTCGCGGGCCCCCGGAATTGATGCGCCGCCAGGACCCGTCCGGGGGCACACTGTTGCGATGCTGACCGATCACTGGCCGCTGGCCGGCCTGAGCGTGCGCACCCCGCGCCTGGAGCTGCGGCTGCCCACCGAGCCCGAACTCGCCGAACTCGCCGACGTCGCCGCCCGCGGCGTCGTCGTCCCCGGCACCCGCCCGTTCCGCTCCGACTGGGCCTACGAGACACCCGTCGAACGGGCCCGCTCCGTCCTGAGGGCGCACTGGCGGTCCCAGGCCGACTGGGCGCCCGACGCCTGGGCGCTGCCGCTGGTGGTCTTCGACGACGGCCGGCCGGTCGGCGTCCAGTCGCTGCGCGCCGGCGACTTCGCGATCCGCCGGGAGATCCTGTCCGGCTCCTGGCTGGGCATCGACCACCACGGCCGCGGCCTGGGCACCGAGGCCCGCGCCGCCATGCTGCACCTCGCGTTCGCCGGTCTCGGCACCGAATCCGCGATCTCCGCCTCGTTCGCGGACAACGCCGCGTCCATCGCCGTCTCGCGGAAGCTCGGCTACCTGCCCGACGGCGTCGAACGCGACAACCGGCACGGCGAGTTCGCCCTCACCCGGCGCTTCCGCCTGGACCGCGCCGACTGGGAGCCCACCCGCCGGGCCGACATCGGGCTCGCCGGCCTGGCCCCCTGCGCCGAGCTGTTCGGCCTCCCCGCCGCCGCCTGACGGCCGCCCCGGAACCGCGCGCCCGGGCCGTACGTTCGACGGACGGACGGTGGCCGGGACGGACGACGGAGCGGTGATGGGGCCCTATCTGATCACGCTGGCGGTGCTCGTCGGGGTCCTCACCCCGATCGGGCTGGGCCTGCACGCGGTCCGCCGGCGCGGCGGGGTCGCCGCGGCCGCACTGAGCGGCGCGCTGGCCGGATACGAGGAGGCGGTGCGCGCCACCTCGTACGCGGCCCACGCCGAACTGCTCGCCGAGGCCGACCGGAAGGCACCGATCGAGGCGCCCGGCGGCCGGTTCGACGGCCGGGCCCTGCTCGCGGACGGCGCGGGGCGCTCCGGCCCCGGCCGTCGCCCCGGGCGCGGCGCCTGGCGGACCGTCAGGGCGTGGTGGCGCCGGGGCTGAGGGCGGCCGCGGGCCCGGCCCCCGGGCGGGCGGCCGGGTCGATCACCACGTTCAGGTGCTTCATGATCGGCTGGTCGCTCTGGCTGCTGTAGTCCCCCAGCGCGCACAGCACGTTCATCTCCGGCATGTACCCGGCCGCGCAGCCCCGCGGCAGGTCGTACGGGACGGCCAGGTAGCCGTGCAGCGAACGCGTCGAACCGTCCCGGGCGGTCGCGGTGATGTCGACCGGGTCGAGCTCGGCGAGGCCGCGCTCGCGCATGTCCTGCCGGTTCATGAAGACCAGCGTGCGCAGGTTCTTGACGCCCCGGTAGCGGTCGTCGTCCGAGTAGATCGTGGTGTTCCACTGGTCGTGCGAGCGCATCGTGCCGAGCACCAGCGTGCCCGGCTGCGGCAGCACGTCCGGCAGCGGCGCCGTGGAGAACTCCGCCTTCCCCGACGGGGTGAGGAACACCAGCTCCCGGGCCGGCTGCTTGATCCGGAAGCCCAGCGGCAGCCGCACCCGGCGGTTGAAGTCCTCGAAACCGTCCAGCACCTTCGCCATGGTGTCGCGGATCCGGTCGTAGTCCTCCACGTACCACTCCCACGGCGTCCCGCTGTCCGGCAGCGCCGCCCGCGCGATGCCCGCGATGATCGCCGGCTCCGACAGCAACTGCGGCGACGCCGGACGCTTCCGCATCCCCACCGACAGGTGCACCATGCTCATCGAGTCCTCCACCGACGTGGCCTGCAGGCCGCCGCGCTGCCGGTCCTGCTCGGTGCGGCCCAGGCACGGCAGGATCAGCGCCCGCCGCCCGTGCACCAGGTGACTGCGGTTCAGCTTCGTCGACACGTGCACCGTCAACTCGCAGTTGCGCAGCGCCCGGTAGGTGAACTCGGTGTCCGGCGCGGCCAGCGCGAAGTTGCCGCCCATCCCGACGAACACCGACACCTCGCCGCGCGCCATCGCCCCGATCACGCCCACCGTGTCCAACCCCGGCTCGCGCGGCGGCTCGATCCCGCACACCTTCGCCAGCCGGTCCAGGAACGCCGGCTCCGGCCGGTGGTCGATCCCGCAGGTCCGGTTGCCCTGCACGTTCGAATGCCCGCGCACCGGCGACGGCCCCGCGCCCTCCCGGCCCAGGTTCCCGCGCAGCAGCAGCACGTTGACGATCTCCCGGACGGTGTCCACGCCGTGCTCGTGCTGCGTCACCCCCAGGCACCACGAGAAGATCGACCGGTCCGCCTCCCGGTAGACCCGCGCCGCCTCCAGCAACTGCGCCCGGCTCAGCCCGCTCTGCCGCTCCAACTCCTCCCACGGCGTGCGCTCGCACAGCTCCCGGTACGCCGCGAAACCCTCGGTGTGCCGCTCGATGAACTCCTCGTCCAGCGCCCGCGGATCGTGCGCCGCCTGCTCCAGCAGCGCCTTCGCGATCGCCCGCAGCAGCGCCAGGTCGCCGCCGATCCGCACCTGCAGGTTCAGCGTGCTGGTCGCCGTCGCCCGCATCAGCGCCATGTTCGCGAACTCGTGCGGCACGATCGTCCGGGTCGCCGCCGCCTCCACCAGCGGATTGACGTGCACCACCTGCGCGCCCCGCCGGTGCGCGTCCGCCAGCGCGGTCAGCATCCGCGGCGCGTTCGACGCCGCGTTCACCCCCAGGACGAACAGCGCGTCCGCGGCCTCCCAGTCCTTCAGGTCGACGGTGCCCTTGCCCGTCCCCAGCGAAGCCGTCAGCGCCCGGCCGGACGCCTCGTGGCACATGTTCGAACAGTCCGGGAGGTTGTTGGTGCCCAGCTCACGCGCCAGCAACTGGTACAGGAACGTCGCCTCGTTGCCCAGCCGCCCCGAGGTGTAGAACGCCGCCCGGTTCGGATCGTCCAGCCCGCGCAGCTCCCCGCCGATCAGCTCGAACGCCTGCTGCCAGCCGATCGGCACGTACCGGTCCGAGACCGGGTCGTACACCATCGGCTCGGTCAGCCGCCCCTGGTCCTCCAGCGCGTGGTCGCTCCAGCCCGCCAGCTCCGTGACGGTGTGCGCGGCGAAGAACTCCCGCCCGACCCGCTTGCGCGTCATCTCCCAGGTGACGTGCTTGATCCCGTTCTCGCAGATGTCCAGGTGCAGGCCCTTGTAGTCGTCCGGCCAGGCGCACCCCGGACAGTCGAAGCCGCCGTCCTCGTGGTTCATCTTCAGAACCGCCCGCGGCCCGTCCACCCACTCGCCCGTGCGCGCCAGCACCCGCGCCACCGACTTCGCCGCACCCCACCCCGCGGCCGGATGCCGGTAGGGCGCCGCACTCGGCTCCGGCCCGCGCTCCGGCGGCTCCTCCCGCCGCTCGTGCTGCGGCCTCTGCTGCGGATCCTCGGTTGCGGTCACGGCGGAACTCCCCGCTCTGCGTGCGGACAACGGCACCTCGGATCCTCCCGCCGCCACCCTCCCGGCCTCCACCGGCCACGCCCGCCGCCCGCACGAACCACCCGCCCGGCGGCCCCGGCCGACCGCCCGTCACCGCCCCCGGGCCGGCGGCACCGGCTCCGGCCCGCCCCGGTGCCAGCCCGGCGGGTACCCCTCCGGCGGCGCCGGCAGGCTCGCCAGGCAGGCGTCCGAGCAGGCGTTCACCAGCAGCGGCAGCACGTCGTGGCCCGAGGTGTGCAGCGAGATCCACGCCTGCCGCAGCTCCACCACCGGTCCGTCGCACACGCTGCACGCCCGCACCTCCGTCGCACCCCGCACCCCGGGATCGAGGGCCCCGAGATCCGCCGGACCGTCAACCGGCCCCGGCAGGGCGGGGAACCCCGGCCGGTACTTCGCGTTCCCGTACAGCGCCCGGGTGCTGACGGTGCTGCCGCGCAGCGCGGGCAGCCGGGCCAGCTCGTACGGGAACCAGTGCAGCCGGTACGAGGTGTACGGCTCGAACACCTCCAGGCTGCGCATCCGCCCGATCTCCGCCGGAATCCGGACCAGGTTCGAGCGGTACAGCACCAGCTCCCGCACCCCGGTCAGCGTGCCGATGGTCGGCGGCAGCGTCACCACCTGCCGGCGCTGCTCCGCGGTCAGCTCCGTCAGCGGCCGGAACTCCTCCCGGCCGTCGGCCGCCGCCTCCTCGATCAGCTCCAGCAGCCGCAGCCAGCCCGGGGCGGACGTGTCCTGCCGCTCCCGGTGGAACCGCAGCCGCCGCGGGCTCCTCCCCACCGGCAGGCACCGGCAGCGGTCCGCCACCGGCTGCTCGCCGTCACCGCCCATCCCGGCGAAGCCGTTCGAGAACACGGCGGGTCGGCACGGGTCGTCGGTCATGCGGGCTCCTCGCCGGTGCGTGCGGGTCGGCGGAGTGCGGCCGGGAGGTCCAGGTCGCTCAGCCGGGTCAGGCAGCGGGCGATCTCGGCGGCCAGGTCCGCGGTGCCCGCCGGGAACTCCTCGGGGCCGGTGGAGAGCAGTTCCGCGAGGTTGCCCTCCGGGTCCTCGACGGTGACGGCCGCGAGGAGGTCCGTGCCGGCGGCGGCGAAGTCGACGGACAGGTGGACGGTCAGGGTCAGCCCGTCGGCGAGGTCGAGCGCCTGGCCGTCGAGGTAGGCGGCGCTGTCCGGCAGGTCCCCGTACTGCCAGGTCGGGCCGAGCGGTTCGCGGCTGCGGACGGAGCCCGGCGGGGCGGTCTCCGCCCAGGTGCGGGCGAGGGCCTTGAGCGCGAAGTGGGCGTCGCGCAGGGCCACCGCCAGGGAGACGCCGGAGTCGTTCATCGGCAGGGCGTTCCGTTCGCGGAGGCTGCGGTGGCGGGCCGGGCCGCGGCCGGGACGAGGTGCGGATCGGCGCCGAGCGCGGCCACCCGGGTCCGCACCGAGTCGGTGAACGCGGTGAGGGCGCGGGCCGGCACCGGCCAGGGGCAGGGGGAACTCCAGGCGTCCGGGGCGAAGACCGAGCCGACCCGCCAGCCGTCCCCGGTCGCCGCGATCCGGACCGCGCCGGGGACGTCGTACGTCATCGAGTCGAAGGCGAAGTCCGTCCGTTCCTCGGCCGGGAGGCGGAGCCGGAGTGCCAGCTCGCGGGCCAACTCGGCGACCGGGAAGGCGGGTTCGCTCCACACCGTCCGGCCGTCGTCGTCCACGGACAGGTCGGCCTCGACGTCCAGCAGCAGCACCGCGGGCGGGGCGGAGGCCGGGGTGAGACCGCGGCGGGCGAGGTCCGGCGTCCCGACGTCGCGGAAGGCGAGGACGAGCGTCACGACCGGTACCAGTCGTCGCCGCCGGTGCGCAGCGAGCGGCCGAGGTAGTCGCGCAGGCTGCCCGCCACCCACCGGCGGCTGTCGGACTCGTGCTCCCAGACGAAGACGTCCGGGCGCTCGGGCGTCCGCACGAACGCGAACCGGTCGCCGCCGCCGTTGTCGCCGAAGAACAGCAGCGCGTCGAACGGCATGTAGAGCTGCGCGAAACCCGGGTCGGAGCGGACGAACAGGTTCTGCTCGACGATCCGGTCCAGGCTCCAGACGGTGTCCACGTGGGTGCGGCCGATCACGCCGTCGCTCTCGGCCAGCAACTCCGCGAGCTCGGCCGGCAGCGCCGACCCCAGCCGGCGCTCCGCCTCCGCGAGGTCCGCCGCCCGGGCCGGCTCCCGGAACCCCGCCCCGGGAAAGAACTCCCGGACATCCCGTCTCCACATGGCCGCCAGCCTAGAGGCACCCGCCCCGCGCCCCCGACCCGGGCCGTTCGGCGCAGCGGACGCCGGGACGTCCGCCGGCGGACGGTGAAGGCGGGTGCCGTGCGGTCAGTCGAGCCGGGCGAGAGCCTGCTCGAACGCGCGGGCGTGGCCGGCTTCGTCGCCCGCGTTGTCGCAGAAGAGCTCCGCCGCTTCGGTGTCGCCGGCCTCCCGGGCGCGTTCGGCGAAGGCCGGGTACATGACGGTCGCCTCGTAGGTCTCTCCGGCGACGGTCCTGTGCAGGTTGCCGCGGGTGTCGCCGACGAAGCCGGACAGGACGGCCTCACCGGCGAAGTGCTCGTGCAGCTCGACCGCGGCGGTGCCGCGGAACAGGTCGGCGACCTGCTGGTCGCCGGCCTGCTCGGCCTGCTCGGCGAAGACGGTGTACCGGGCGAAGGCCAGCGCCTCGCCGTGCAGCGCGGTGTCCAGGTTGGCCAGGGTGCGGGCCGCGTGCACCTGCGGCGGACCGGCGGGCACCGGCACCGGGTCGACCCGGGGCGGCGCCGGGACCTGGCCCTGTCCGGTCTGCAGGAACCGGAGCGCGGCCGTGAAGGCCGCGTTGTGCGCGGCCTCGTCCATGGCGATCTCGGCGAAGAGGGCGGCCGCTTCGTGGTCGCCGTCCTGCTCGGCCTCCCGGGCGAACCGCGGGTACATCGAGCTGGCCTCGTCGGCCTCTCCGGCGGCGGAGAAGGTCAGGTTCGCGATCTCGTCGCCGATCGCGCCGGCGAGCAGCGCCTCCTCGTGGAAGTGCTCGTGGAGTTCCACGTGGGCGGTGCGGCGGTAGAGGTCCGCGACGTCGGGCAGGTCCTCCCGGTCCGCCTGGTCGGCGTAGAAGGTGTAGGAGGCGTGGGCGAAGGCTTCGCCGCGCATGGACGTCCGGAGGTCGGTCAGGGTCTGCGGACGGACCCGGTGGACCGCGCTGCGGTGGGCGGGCTGCGGAGCGGCGGCGGCGGTGGTGCCGGCGGCGCCGACGGCGAACAGGCAGGTGCCGACGGCGAGCAGGCGCACGGTGGATGACGACATGGTCTTCTTCCTGGAGCACGAGACGGGGTGGGCCTCCGCATTGAAACATCCGGGTCGTTCGTGAACGGTGATTGTGCTCCGTCGGACGGCGTGCCCCGCCGCCCCGATCATCACAGACCGTCAGGAGCCCCCGGTGCACGGCTCGTTCGGCCGGTAGCCCGGATCTTCCGGCGCGCCCTGTGCTACCTTCGCCCGCGACCGGATGCAGTGCCACGCCGAAGCAGTACCGAGAGGGTGAGGTTCATGGTTGCCGGGAGCGAGTTCCGTCACCGTCCCTGACCGGGCGCCGACTGAGCAGGCTTCTGCCGCCGGCGGGCCCGGGCCGCTTCCACCATCCCGGAGTACTTCGACCATGCAGAGCACTACCCGCCGCCCGCTGAGCCTGCTCGTGCTGGGTGGCACGCGTTTCGTCGGCCGCACCCTCGTCGAGGCCGCCCTGGCCGCGGGGCACCGCGTGACGCTCTTCAACCGCGGCGCGACCGCGCCCGGACTCTTCCCCGACGCCGAGACCGTCATCGGCGACCGCACCGCCGACCTGTCCGCGCTCGACGGGCGGCGGTGGGACGCCGTGTTCGACGTCGCGGCCTACGAGCCGGAGGTGGTCCGCCGGTCGGTCACGGCCCTCGGCGACCGGGTCGGCCGGTACGTCTTCGTCTCCTCGCTGTCGGTCCTCGCCGACCAGGCCACCGTGCAGGACGAGGACGGCGAACTGCTCGACCTCGATGGCGAACCGGCACCGGATCAGCTCTACGGCGCGCGGAAGGCCGCCTGCGAGCGGATCGTGCTCGACGCCTACGGCGACCGGGCGACCGTCACCCGCCCCGGCATGATCGTCGGACCGCACGACCCGACCGACCGGTTCGCCTACTGGCCGCGCCGCTTCCGACGCGGCGGCCGGGTGCTGCTCCCGGGCGACCCGTCCGACGCCGCCCAGTTCATCGACGTGCGCGACCTGGCGGAGTGGCTCCTCGGGTGCGTCGAGGAACAGCGCGGCGGCGTCTTCAACGTCACCGGCCGCACCCTGACGTTCGGTGAGTTCTTCGCCGCCTGCCGGGCAGCGGCGAACTCCGACGCCGAGCCGGTCCGGGTCGGCACCGAGCAACTGCTCGCGGCCGGCGTCGACCCGTGGATGGGCGTGCCGATGTGGATCGGCGACCCCGCCTGCGCGGCGATCAACCGGGTCGACGTCTCCCGCGCGCTGGCGGCCGGCCTGACGCTCCGTCCGCTCGCCGACACCCTGGCCGACACGCTCGCCTGGGACACCGCCCGCGGCGGACCGGCCGCCGGCAGCGAGGGGCTCACCGAGGCGGAGGAGCGGCGGCTGCTGGACGAGCTGACCCGACGCCGCCGGGCAGAGCCGGCCGCCACCGTCAACACCGCAACGACAAAAGCCCGTTGACGGTGGCGCCCGCTGACGGAGTCGGGTGAGAATCGGCAGGATGAAGCCGACGCGCACGACCTCAGCAGACTGGCACGGGCTGGCCCGCGACCTCGACGGCGACGTGGTGCGCCCCGGCGACGGCGCCTACGAGGTGGCCCGGCTGCCGTACAACTCCCGCTTCGACATCCGCCCGCAGGCGGTGGTGCTCGCCCGGCGGATCGAGGACGTGCAGCAGACGCTCGCCTTCGCCCGCCGGTACCGGCTGCCGCTGGCGCCCCGCAGCGGGACGCACTGCTACGGCGGCTGGTCCACCAGCCCCGGCATCACGCTCGACCTGAGCGCGCTGAACACCGTCACCACCGAGGGCTCCGCCGCCACCGGGACGGCCACCGTCGGCGGCGGGGCGCTGCTCATCGACGTCTACGACGCGCTGCTCGCCGAGGACCGGAGCATCCCGGCGGGCAGCTGCCCCACCGTCGGCATCGCCGGGCTGACACTCGGCGGCGGCATCGGATCCGTCTGCCGCGCCTACGGGCTGACCTGCGACCGGCTGGCCTCCGCCGTCGTGGTGACCGCCGACGGCCGGATCAGGGAGTGCTCCGCCGAACGCGAACCGGAGCTGTTCTGGGCGCTGCGCGGCGGTGGCGGCGGGAACTTCGGCGTGGTCACCGGGTTCACCTTCCGCACCCACCCCACCACCGCGATCACCACCGCCTCCCTGGAGTGGAACTGGCGCGACGCCGAACGCGTCCTGGACGCCTGGCAGCGCTGGGCGCCCGACCGGCCGGACGAGGTGTGGTCCTGCCTCGGGCTGGACGCCGGCGGGACGGCCGGGTGCACCGTCCAGGCCCACCTGTACGTGCTCGGCCAGCGCCTCGACGTGGCGGAGCAACTGGTTGCCGCCGTCGGCGTCCCCCCGGTCGAGCAGAGCAACCGGGTCGTCTCCTACCGGGAGATGATCATGTCGATGACGGGCATCCCCGGCAGCGTCGCCCAGCTGCGCCTCACCGGCCGGGGCCCCGACGCCGTGATCGAGCGCCCGCCGTTCGTCGCCACCTCCCACTTCTTCCCCGTCCACCTGCCGCCCGCCGGCGTCCACGCCCTGGTCGCCTCCGTCACCCGCCGCGCCGCGGCCGGCGGCACCGGCTACGTCCTGCTGGACAGCCTGCGCGGCGCCGTCGGCCGCGTCCCGCGCGACGCCACCGCGTTCGCCCACCGCGACGCCCTGTTCTCCGCCCAGTACCACTGCACGTACGACCCCGGCACCCCCACCGCCGTCCTGGACGACGCCGCCCGCTGGCTGCGCGAACTGCGCCGCACCATGCGCCCGTGGGCCGGCGACCGCGCCTACGTCAACTACGCCGACCCGCAACTCACCGACCACGCCCGCGCCTACTACGGCGCCAACCTGCCGCGGCTCGCCGCCGCCAAGGCCGCCTACGACCCGGACGGGCTCTTCGACTTCCCGCACGCCGTCCCGGCGCGGGCATGAACGGACCGGCACGGCCCCGTGCGACCGCAAGGGCGACAGACCGGCAGACCGACAACGACCGGAGGGCACGGCGCATGCTGGTGTGGATCAACGGACCGTTCGGCGGCGGAAAGACGCAGACCGCCCACAACCTCGCGCGCCGCCTGGCCGGCGCCGCCGTCTGCGACCCCGAACACCTCGGCTTCGGCCTGCACCGCATGCTGCCGCCCGCCCTGCGCGGCGACTTCCAGGACCTCCCCGCCTGGCGCACCGGAACCGTCGACATGCTCGACCTCGCCGCCCGCCGCCACCCCGGACCGCTGATCGTCCCGATGACCGTCACCGAACCGGCGTACTTCACCGAAACCGTCGGCCGCCTGCGCGAACTCGGCCACGACGTACGCCACTTCACCCTGCTCGCCGACCGCGCCACGGTGCTGCGCCGGCTCGCCGAACGCGAACCCGTCCACCACCTGCGCCGCCTCGCCCGCCTGCCCGCCCCGCCGCACGGCGAGAGCTTCGCCGTCCGCCGCCTCGACGACTGCCTGCACCGCCTCGCCGAACCCGCCTTCGCCACCCACCTGCACACCGACCGGCTGACGGTCACCCAGGTCGCCGACCGCATCGCCCGCCTCGCCGGCCTCCACCCCCGCCCCGACACCGACACCGCCCCGCGCGCCGCCCTCCGCCGAGCCGCCGTCAAGCTCCGCGCCCTGCGCCTCGACTGAAACCCGCTGGACGGCCACGCCGCACCGGACGGCATGGCCGTCACCCGGCGACCCGCCCGGCTCTCCGCCGACCCGGCGCCGTACCTCCGGCGCCGGTTCGAGGCCCTGCGCGGCTGCTGCGCGGACGCGGCCCACCGGGCCTGACGACCGTCCTGTGGTGGGACTGACCCGGCGCCGTGCGAAGCGGCCCCGGCCCGGAGGCGGGGTTCCTCCGGGCCAGGGGCGCGGCGGCGGCCTACCAGACGGGCGCCAGGAGTTCGCCGGTGGCGGCGTGGCGGACGGCGATGGCCTCGACGGGGCACATCTCGGCGGCCTCGGTGAGCTCCTCGGACGGGGCCGCCGTCGGGTGGAGCGGGGTGGCGCGCCCGTTGGGAGCGAGGGCGAGGGCGTCCGGGGCGGTGCGGGTGCACAGGGCGCTGCCGATGCAGCGGGACTGATCGACCGTCACGGCGACCTGGTCGGCGCTCACCAGGACACCTCCAGGCGCAGCGGGCTGCGGGTCAGCAGGCCGGTGCGCCAGGCGATCTCCTCGACCGGCGCGGTCAGGCGCAGCTCGGGCAGGACCCGGGCCAGGTGGTGCAGGCCGAGTTCGAGCTCCATCCGGGCCAGCCACGCGCCCAGGCAGTGGTGCGGCCCGGCGCCGAAGGTCAGCGACGGGGTGCCGAGCGGCGCGAACAGGTCGACCGGGCCCGGCGGGTAGACCTCCGGGTCCAGGTTGGCGGAGGCGCTGTCGCAGGCGATGATCGCGCCCTCGGGGATGGTCACCCCGCCGATCTCGACGTCCGTGACGGCCCGGCGCAGCTGCCCGGGGGCGCTGGTGCGGTCGCCGAGCGGGACGGTGCGCAGGATCTGCTCGGTCGCCGCGGTCGCCGCCGACAGGTCCTCGCCGATCCGCCGCCAGGCGTCGGCGTGCTGCGGGTCCAGCAGGTACACCAGGGCGTTGCCGAAACTGGTCATGGTGGTCTCGTGGCCGGCGATCACCAGCCCGATGGTCAGCGAGGTCAGCTGGGCCTCGCTCACCCCGCCGGTCTGGTCGGCGGCCTGGACCAGCGAACTCACCAGGTCCTCACCGGGCTTCTCCCGGCGGGCCAGCACCAGCCGGTACCCGAACTCGCTGAACTCCCCGATCGCGGTCCGGATCTCCTCCGCCGTGTACGCCGTGGTGGACAGCGCGTGGTCGCTCCAGTGGCCGAGCCGGTCGATGTCCAGGCCCTCCAGCTCCATCAGCCGGCTGATCACCCGCACCGGCAGCGGCTTGGTCAGGCCCCCGACCACCTCCGCGGGCGAGCCCGAGGCGACCAGGTCGTCCACCAACTCCCGCACCACGCCGTCCACCCAGGGCCGCCAGCGCTCGATCGCCCGTGGCGTGAAAGCGCGCTGGACGGTGCGGCGGATCGCCTGGTGGTCCGGCCCGTCGCTGTTCAGCATCGAGGCCGGGTCGTCCAGGATGTTCGGCGTCAACGTCAGCGGCGGCGCGTCCGGCGCGTACAGCGAGGCCCGGCCGAAGCCGGGGTGCGCGAGCGCCTGCCGGACGTCCGCGTGCCGGGTCAGCACCCACACCGGGGTGCCGGTCGGCAGCGCCGCCAGCCTCGGCGGGCCGGGCTCGGCGCGCAGCAGGCAGTGCAGGGGAACCAGCGGCTGCGCGTCGGGTGCCTCGGGGTGCGCGGCGGTGGTCATCCGTCCTCCTGGCGAGAGACTTGCCGGCTGCCGACCGGCAGCCACACCCGACCGTATGCGCCGCACCCGCCCCGCAGCAGTACCCAAACAAGCCACCCGCGGCGTCCCAACCGGTGGACCGGAAGCGAAAGTCGGTTCGACCCCGGGACGGTCCGTCAGTCGGCGACGACGGCCAGCGCCTCGATCTCCATCAGCAGCTCCGGCCGGAACAGCGCGACCACCTGCACCGCCGAACTCGCCGGCAGCCGCGCCGGGTCGAGATGCGCCCCGCGGGCCTCGCGGACCGCCGCGAGGTGGGCGATGTCGGTGACGAAGACCGTCAGCTTCACGACGTCCGCGAAGCCCGCCCCGGCCGCGGCCAGACAGCGGCCGAGGTTCGCGAACACCTGCCGGGCCTGCGCCAGCGGGTCGCCCTCGCCGACCACCTCGCCGTGCTCGTCCAGCGCGACCTGACCGGACACCTGGACCAGGCGGCCCGCCCCGGTGACCACGTGCGTGTAGTTGGCGGCCGGCGCGACACCCGGCGGCTCGGCGATGAAGGCGAGGTGCGAGGAGCTCATGGCGATCATCCTCGCCCACCGGCACGGCCGGGCGCACCCGAATTCGGCGGCCCGTCAGCCCTCGACCCGCGGAAGCTCGCGCAGGAACGGCCGGTCCGAGCCGGGAAGCAGGCCGAGCGGGCCCGCCGCACGCAGCACCACCTCCAGCACCGCGTCCGGATCGCACGCGTAACCGCCGCTCGCCCAGGCCGCGTTGGCCTCCACCACGGCCCAACCGCCCGGCGTGCGACCGACGTCCACCACCGCCGCGCTCGGCAGCGGCGCCTGCCCGGCGGACGCCGCCAGCACCTCGGCGGCGAACGCCGCCAGCTCCCGGCCGTCGGACTCCGGTGCGCCGACGGACAGTTCACCGTCGCGCGCGTAGCGGGACGCCGCCAGGACCGTGCCGTCCAGCACGAACAGCCGGTACTCCACGGTGAACCGCACCACCTCGCTGACCAGCACCGGCAGGTCGTCGTCCAGCAGCTCCGGGCCCGGCAGCCCGCCGCCGGCGTGGTACACCCGGGCCGCGAAGTGCTTGTCCGCCGGGGCCTTCACGAACGCCGGACGGGAGAGCCGGCGGGCCGCCCCGAGCGTGGCCGACTCGACGGTGCGGCCGGTCAGTTCGCGCGGCAGCGCGGCCAGCCAGCCCGCCGACGGCTCCAGCAGGCCCAGACCCAGCGCGCCGCCCACCGCGTCCGCGAACAACGGGCCGCCGTACAGGTGCACCCGGCAGTCCGTCAGCTCCTGCGGCGGGCGCCAGGAGGACGCCGTGAACGCCCGCATCCCGCGCCGGCCCGCGGCCGTGCGCAACTGCAGGCCGGTCTCGTTGATCCGGGGAGCGAGCAGCAGAATGGGGGAGGAGGAGACGCCCATGGGGGCGATCATGCCGGGCCGACACGCCGCCCGGCCAGCGGATTTCGGGCCGGCGGCCCGGCCCGGCAGGCTCAGCAGGCCGGCGGGCGCTGCGGGCAGTCCCAGTCGGCGGCCTCGACCGGCGCGCCCGGCTCGTCGGCCGGGCGGCAGCATTCGCCGTACGGCCACACCGTGACCGGATCCGGCCGGTGGCCGACCTCGAACGGCTCGAACGGGCGGACCGCCCCCGGCCAGTGGCCGTCCTCGTCCGGCGCGTGCGCGACCACCGCGAAGGTCCGGCCCGGCGGGAGCCAGCAGGTGTCCGTCCACGGCTCCACCGTCAACTCCGGGGACGCCTCACCACTGTTGCCCACCAGCAGCCGTGCCGTTCCCCCAGCGACCATGATCAGACCTCCGCGTCCGTTCGGCCCCGCAGCCGGGGCGGTGCCAGCCACCGGCAGCCGGGCGGGCCACCGGGTGGCTCAGAGAGTACGGCGCATCGCCAGCCGCGGCCAGCGGTCCAATCCGGCCGCCGCCTCCCGCGCCCGCACCTCCCGCAACTCCGGCCCGAGATCGGCCTCCGGCACCGGCCGGAACCCGCAACGGCCGTAGTACGGCGCGTTCCACGGCACCTCCGCGAACGTCGTCAACGTCACCGCCGGCAGACCCAGCTCCGCCGCGACCCGCGCCGCATGCTCCAGCAGCCCCCGCCCCACCCCGCGGCGCGCCGCGTCCGGGTGCACCGAGACCTGCTCCACGTGCAGCGCGTCGTCCACCCGCTCCGCGATCAGGTAGCCCACCGGCCGGTCCTCGCCGTCCACCGCCACCCAGGCCAGCCCCGCCTCGACGAAAGCCGCCAACTCCGCCACGGACAGCGGCTCGTCCTCCGCGATCTCCGGCATCCCGACCTCGTGGAACCACCGCCCGGCCGCCCGCTCGATGTCCTGAAGGACCGCCAGCTCCGCCACCCGCACCGCTCGTACCCGCATCCGCCCATTCTGCACGGTCCGCCCGCGTGATGATCAACCCGCCCGGCGGGACCAGCAGTCTCAGTCCGCCGTCTCGGCGGGGAGGCGGCCGGTGCGGACGGCGGTGAGGAGGGCGGCGTGGTCGGCCTCGGACCGGTCGGCGTAGGCGACGGCGAAGGCGGTGAGGGCCTCGTCGAGGCGGTCGTCCTTGCCGCAGTAGCCGGCGATCAGGGCGGCGTCGGCGGTGTGGGCGTGCGCGCGGGCGAGGAGGGCGCCGGTGAGGCGGCCGTAGTCGTCGAGCTGGGAGGGGGTGAGCGCGGCCGGGTCGACACTGCCCTTGCGGTTGCGGAACTGCCGCACCTGGTACGGGAGTCCGGCGACGGTCGTCCAACCCATCAGCGGGTCCGACACCACCTGCATGCGCTTCTGGCCGAGCACCACCCGGCGGCCCTCGTGCCCGCCCTCCGCCGGAACCGGGAACCCGGCCCGGACCAGGTGCGGCAGCAGCACCGACGGCCGGGCCTCCTTCACCTGGAGCACCAGCGGCCCGCCCCGCCGGTCCGTCAGCAGCACCACGTACGAGCGGGTGCCGACACTGCCCGTGCCCACCACCCGGAACGCCACGTCCTGCACCCGGAACCGGGCCAGCAGCGGATGCAGCTCCGCCGGCACCGTCCGCAGGTACGGGGACAACGACTCGGCGACCAGCCGGGCCCGCCGGTCCGACACCTCCGACAGGATCGGCGGCGCCGGCACGAAACGCCAACCCCCGTCCTCGGTACGGACGGTGGAACGGGCCGCGAACTTCGCGCCGGTGTTGCGCAGCGCCTTCGCCGACACCGCCGCCAGCACCTCGGCCAACTCGTGCGCCTCCGCGAACTCCACCAACTGGCGGTCCGCGATCGCCTCCCACGCGTTCCACGCGTCCAACGCCGGCAGCTTAGCCAGCCGCCGCACCGTCCGCCGGTACGTCGCCGCCGCGTCGAACGCCGCCTGCCGGCACGCCGACTCGTCCGCACCCGCCTGCCGACCCGCCAGCACCAGACTCGCCACCAGCCGCTTCAGATCCCACTCCCACGGGCCCGCGGTCGTCTCGTCGAAGTCGTTCAGGTCCAGCGCCAGCCGGCCCCTCGCATCGCCGTACAGGCCGAAGTTGGCCGCATGCGCATCCCCGCACAGCTGCGCCGCGACCCCGCTCACCGGCGTGGTCGCCAGGTCGTGCGCCATCAGCCCCGCCGAGCCGCGCAGGAACGCGAACGGCGAGGCCGCCATCCGGCCCACCCGCAGCGGCACCAGGTGCGGCAGCCGGCCCGCGTTCGCCGACTCCACCGCCGCCACCACCTCCGGCCGGGCCGCCGACAGCAGCAGCCGGGCGTGCGACTCCAACGGCACCCGCTCCCGCAGCAGCTTCCCGCGCCGCTTCGGCGTGTCCGCGAGCCCCGAGCCGTCCGCGACCACCGACCCGTCCGCGACCACCGACCCGTCCGGCTCCGCGGAACCCCCGCCCGCGAACCCGTCCACCGCGAACTCCCGTGCAGCGAGCGGCAGTCCGACGCCGAACGCGCCGCCCTCCGAGACCTCCACCGACGACACCCGGACCCCCTCCGTCACCCCACCGCACCCGGCGGGGACCGCCCCCACCAGCGGTGACGCTACCGGCCCCGGGCCACCGGCCGTCGGGCGGGTCCGCCGTACGATGCCGCCATGGCACACGACATCCACCACCTCGACCCCGACTACCTCGCCTTCTGGCGCGAGTACCAGCTGTGCACCCTCACCACGCTGCGCCCCGACGGCACCCCGCACGTCGTCCCCGTCGGCGCCACCTTCGACCCGGAGACCGGAATCGCACGGGTCATCAGCAGCCGGGAGAGCCGCAAGGTCCGCAACGTGCTCGCCGCCGGCGAGGCCGGCCAGCGGGTCGCCATCTGCCAGGTCGACCGCGCCCGGTGGGCCACCCTGGAGGGCCGCGCCGTGATCCGGCAGGACGCCGAGTCCGTCGCCGACGCCGTGCGCCGCTACGCCGAGCGCTACCGCCAGCCCCGCGAGAACCCCGAGCGGGTGGTCATCGAGATCACCGTCGACCGGGCCCTCGGCCGCGCCTGACCGGCCGGTCGGCCACCGGCCGGCGCTGTACGGCGGTCAGGCGCGGGCCGTCACCACGTGGAAGGTGACGGTGGCCAGGAACGGGCCGTCGGCGAGATGGGCCAGCCAGCGGTCGGCGTCCGCGGGCGAGAGGTAGCCGGCCGCCACGGCCCGGCGGGTGACCCGCTGCAGGCCGAGGACGCGATCGGCGGTGCCCACCTCGCGGAACACCGGCGTCAGCGGATGGACGTCGACCACCTCCAGGCCCGCCTCGGCCGCCAGGCGCGGCAGTTGGCTGCCGATCCGGGCATTGCGGACCGCGTGGTCGGTGACGTACCGGGTGTACGCGGCGGTCAGCGACGGATCCGGATGATCGACCGTCAGGGTGCCCCAGTCCGGCTCGCCCAGCACCAGCAGGCCGCCGGGGCGCAGCACCCGGCGGGCCTCGCGCAGCGCCAGCGCCGGATCCGCGACGTGCTGCAGCACCCGGTCCGTCCGCGCCCGGTCGCAACTCGCGTCCGCCATCGGGAGGTCGTGCACGTCGGCCAGCCGGATCGCCACCTGGATCAGGTGCGCCGTGCGGTCCGTCGCGGCGTCCACCGCCTCGCGGTCGTGATCGACGCCGTACACGGTGCCCTCCGGCCCGACCAGCTCGGCCAGCGCCACCAGGTCGGTCGCCGGACCGCACCCCAGGTCCACCACGGTCTGACCGCGCTCGGCCGCCAGCGCCCGCAGCATCGTCGCCTTGTAGTCGAGCCCCAGTTCGGAGACGGCCAGCCGATCCAGGTAGGCGATCGGGTCGGGCGGCACGGTCTCGAACACACGGGAGGTCATGACGGGAAGTCAATCAAACCCGGACCCGCCAGGGAAGCGTCTTTTACCAGGACAAGGGGCGTACGCCGGGGAGGTCCGGACGTTCGGCGGGGGAGCGACGGCGCGTTCCGGCCACCCGGCGGGCCGGACCTCAGCCGCCGGCCGGCAGCGGGACGGTGAGCTGGCTCTCCGAGTCGAACGTCCGGGCCGCGTCGAGAGTGCCCGTCACATCCGGGTGCCGGCCCAGCAGTTCGTGCGCCCGCAGCAGACCGGCCGGCTCGATCCGACGGGTCAGCCCCAGGTGCGGCATCCAACGGCCGGGAACGTACCGCGGATCGGGATCCGGCGCATCGGCCAGCAGCCGCCACACCTCGCGGTGCAGATCGACCAGCTCCGGACTCGGCACCACGCCCCACGCCAGCACCCGCCGCCGGCTGCGCGCACCGAACGACAGCAGACCGGTGAACCGCACCTCCAACGGCAGTGCCCCGGCGAGCAGTTCACCGAGCGCCACGAGCCGCTCCGGCGCGATCGCGCCGCACACCGCCAAGGTCAGGTGCGGACGGTGCGCCGGGTGCGGATTGGCCGCCAGCGAATCCACCCCGCCGTCGGCCAACTCCCGCCACACCGCCCGCACCGCCCGGTCCAGGGCAGGGGCGCAGGTCAACTCGACAGTCCGCATCCCCCCACGGTAGGGCCCGCCCCGGCCGCACCCGGCACCGCCCCGTGTGATGGGCTGACCGGATGCAGACCACCGAACCGTCCCCGCCCCACCGGCTCCCGCCCGCAGACCGCCCGGCGGAGCGTCCGGCGGACCGCCGGCGGGGGCGCGGCCCGGCCCGCGCCGGTTGGCTGCTCGCCGCCGCGGGCGTCCTCGGACTCGGACTGCTCGGCCCCGGACTGCTGCCGCACGCGGCCGGCGCGGTGCTCGGCGGCGCGCTGTACACGGCGCTGCTCCACACCCTGCTGATGGCCGCCGCGCCCCGGCTCCGGCCGGTGACCGCCGGGGCCGTCGCCCTCGCCGCGAGCTGGGCCGTCGAACTGTTCCAGCTCACCGGCGTCCCCGAGGCGCTCGGCGCCCGCAGCCGGCTGGCCCGCCTGGTGCTGGGGACCACCTTCGACGCCTCCGACCTGCCCGCCTACGCCCTCGGTGCGCTGGCTGCCACCGCCCTCCACCAGGCCGCCCGCCGCGCGGCGGCCGCCCGGCGGGGCCGCTGACCGAGCGAGTCGGCGGGCCGACGGGGCGTCAGGCGGTGTGCCGGGGTGGGGATCCGGCCGGCCCCCGGGTCGGGTTCTCCGGTCCGGGCCCGGGAGCGGCGCGGCGTGTCGCGGCGTGTCGGGAGGGCGGGCGGTCCGGCGCGCCGGACGTCAAATCGGTACATTTGGGATATTCGGGAGCAGAATCAGGCTTCGCGCGTCCACGCACAGAAGGCCGTACCGCCTTCGGAAAGGGTCTCCATGCACCCCGCCCTCAGCCCCGCCGTCCTCGCCGAGCTGCGCCGGCCGCGCCCGTACCCGGCGGTGTCGATCCTGATGCCCACCCACCGGCGCGAGCCGGACAACGCACAGGACCCGGTCCGACTGCGCAACCTGCTGGCCGAGGCGAAGGAGAAGGTCCAGGCCGACCCCCAGGTCTCCCGGGCGGACCGGATCGACGTGCTGGAGCAACTCGACCGGGCCCTCACCGAGGTCGACCTGGTGCACGCCGAGGACGGGCTGGCGATCCTCGCCGCACCGGGCGAGCACCAGGTCTGGTCACTCGGCCGTACCGCCCCCGCCCGGGTGGTCCTCTCCGACACCTTCCTGACCCGCAACCTGGTCTCCGCGCAGATCGCCGAACGCCCGTACTGGGTGCTCGCCATCGCCGCCGACCGGGTCGCGCTGTGGGGCGGCAACCAGGAACGGGTCACCGAGGAGACCGCCTACGGCTTCCCGCTGATCCGCGAGTACGACAATCCCGACCCGGAACGCCAGGAGCGGATCGGCGACACGCCCAGCACCTTCCGCGACGAGGAGACCAAGACCTTCCTCCGACAGGCCGACACCGAGCTCGGCAAGGTGCTCGCCGCCGACCCCCGCCCGCTGTTCGTGGTCGGCGACGCCCCCGCGCTCGCCCTTCTGGACGCCGTCGGCGCGATCACCAAGGAAGCCACCGTGCAACTCCCGCACGGCGGCCTCGCCCAGGCCAACGCCGAGACCGTCCGCCAGGTCGTCGAGCCCGCCGTCCGCGCCCACGCCGACCAGGAGATCTCCAACGCCCTCGCGCAGCTCGACAAGGCCCGCGGCCGGTCGGCGTTCGCGGCCGGCCTGGACGAGGTCTGGAAGTGCGCCGACGAAGGCCGGATCGCCCTGCTGGTGGTCGAGGAGAACTTCCGCGCCACCGTCCGCGACGACGGCGACCACCTCGTCCCCGCCGACGCCGCCGAGCCCGGCGCCCGCGAGGACATCGTCGACGAGGTCATCGAACGCTCCCTCGACACCGGCGCCAAGGTCAGCTTCGTCCCCGACGGCACCCTGTCCGACGCCGGCCGGATCGCCGCCGACCTGCGCTACTGACGCGCCACCACCGCCTGCTGACGCGCCCTCGGGGCCCGGCCCGCGCACCCCGCGGGCCGGGCCCCGACGCGCGGCGGCGCAGGCGCGGCGGTGACCGGCGCGGGCGCCGACCCGTGGAGGAGGGCGCGTGGCGAGGCCCCGGGCGCTCCGGGAGAGGGTCAGCCCGTGGACGCGCCGAGGATCGCGCCGACCGCGTACGTCACGCCCATCGCGATGCCGCCGCCCAGGACGTTGCGCAGCACCGCCCGGCGCGGCTCCGCGCCGCCCAGCCGGGCGCTCGTCGCGCCCGTCACCACCAGGGCCGCCAGCACCGCCACCACCGTGATCCACACCCGGTGGTCCGGCGGCGGCAGCACGATCGCCAGCAGGGGCAGCAGCGCACCCACCGTGAACGCCGCGAAGGACGCCCACGCCGCGTGCCACGGATTGGTCAACTCGTCCGGATCGATGCCGAGTTCGGTCTCCGCGTGAGCCGCCAGCGCATCGTGCGCGGTCAGCTGGACCGCGACCTGGTGCGCCAGCTCCGGATCCAGGCCCTTCGCCTCGTACAGACCCGCCAGCTCCGCGAGCTCCGCCTCCGGCGTCAGGCTCAGCTCCTGCCGCTCGGTGGCCAGCGCCGCCTGCTCGGCGTCCCGCTGGGTGCTCACCGAGACGTACTCGCCGGCCGCCATCGACAGCGAGCCCGCCAGCAGGCCCGCCAGACCCGCCGTCAGCAACTCGGTGGAGGTGGCGTTCGCACCCGCCACACCGACCACCAGGCCGGCCGTCGACACCACGCCGTCGTTCGCGCCCAGCACCGCCGCGCGCAACCAGTTCAACCGCCCGCCCAGCGCACCCTGGTGCGCCTCGTCGTGGTCCACCGGGCCCTGCCCCTGAGAAGCGGTCATGCCCCCAGTCTGCCCGCTCGCCGACCCGCCACGCGGCAGCGCGGACGGACGCGTCGCGCCGGGCCGATCGCGCGGTACGGGTCCGGGTGTCCGATGGGCGTTCGGCGGGCGCTCGGGTTCGGGCGTCGGGTCCGGGCGTTCGGTGGACGGGCGCGTTCGGGCGCTTCGGGCTCGGGCGTTCGGGCCGGCGGCCGGCAGGTGGGGATGGAGGGGTCAGGCTGCGGCGAGGCGGCGGGTCAGCTCGCGGTGCACCTGGCGGGTGGTCAGGCCCAGCAGGTGCAGGGCGAGCCGGCCCGGGCCCGAGGCATCCGCGTCCAGGACCGCCAGCAGCAGCCGCTCCGTCAGCAGGCCCGGCCCGGCCGACGGGTCCGCGAGCCGGGCGCACACCCGGGCCGCGCCCGCGTCGTACGGCGGGAACTCGCCGCGCGGCACCGGGAACCGCGGCCACGGATGGTCCGCCCAGGACTGCGCCAACGCGGACTCCCACGCGGCCTCCGCTACCCCCAGGCCGGAGAGGACCGCGGGTGCCGTGCCGTCCGCCTCGGTCAGCGCCAGCAGCAGGTGGCCGGTGTTGGTCTCGTTGTGGCCCATCGCCCGGGCCCGCTGCCGGGCCGCGTCGACCAGGGCGTCCGACTCGTCCTCGGCCGCCTGCGCGTCCTCGGACCGGGCCCCGGACGCGCCCGGCGGGCCCGCCGCCGCGAGGTAGTGCTCCACCAGGCGGTGGCCCAGCTCGGTCAGCTCCCGCGCCAGGCGCTGCGCGTGCGCGATCCGTTCCACGTCCCGCGCCCCCGCCGTGTCGGCGTCGACCCGGGCCACCCACCCCGCAAGATCCAGATCTGTCATGTCCACCAGGTTGTCGGGGTCGCAGCCGCCCGGTCAAACCGACCTGAGAGAAGGTCAACAGCGGCGCAGCCGAGTGCCACGGGGACCCCTCCGATCAGAGGGTGGTCGGGTCCGGGTTGCCCTGCGGGCTGCCGGTCCACCAGTTCCCCGGCGCCTGCGGATCGCGGCTGCTCCAGTACTCGACGATCGCGGTGACGAACTCCTCCGGGGACAGTGCGCCGTCGCCGTCCCGGTCCAGATGGGCGAACGCCGTGTCGGCGTCGATGCGGCGCAGGTGCGGGAAGTGGCCGCGCTGGAAGGCGAAGAACTCGTCCGCGTCCACCTGCCCGTTGCCGTCCGCGTCCGCGACCGCCAGGTACGCCCGGCCCAGTCCGCCGAGCACCGCGTCGGCCGCCGCCGGATCGTCCGCGAGCGCCGCCGTCGACTCCAGGAACTGGGCGCGGCTGATCGCCTTCGCCCCCGACGGCAGCAGCGGCAGGTGCACCTCGCGCCAGATCGCCAGGTACGCGTCCACGATCCGCCGCTCCTCCGCCGAGTCGGTCGGATGCCCGAGCGAACGCGCCACCGACCGGCCCATCAGGACGTGGTCCTGCTCGGTGAGCAGGCCGTCGCCGTCCGCGTCGAGGTGGTCGAAACCGTGACTGATCTTGGCGATGAGCAGGTCCTCGGACACTGGTGGCCCTCCGCTGGCAGGGAACTGACGGAGAGTCAGCATAGGGGAGCGCTCCGCGATCGGGGCGGCGGGTCCGGTTCTCGCGGTCGCGCGTGTTCGCGATCCGGGCTTGACTTCATGTCGACTTGAACTTCTAGGCTCGGCCCCATCCAGAGAGTGATCGAGCGGGCGGTCGACGGGCGATCCGAGCGAGCGAAGGGTCGACGAGACGCGCTCGACGGGACGTGCTCGACGGGACGCGTCCGATCGACGAGCAGGGGAGGGCACCACCGTGGAGTACACGCACAGCGACGCCGAACTGATCAAGCAGCCGATCGGCTACTGGGCCTGGGCGGCCTACAAGGCGGTCGTCAGCCGCACCCGCGGCGCACTGGCCGAACTCGGCACCACCCAGCCGCAGTGGTGGGTGCTCGCCCAACTCGCCCACGCCACCGAACCGCGCTACCGCGACGAGGTCTCCGCCCTCCTGCGCGGCTACCTCGACACCGGCCAGGACGGCCTGGACGCCGAGATCGACGCCACCGTCGAGCGCGGCTGGATCACCGAGGCGGCGGACGGCCGCCTCGAACTGACCTCCGAGGGCCGGGCGTTGTTCACCAGGGCGGCCGCCCTTCAGGACGAACTGTGGGCCGAGCGGCACGCAGGCATCTCCGACGAGGAGTACCTGACCACGATGAAGGCCCTGCAGCGCTTCATCCACAACACCGGCGGTCAGGCCTGGCACCACTGACCCGGCACCGAGCACGCCGCCCGCCCGAACCGTCGACGGTGTCCGGGCGGGCGGCGGCCCGCCTGCCCGGCAGCGCGCCTGCCCGCCGAGGGTAGGGTCGGCCGAACGGAGATGCCGAACAAGGGGGCTGTCGATGCGTCAATCCGACGATCAGGGATGCGACGATCCGGGATCCGACGGTCGGGGATCCGACGATCCGACCGGCGCGCGGATCAGGGCCTACGGGACGGTCGCCCCGGCGCTCGCGCTGCTCTCGGACCGGCAACTCGCCGAACGGATCCACGCCGCGGGCGGGACCGCTGGCGAGACGGTGGGCCGGACCGTCGGCGAGGCCGCGCCGGCCGGGGTCGGCGGGCGGGTCGGAGCGCTGGAGATCGACGGGATCCGGGTGTTCGTCAAGCGGGTACCGCTCACCGACCTCGAACTCGAGGCCGGCCACGCCCGCAGCACCGCCAACCTGTTCGACCTGCCCGGGTTCTACCAGTACGGCATCGGCTCCGCGGGCTTCGGCGCCTGGCGCGAACTCGCCGCCCACGCCCTCACCACCCACTGGGTGCTCGACCGCTCCCACGAGAACTTCCCGCTGATGTACCACTGGCGCGTCCTGCCCGACACCCCGCCCGCCGGCTTCATGGACCTGTTCGGCGGCATCGACGGCGCCGTCGCCCACTGGGACGGACACCCGGCGGTCCGCCGACGGCTCGAAGCACTCGCCGGGGCCTCGCACAGCCTGGTGCTGTTCCTCGAACACCTGCCGCACACCCTCGCGGACTGGCTGCACCAGCACCCCGACCGCACCGGAGCCCCGCAGGAGTGGGCGTCCCGCGAACTCGACCGCAGCACGCGATTCATGGAGGAACACGGCTTCCTGCACTTCGACGCCCACTTCGGCAACGTCCTCACCGACGGCCGGCTGATCGCCCTCGCCGACTTCGGACTCGCCCTCAGCACCCGCTTCGACCTCAGCCCCGCCGAACGCCGCTTCCACGCCGACCACCGCGGCTACGACCGCCACTACGCCCCGACCCACCTGCTCAAACACCACCTGCTGGACCGCTACCGCGGCGACACCGAACGGACCGACTTCCTGCGCCACTGGCGCGACGGCCACCGCCCCACCACCGTCCCCGGACCCGCCGCCACCCTGCTCGACCGGCACGCCCCGACCGCCCTGGCACTCGACGCCTTCCACCACCGCCTGCTGCACGAGAGCAAGCTGACGCCCTATCCGCAGGCGGAGTTGGAACACGCCGCCACCCGGGCCTGACCGGCACGACGCTCACCGCCGTCGCCGACACGATGACATTCCACCTGCGTTCACGTTGCCGCGTGAGGGACGCGGGCGCACCGAGAGGGTCAAGGATGGCGGCTCCTGCCGCGCTTCGACCTGCGCTCGCCGGACGTCCGATGGATCGAGGCGGTCACAGCGTTCCCCGGCCGGACCTCACCAACGGGCAGCAGGCGTTCGCGCGGCCGAGGCGCAGACATCCGGCACTCAGGAGCGCGGTTGCGTGTCCGAGGGGGCCGGTCCGTCGTTCCTCCCTCTGACCGCCTTCGTCGGCAGGGCGGAAAGACCGAGCGCACTCCAGGGAGTTGTCATGCAGGAGACCACCGAGGGCACCGTCGCCAGCGGCTGCCAATGCGGGCCCGGCTGTTCGTGCGGCTGCCAGTCCGGCGGCTCGTGCCAGTGCGGCGGCAGCTGCGCGTAGCCCCACCGCAAGGGCCCCGGGCGACCTTCCGGGGCCCCGCTGCATTCCCGCGCCCGGCGTCGGGGCAGGCGCGAGCCGCTGACCGGCCGGGAGTGCCCCCGGCCTGCGGCGCCGGCGGCCGGGACGTCCGGTCGCGGCGGCCCACGCCGACCTGCGGTACCACGGTGTCCTGCCCACGCCCTCGTTGCCGACCGACCCTTGTCGTACCGTCATCTGCCGTTCCGGTGCAGGGATGTGACGACACGACGATTCACCGCTCGGCGACGGATGGGTGCGTCGAGCAGCAGGACGGCGACGATGTCACGCCGCTCGGGCAGCCACGCACGGACCCGCCTGCGCACTTTGCATCGGCCGTGCGGGGCCCGCCGTGTGAATACCTGCTGGCCGATTGGGCCGCAGGCCGGAAGACTCAGCTGCTGTGCGGATGGGGATCACCGATTTTGAGCCGTCCTTCCTGGTAGGGATCGAGACGGTTCGGCAGGCTCACGAGTCACGCCTGGCGACGCTCGTCGGCAGGCGGCTGACGGGCTTCGCCCTGGTGCGCTTCGTCGAGGACGGAGACTGGTTCGCCGACTGCCCGATAGTCCTGGAGTTCGAGGGCCTCCACGTGGAGATCTGCCACTCGAAGTTCGACGAACTCTCGATCAGTTGGAACACCATCGACACCGCAGGGGCCATCACCGGGTGGGAGTGGTTCGAGCTCACGCCCGAGTGGTCCCGCAGCGACGAGCGTCTGGAGCCGTTCGTCGGCCAGGAACTGCGCCAGGTCGCACTTCTTGAGTGGCGGCCGGCGTGCCGTGATACGGCAGCCGGAACGGTGGTGGTGGAACTCACCTTCACCGAGGGCCGTCTGCGGATCGTCAACGGCCTCGACGAGAACCGCATCGAGCTGGCCGCGCCCCAACCGGACGATGTCCGGCACCGGTTGAGCCATTGAGCAGCACGACTCGCCCGGCAAGCTGCCGCCGTGTCAGGTACGTGTGCCGCGAGGCCCGCGACACACAGGAGCAGGTCCGGCCAGCGACGGATCGCCCCGACGGGCTGGTTGCGGTGGCGGCATTCGGTGGTGTGGGAGGGACGTCGTAGGCGTATGTCGCTGGTTTGGATGGTCGTGTCATGAGAGCCTCACGGCCGTGGTGACTGAGGCCGAAGCAGGAGATCTGTTGCACCGGCGTGGCTGGCGGACGGCGTTCACGGTCGCTGAACGGGTGGAAGCGTGGGCCGCCCTGGTGAGCTCGATCGAGCGCGGCTACGGCGACGACATCGACGAGTACGCCAACGACCTCTACTGCCGAAACTGGCTGCACGAGGCGTGGCTGCTGCTGGACGAGCACATCGTCCAGCGGTGGACCCCGCAGATCGAAGCCCTGGACGACCGGTACCGGGCTGCGACCGTCGATGACGACGGCCAGGCGCTCGACCAGTTCCACAGGATGCCCGGGCCTGACCTGTGGTGGTGGCGGCGACACCCTCGCATCCTCACCGGGGATCTCGGGCGGTCCCTCCGCTCGGCCGGCGCCATCGGGACGGATCCAGACGGCGCATGACCCCCTGCTCACGGGACGGCGGGACAGCCGTCACCACGGCACGGGCTTGGTCCTTCCGCATCGTCGACCCCTGGCGGCGGGCTCACCGAATGGCGGGCCGCGCACAACCGCAAGCGCAAGCAGAGGCACGGTTCGAGCCACTTCTGCCTGCGTGGCCGGAGCCGTCGTCGGGCCTGCGTCCCGCGGACAACCGGCGCTTGCTGCGGGGCGCCGTGCGCTGTCGGTCATCTTCCGCAGGGGCGAGCGCGACGTCAGCGGTCCCGGCGAACTCGGCTGCGTCGTCGAGCGGACTTCGTCCGGCTCCACCGATTCAAGCGATTCGCCGTCCGCTGGGAGAGACGCCTCGACCGCCGCCCGTGGGTTCATGGTCCGAGCGGGCGGGTGCGGGTGGCGGGCTCCTGCGGAATCGTGGGCCGAGGCAGCGGCTCTGCGGTACGGACGCGGGCCGCGCACCTTCAGACGGGAGTGACCGACGATGGCGAAACTGCTGTTCGTTCTGACCGGAGCCACCTACTGGACGCTCAAGGACGGCACCCGGCACGCCACCGGATACTGGGCCGAGGAGTTCGCGGCCCCGTACAAGGCGATCACGGAGGCCGGCCACCAGGTCGTGGTGGCCACACCGGGCGGGGTGGTTCCCGCCGTCGACATGATGAGCCTGCGCCCCGAGATGGCGGGCGGTGCACAGGCCGCCCTGGAGTTGGAGGCCGTGATCCGTTCCGCGGAGGAGCTCCGGCGGCCGATCCGGCTCTCCGAGGCCCGCCTGGAGGACTACGACGCCGTCTACCTCCCCGGCGGCCACGGCCCGATGGAGGACCTGTGGCTGGACGCCGACGCGGGCCGCCTGTTGACCGCGGCACTCGACTCGGGCAAGCCGCTCGCGGTCGTCTGCCACGCCCCCGCCGCCCTCCTCGCCACCCGGGTCCGCGGCGTCTCCCCCTTCGCCGGCTACCGCGTCACGGCCTTCACCAACGACGAGGAACACGCCGTCGGCCTGGCCCCCAAGGCCCGCTGGCTCCTGGAGGACGAACTGAAGGCCCTCGGTGTCCGCTTCGAGCGCGGCGAGATGTGGAAGCCCTACACCGTCACCGACCGCAACCTGTACACCGGTCAGAATCCCGCCTCGGCCGGTGCCCTGGCGCAGGAACTGCTCAAGGCGCTCCCGTAGGGTGCGGCCATGACGGTGCCTGAACTGATACCCGTCCGGCACGAGCCGGACTACCGGACGGCCACCATCGGGCGGTGGGACGGAGGGCAGTTCTTCGCCGGCGTCAGTGGTGTCTTCGGGGGCCGGGACGGTGACGGCCGGGTCGTGCGGCGGTGGTACTCGGTGCTGCACGAGTTCGATGCGGGCGGTCAGCACCTGGAGTCACGCATCAGGTCGGCGGGAGCGGTCGTCGACGGGCCGGGGAGGACGCGGGTGGTGGAAGCCGCGCAGCGGCTCCTGGAGGAGTGGCTGGACTCGCTGCCCGGCCGGCGGTTCGCCGACATCGCGATCGCGCCCTTCGCCCTGGAGGTCGACGGCACGCTGTTCGGCCTGGTCCGCGAGTGCCACGGGGAGTACCCGGAGGGAGAAGGGCAGGACGACTGGGCCGAGCTCTACCCGCACCGGCTCGGGTTCAGCGCGCCGTGGGACGGAACGTACGACACGTGAGGGGATGCCCTCCGGCACGGCGGCGGGCTCTCCGACTGCTCGTCAATGAGGGCGCGGGCGGCCCGTGCAGGCGGGACGGCGCTCAGGGCTTGAGGGCGTCGGCGGACTTCGACCAGTTGTCGTGGAGGCGGTCGAGGTAGGAGCGGGCCTCCGGGCCGGGGTTGGCGCCGCGGGCGAACGCCAGCATGTTGCCTGCGCCGGTGTTGTAGCCCAGGGCCATCAGCTCGTTCTTGTTGTACGAGCCGGACCACTTGGCGGGGAGCTGGGCACCGAGGTCGTGCAGGTGCCAGGCGGCGGCGCGGACGGCGAGCGCGGGGTCGTCCGGCAGGTCCTCCCACGGGCGGTCGGCGAACGGGCGGCCCCGGCGGCACTCCTCGTACGCGGCGCGGTGCATGTTCGCCACGCCGAACGAGGCCTCGGGCTTCATCTTCTGCCAGGCCCGCTCGACGTCCGGGCCGTGCGGCTTGTAGGACTCGTTGAACAGGATCGCCATCAGCAACTGCGGGTCGACGCCCGCCTCGGCGGCGTACTTGCGCACCTCGGGGGCGAACCGCGGCGGCGAGTAGTCGTTCGAACTGCGCGGCGTGGACGAGGAGTCGGGTGCCGGAGAACCGGCGGCCGGGGCCGCGCCCGAGGCGCCTGCGGAGGCGGACGGCGGGGCTCCGGCGGACGGGGGTGCGGAGTCGTCGCCGCGCTCGTACAGCCAGATGGCGAGGACCGCCAGTGCCAGCACCGCCCACGGCCACTTCCCGCCGCGTTCCGCCACCGCCGGGCCTCCTTCCGTCCGGGCCCGCTGCCGGCCCTCGATCCGTCCCCGGCCGGCGGCCGTGTCCTGCCGACCGTCCGCCGCGTTCTGCCGGGTGTCGCCCGCAGCGGGCGGCCCGCCGCGACGACCTGGAGGTGAGCTTACGTACCCGGAGCGAATTTGTATGCTTCGCTCGAACCTCTACAGAGGTGTAGAGGAACCGGCGGCCGTCCGCCGTGCGTCTGAGAGACCGACGCGGTCGAGGACCGCACCGGCGATGCGGCAGTGGACAAGGGGTGACGATGGCGGGACGAAGGCCGGCCGGCTCGCGCGGCGAGACGCCGTTGCGACGCGGTGACGACACGCGGCAGGCGCCGACGCCGACTCCGCGCCGCACTCCCCATGGCCGCCCCGTCCCCTCGCAGCGCCCCCGACGGCGGCCGGAAAGCGTTTACCGGAGGGGTTCGGAAAGCGCTTACCGGAAGGAGGGGGAGAGCGTTTACCGGGGAGACGGGGAAAGCGCTCACCCCAAGGCGGCGGGGCCGTCGTCGCGGGCGGTCGCCCGGCGCAGGGCTGCGGGCGAGGGGCCGAACCGGATGCCCGCCGTGCTGCCGGCGGTCGGGCTGCCGGTGTTCGGGGCGCTCGCCGACGAGTTGTTCGGTGGGGGCCTCGGCTGGCTGTACCCGACGTGCGCGGTGCTCGGCGCGGCGATGGCCGCGCTGGTCGCCACCCGGCGCGGCTGGTGGTGGATCGTCACCGGGGCGCCCGTCGTCACCTTCGTGGTGGCCTGCGTCGTCGACTACCTCGCGCACGGCGACAGCTACCGGGGAGCCGGACTCGCCACCCAGGGAATCCAGTTGATCGCCGGCCAGTTCTGGCCGATGGTCGCCGCCGTGGCCGCGGCGCTGCTGGCCGTCGCCGTCCGCAACCACCGCGCCCGGAGGTCCCACCATGGCTGAGCAGCGCAGCGCCCGGCGCCCCGGCGGACGCCGGCCCCGTACCGCCCCGCTGGTGGTCGCCGGCCGTACCGCGGCCCTCGGCGTCTCGCTGGCGGTCCTCGCGGCCGGCGGCTTCGCCTGGTACACCGTCAACGACCTGAACGGAGTGACCCGTTCGCACGCCCTGGACGAGGCCAGGAAGAACGCGCCCAAGCACCTCGACAAGTCGATCAACATCCTGCTGATCGGCCTGGACAGCCGGAAGGACATGGACGGCAACGACCTGCCGAAGGAGTTCGTCCAGGACGAACTGCACGCGGGGTCCAGCGAGATCGGCGGCTACAACACCAACTCGCTGATCGTGCTGCACATCCCGCCCAGCGGGAAGGTGCAGGCGGTGTCCGTCCCGCGCGACGACTGGGTGCAGACGTACGGTGCGGACGGCAAGATGCACAAGGTCAAGGAGGCGTACGGGTACGCCAAGGACGCGGCCGAGCAGAAGCTGCGCGCCAAGGGCGTCAAGGGCGCTGAGCTGGAGCACCAGAGCCGGGAGGCCGGCCGCTCGGCCACCATCCAGACCGTGCAGAAGCTGCTCGACATCCCGATCGACCACTTCGCCGAGGTCAACCTGCTCGGCTTCTACGACATCGCCAAGGCCCTGGAGCCGATCACCGTCTGCCTGAACAAGCCCGTCAACGACCCGATCGTGTCCCGGGTCACCGACGACAAGGGCAACGTGACCCGGCCCGGCGGTGGCACCGGTCTTCAACTTCCGGCCGGTGAAAGCCAGTTGAATGCCGCCCAGGCGTTGTCCTTCGTCCGGCAGCGGCACAACCTGACCAACGGCGACCTGGACCGCACCCACCGGCAGCAGGCGTTCATCGCCTCGGTCGAGTACAAGCTCAAGCAGCAGGGCGTGCTGGACGACCTGGGCAAACTGCAGGCGCTGCTCGACGTGGTCAAGAAGGACGTGGTGATAGACGACGACTGGAAGCTCCTCGACTTCGCCCAGCAAGCACCGAACCTGACCGGCGGGAACGTCGAGTTCAACACCCTGCCGATCGACAAGTTCGCCACCATCGGCGGGCAGGAGGTCAACCAGGTCGACCCCGCCAAGCTGCGACGCATCGTCAAGCAGCTGTTCGGCCAGGCGCCCGACGCCGCGCCCGCGACCGGGACGGGGGCGACCGGTGCGCCCGGTGCCGGTCCGGCCGTCGACGCCGGCAGCACCACCGTCGACGTGCAGAACGGCTCGCCGGTCAGCGGCGCGGCGGGGGAGGAGTCCAAGGCACTGGCCGCCCTCGGCTACCGGGCCGGGAAGGCCACCACGGCCGACACCCGCCCGAAGTCCACCACCGTCAAGTACGGGGCCGGCGCCAAGGAAGCCGCCCAGCAGATCGCCGCCCGCTACGGCGCCACCGCCACCGCGTCCACCGCCGTCGCGGCCGGGCACGTCCAGATCGTCCTGGGCGCCGACTACACGGCACCCGCCGCCTCCGGTGCGCCCGCGGCCGATCCCAGCCCCACCGCGACGCTGCAGATGCAGGGCCCGCCGGTCAAGGCCGGGGGAGTCCCCTGCGTGGACTGAGCGGAGGGGCGGCAGCTGCGCCGGCAGGGGCCAGGTCCACCACCCGAGGCAGGACCAGTCCAGGGAACGAACAGTCCGGGGGCAGGAACAGTCCGGGGGCAGGAACAGTCCGGGGGCAGGAACAGGCAGGCCCGCCCGGACGCATCCGCGCGGGCCTGACGGCGGCTCAGGACGGCCGCTGCTACCAGGGCGTGGCGGCCTTCACCAGCAGCAGGAGCGCCACCGCCGCGTTCAGCGCGAACACCGCGGAAGCCGCCGTCCCCACCGCCGCGACCATCGCCGCCAGGCCCGCCGGACTCGCCGGCGGCGGCCAGGACTCGCCCAGCGCCGGACTCAGCAGCGCCGTCACCCGGCGCGGCACCGGACCCGGTGCGGCGAACGAGGCGAACGACGGCACCGGGCCGGCCGAACGCGTGACCAGCGCCGCCCGGGCCACCGCCCGCGCCGTCAGCCGGCGATCACCCACCGAACCCGCCGCCTCCTCGTCCGCCCAACGCTCCGTCGCGTAGCCGACCGCCCGCTGCAACGGACGCAGGAACGGATTCACGCAGCTGGCCAACTGCGCGGCCAGCAGGAAACGGTGGTGACGGTTCAACAGGTGCGAACGCTCGTGCGCCAGCAGCGCCCGCTGCTCGTCCGCGTCCAGGCTGTCCATCATCGCCGTCGACACCACCACCCGGCCCGGCACCCCCGGCACCGCGTACGCGTACGGCTCCGGATCCGGCAGCACCACCAGGTCCGAGTCCAACGGCATCGGCGCCAGCGCCCGTTGCGCCCGCGCCCGGATCCGCAGATGGCGGCGCAAGGACCGCGAACACGCCGTCAGCACCGTCACCAGACCCACCACCGCGGCCGTGCCCACCTCCTCGTGGAACGGCACCGCCGTCCGGATCTCCGGATCCGACCAGCTGTCCGGCAGCGGGTTGCCCGGGATCTGCGCGGTGCCCACCACGAACAGCAGACCCAGCGCCAACGTGCTGCACACCGCCATCGTCACGCCGATCCACGACAACAGCCGCACCGCGTTGCGCGGATACAGATGGTGCTCCGCCAGGCGCGCGATCGGCCACGACGTCAACGGCAGCACCAGCGGAAGAAAGACGAAGAATCCCATGCCTCAGCGCCCGCCGCCCCGGCCCGCGCCGTCCTGCGGCGGGTCCGTCGCGTTCAGCAGCGACCGCAGCACCTGCTCGTCCTCCGGCGTCAGCGCCGTCACGAAACTCGCCAGCACCGCGTCCCGGTCCGGCTCGGTGTCCAGCAGCCGGCGCATCCGACGGGCCGTCAGGCCCGCCGCGTCCGCCGCCGCCGACCACACGTAGGCCCGGCCCACCCGGCTGCGCACCACCGCCTGCTTCGCCAGCAGCCGCGACAGGATCGTCATCACCGTCGTGTACGCCAGCTCGCCGCCCAGCTGCTCCTGCACCCACGACGCCGTCACCGGACCCGGCGCACCGTGCAGCACCGTCAACACCTCGGTCGCCAGCTCGCCCTGCCCGCGGCGACGACGGCCGCCCTCCTCGCCGTCACCGGACTCGCCGCTGTCCGGCTCGGGGCCCGCCAACTCCATCGGAGACTCCCTCCGCCGCGGCCGCCCCGCGCTCGACTCGAACTGTTCCCCTCCATCCTAGGGGCCGCCGCAGCCGGGCCCCAGGGCAGGGGAAGCGGCCGCCGAAGCCACCGCGAGGACGACCGGGAAAGCGCTTACCCACCACCGCGCCACGCCCGCGCACACCGGCCCGGAGCCGCCGACCGGGCGGGGACGGGGAGCCGGCTGGGACGGGGAACCGCCGGGAAGGGACGGGTGCGCTACCGTCCCCCGGTGAACAGTGAACCCACCGCTGCCGCGGACGCCGGCCTGCTGGCCATGGAGAGCACCGCCGGATACGCCGACGCCGCGGAGGCGCTGGCCGAGCAGTACGAGAGCGTCACGTTCGCGGAGGTCCACCGCGAGGTGCTGCACCTCTTCCCGACCGGGCCCGCCACCGTCCTCGACATCGGCGCCGGCAGCGGACGCGACGCCGCCGCGCTCGCCGCCGCCGGCCACCGCGTCACCGCCGTCGAACCCACCGCCCCGCTGCGCGAACTCGGCCGCGCCCGGCACGCCCGGCACCCCGTCGACTGGGTGGACGACGCCCTGCCGGACCTGCCCTCGCTCACCGGCCGCTACGACCTGATCCTGCTCACCGCGGTCTGGATGCACCTGGACGCCGGGCAGCGCGCCGCCGCGATGGCCACGCTGGCCCGACTGCTGGCCGACGGCGGCCGGATCGTCCTCTCGCTGCGCCACGGCCCGGTGCCGGCCGGCCGCCGGATGTTCCCCGTCGACGCGGCCGAGACCGTCGCCCTCGCCCGGTCCCACGGACTCGCGCCGCTGCACCTCGCCCACCGCGAGGACCCGCACGCCCGGGCCGGCGTCAGCTGGACCTACCTCGCGCTGCACGCCGGCCCGGACGGGGCTGCCGAGGAGGCGTCAGCGTCCGCTCCCCGGACGGCGGACGGGGCCTGGCCGTCGATCCCGTGAGCAGGTCGTAAGGTGGGAGGCGCCCGGCGCCCGGCGGGTCGACCGCGCGGCGTCGGCACCCATCACCGGCACGGCCGACACGGCCGAGCACCGAGGGAAGGACGACCTGCGCCATGGCAGCTGACATCCGGGTGGAGCCCCTGGGCGACCGCGAGTACCTGGTCCGGGTCGAGGAGGGGGCGGCGAAGGTCTCCACCCGCGTCCGGGTCACCGACACGGTGCTCGACCGGACCGGCCTCCCGGAGGCCGAGGAGAGCCGCGTCGTGCACGAGACGGTGGCGATCCTGATCGAGCGTCAGCCGGTCATCGACGTCCCCCCGATGATCGACCTGGACGACCTCGCCGACGCCTACGGCGACAGCTACCTGGAGGAGTTGGAACGCCGCGTCGGCGGTCGCTGAGCAGGAACGGAGCACGGCCGGGGCTGCCGCCCGGCGCACCGGCCGTCCGTCCGCCCCGCCCCGGCCCGCACCCCGGGGCCGCGTCGGGGCAAGCGTTCGAGGCGGGGGTCGGGCGGGAGTTCGGGTGTCACCGATCGGGCCCGGCGTCGTTCTCCTGGCGTGCACGTTCGACAGGCGCTGCGGCGCGCAGCAGGTAGCCGCACAGCAAGTGAAGAATCGTTTCTGCCGCTGGCCGGGGGAGCGCGAGCCGTCCGGACGGCCGGGGGTGGCAGGTGAGGCCGTACGACGAATCGGTGCCTCCGCAACGGGGCAGCTCCACCCGGCTGACGGTCTACCTGGTGTTGGAGGTGATCGTCGCGCCCGACCTGGTGGTGCCCGTCGCCGCCCGCCTGCGCTACGACGCCGACGACCCCTACACCGTCCACCTCGACAACCACATCGACCTGCCCGAGCCCGTCACCTGGGCGCTCTCCCGGGAGACCCTGCTGGCCGGGCTGACCGGCCCGGCCGGAATCGGCGACCTGTCCGTCTGCCCCGGCACCGACCCCGAGGACGGCAGCGTCTTCCTCTCCCTGCGCGGCGAGGACGACGGCGCCGCGCTGCTGCGCCTGCCGGCCGGAGCGCTCACCGCGTTCCTGTGCCTGTCGGAGTGCGTCGTCCCGGTCGGCTGCGAACCCGAACACGTGAACCTGGACGCGCTGGTCCGCCGGCTGCTGGCCGAGGGCGAGCCGCCGGTGTGAGGCGGTCGGCGTGCGGCGGGCGGAGTGTCCGGCTCCACCGGGATTGCGGGATTTGCGTCGATACGGGCAGCTCGCGCAGTCTCTACGCATGAGCACACCCGTGTACCGGGGCCCCGCCCTGCTGCTGGCCGACGGACTGGAGATCCCGGTCCAGGCCGACCTGACCGGAAACGTCCCCGAACTCGGCCTGCCCGGCTGGACCGGCGTGCTGGAGAGCGGGGACACCCGGTTCAGCGCCGGCAGCGTCCGCAACGGGCGGCTGCGGCTCCCCGGCGGCTGGGAGGGCGGGTTCGCGGTGATGCGCCGGATGCTCGGCGTCTCCACGGTGTGGGTGCGCGGCAACGACGTCGAGGCGTCCCCGGCGGACTGGCCCGCGTCCTGACGGCTGCTCAGGCGGCGTGCGGGGGCGCGCGGGAGGAGCGGGGCCGGTGCCGTGCGCGCGGTCGGTGCGCCGCCGGGCACAGCACATCCGAGTGGTCTGACGGCGAACCGCTGTCGCTCAGAGGGGTCGGCGCGCTACGGTCTGTGCCTTGGAGGTGGCCGATGACTGAGCAGCAGACCTGCCCGGGCTGCGGCGGGGCACGAGGCACTGAGAAGACCGAGCACTCGGTCGAGACCGACGGGCAGGGGCACCAGCAGCCCGTACGACGGACCTTCTGGTCGCCGTGCTCGGTGTGCGCGGGCTCGGGGGTGCTGCACCGATGAGGCTGGTCTTCGTCTGTCAGAGCTGTGGCTGCCACTACCTGGTGCCGCCCGCCCTGCGCTACCCGGACGGCGGCCGGGCCAGCGCGGTCTGGTGCTCCGTCTGCCAGCTGGCCGCCGCGCACCGCGGCGCGTCCGAGCCCACCGAACTCGCCGCCGTGGCCGTCCTGTTGGCCGTCCGCGCGCTCAAGGCGGCGCTCGCCGCCCGGGCCACCCGCGAGCAGCCGCGCCGGGCCGACCGTCGCCCGACCCGTCCCACCGTCACCTCCCGCGGCCGCACCCGCCCGGCCGGGGCCCGCGCCCGCCTGGCCTGACGCAGCCTTCCCGGCCGCGCAGTCGCCGGTTGACGGGCGGTCAGGTCGGTCCGCTCCGAGCCGCGCGCGGCCGGCGGCTTCGGCGTATCGTCGCCGCCATGGCCAAGGTGCCGTGCGACGTCAGGGGCGAGGGGCGGCTGTGGACCGACGGAAGCTGATCGGGGTTGGGCTGGCGGCCGTGCCCGTCTGGTGGGGCCTGCGGCAACTGGCCACCGGTGCGCCGAGTGGTCGGCACACCGACGCCGGGCCGCTGGAGCAGGCGTTTCCCCTACTGGGCCCGCTCACCGACGCCACGTGGGTGAGCAGTCGGGACAACGACGACCGGGGTACGCCGTCGCCGGAGCTGGCCGTCTCGGGATTCGCCCGGCTCTCCTCCGGGAAGCTCGACCGGCTGACGGAGTCGCACGGCTTCGTCCCCGCGGACAGCCCCGACGAGTTCTCCAGCTGGTTCGAGAAGCCGCTCAAGGGCCGAGGGCCGAAGAACCCGCAGTGGATCCGGTCCGACGAGCTCGACAGCGAGGCCGACGGCCGCTCCCTCAGGCTGTGGTTCGACCGGCGCACTGACACCGTCCGCTTCCGGGCCGTCAACCCGTACGGCTGACGACTCGGTCCGGCGGGGGCCGGACCCCTCGGTGGCCCGGCCGCCGGAGCGCCGAGCCCGCGCCGGCCGACGGGGCGTCAGAGGCCTTCGAGCACACGGTCGAGGGCCGACCGGCCGATCGGGCCCCAGTGGGGCTTGCCGCCGGGCAGGCCGCGGTCACCGCTCAGGCCCATCAGCAGCAGGAACAGGCTCTTCATCGCGGCGAGTCCGCGGGCACGGCGGACCGACGCCTCGTCGGCCCGGGCGTAGCAGTCGAAGAAGCGGGAGGCGCCGCCCGCGGGGAGAAGCAGCCAGGCGGCCGCGAGGTCCCAGGCCGGGTCGCCGGCGAAGAGGGCGCCGAAGTCGACGACGCCCGCCAGGGTCCCGTCCGCGACGACGACGTTCGCGGGGTGCAGGTCGCCGTGCACCCACAGCGGCGGACCCGCCCAGGCCGGGGCCGTCACCGCGTCGTTCCAGACCTCGCGGATGTCGTCGGTGAGGTCGGCGGGTGCGGCGGACCGGAGGAAGTGCTCGAAGCCGTCCCGGCAGTCCTTCGGGTGCGCGCCGAAGTCCGAGGCGGGCGGCGCGTCGGCGGGGGCCTCGACGTGCAGGGCGCGGAGGAATCCCGCCAGCGCCTCGGCCGCGTGCCCGCCGCGGGCGATCGAGCCGTGGTCGAGAGGCGTGCCCTCGACCCAGGTCATGACGGTCCAGATCTTCGGGAAGCGGGCGGAGGGCGCACCGCTGCGCACGGGCACGGGGATCGGCAGGGGCAGCCGGGGGGCGAGGACCGGCAGCCACCGGCGCTCCTTGAGTTGCAGGTCGGGGCCGGTGTCCATGCGCTGCATGCGGACCGCCAACTCGTCGCCGAGGCGCCACATCCGGTTGCCCCAGCCGCCGTCCACCTCGCGGACGGGCAGTCCGGCGAGGTCCGGGTGCTGTTCGCGGAGCAGGTCGCGGACCAGATCCGCGTCGATCTCGGTCTCGGAGTCGATCACGGGACGTCACGCTACTCGAGGCGGGCGGCGACGGCCCGACCGTTCGGGGAATCCGCCTCCTCGGTCGAACTTCCGGACCGACCGGCCGGGTTGAGGGTGCAGCGCTCGGGGCGCACGGCGGGGATACTGGTCGGCCATGGATGAGGTCGAAGTCGTCGTCGCCCACTCCGAGCGGGCGACCCTGCGCGTCGGCGACGTGTTCCTGAAGGTGGACGCCGACCAGGCGCGCATCGACGTCGAGGTCGAGGCGATGTCCCTGGCACCCGTCCCGACCCCGCGGGTGCTGTGGCGCAAGCCGCCCGTGCTCGCCCTCGCCGCGGTTCCCGGGACGACGCTCGGGCGCCTCGGCGGCCCGGTGACCGGCTCCCCGGCGGCGTGGGCCGCCGCAGGGGCCGCCATCCGGACGCTGCACGACGCACCGCTGCCGCCCCGGCGCGGCCGGGCCGGGCGGAGCAGCGCCGCGCTGGCGGCCGAACTCGACGAGGAGTGCGAGCAGTTGGTGCGGACCGGCATCCTGCCCGCCGACCTGGTCGCCCGCAGCCGGCGGATCGCCGAGGCCGCCCTCCGGCCGTGGACGCCGGCATTCACCCACGGCGACCTGCAGATCGCCCACCTCTTCGTCGACGGCGACAAGGTCACCGGCATCATCGACTGGTCCGAGGCGGGGCAGGGCGACGCCCTCTACGACCTCGCCACCTTCGTACTCGGCCACCAGGAACACCTCGCCGACCTGCTCGCCGGCTACGGCACCGCCGTCGACCTCGACGTGATCCGGGCCTGGTGGTCATTGCGCAGCCTGCTCGCCGTCCGCTGGCTGCTGGAACACGGCTTCGACGCCTTCGCCCCGGGCTGCGAGGTCGACGTCCTGCGCTCGCTGACCTGACACCGCGCCGTCCGACGGCCGATCACTCCTGCGCTAGACTCCGCGCCTTCGAATGCTGTCGGTGAACCGGAGGCCGAGCCGTGGACGACGACCTCTGGGCCGACTGGCCGGAAGGGCAGGTCGGCACGGACAGCGACGTGCGGACCGTCGTGGCCGCCATGGCACGGGAGGTCAAGGACGGGTTCCGGTACGAGGCCGTCCCCTGGCAGCGGTTCCCGCACTTCTACGGCCCGGGCGAGGAGATCCCCGGGCTCCTCGCGGCGCTCGGCTCCGAGGAGGCGGACGCCGCCGACAAGGCGCTCGGGCAGCTCTGGGACAGGCTGCACCACCAGGGCGGCACGATCGCGGTGGGAGCACTGGCCGTGCCGTTCCTGCTCCGGACCGCGGCGGCCGGGCAGCCCGGCCTCCGGGCCCGGATCCTCCGCCTGGTCGCCGAGATCGGCCGGTGCCAGCACATGGGGGACGGATCGCGGGAAGGCCTGCTCCGGGTCGCCGAGGAGCCGTTGACGATCGAGGGCAGCACGATGTGCCCGGTGGACTGGACGATCCAGGCCGCCCGCCGGGCCGTCACCGAGGACCTGCACCTGCTGCTCCCGCTGCTCTCCGACCCGGACCCCGAGGTCCGCGCCATGACCGCCTACGTCCTGGCGGCGGCGACCGGCGAGCCCTCGGACGTCACCTCGGCCCTGCGGCTCCGGCTGGGGCGGGAGGAGGACGCGGTGGTCCGGGTGAGCCTGGTCCTGGCGATCGCCCAACTCGCCCGCGAGCACGGGGACGACCGCGCTCCCGGGTGGGCCCGGGAACTCTGGTCGGATCCGGGGCAGCCGACCGAGGTCCGGATCGGGGCCGGACTGGCCTGGCTGTGCCTGGTCGCCGACCCCGCCCCGGACGAGCTCCGGGCCCTCCTGGCGGATCCCGGCATCCGCCAGTACGACGACCTGCTCCAGCCGGTGCCGTGGCTCGCCTGGGTCGACTTCACCGGCCCCGGCCTGCGCAGGTGCCTCGGCGAGATGCTCCCGGCGGACGTCCCCGCGGCGCCGGCCGACGATCCGTGGAGTGACGGGGCGTCGGGCTGAGACGGCCGAGGAGGCGGTCCCGGCGCCCGGCCGCGGCGGTGGTCGCCGCCGTGGCGCGCGAGGCCGGCCGCGAGGACGCGTTCCCGCTCGGCGCCGGCTCCGGGGCGCACCGGTGGTCCGCGTCCTGAGGGAGCGTCAGCGGGCGGTGGGGCGGCGGACGGTGCGCGGGCCCAGGGGAGTGGCGCCGAGGGCGGTGACGCGGTCGCGGAGGCCGCGGTCGGCGGTGACGACCAGGCGGCGGCGCGACGGCCCGGCAGCGGCGACGAGTTCGACGATGCGGTCGTCGCCGCTGCCGGCGGCGGACTCCACCCGCACCTCGGGCAGCGAGGCCACCCCGCGGGCCGCGCCCTCCACCACCAGAACGACCGTCAGCGGTCCGGGTACGTCCGGGAGTCCGGTGCGGGCGACGTCCGCCAGCGCGTCGCGCAGCCGTTCCGCCGCCCCGCGCCGGTCGCGCCACCAGCCGTCGGGGACCGAACCGACGACGTTCGCGCCGTCCACGATCAGCAGCGGCGGCAGCTCGGCCCGGTCCGCGGTGTCGTCCTCCATGAGCGTCAAGACTGCCATGCCGCAGCCGGAGTGCGGCCCGGGGCGCCGCTGGATGTGGAGATGGCGCACGGAAGGAAAAGGCGGAGTAAAGGCCGCGCGTGCGCAGTGGTACGGACCAGTGGTTACCGGACGGTATTCTCCTTTCTGGCAATCTCGCACGAGCATTTCGTATTTCCGATCGGACCCCCCTCCCATGAATCACGGCACCATGGCCCACCTCGACGGCTTCCAGTACGGGTGGGTGAACCCGGTGGCCGCGTACCTGATCGCGTGCGCGGGAGCGGCCATCGGACTGCGGTGCACCGCCCGGGCCATGACGCTCCCGCCGCGCAGGCGGGCCGGCTGGCTGGCGCTGGCGGCCGGGGCGTTCGGCTGCGGAATCTGGTCGATGCACTTCATCGCGATGCTCGGATTCATGGTGGACGCCTCCACCCTGGTCTACGACATTCCGCTGACGCTGCTCAGCCTGCTGGTCGCCGTCGTCGTGGTCGGCCTCGGCGTCGGCTACGTCGGCTACCGGGGGCGCGGCACCGGCACCCTGCTGGTCAGCGGCGTGCTGACCGGCTGCGGCGTCGCGGTGATGCACTACCTCGGGATGGCCGCCATGCAGGTCGAGGGCAAGGTCTCCTACGACTCCGCACTGGTGGTCGCCTCGGTCGCGATCGCGATCGCCGCGGCCACGGCCGCGCTCTGGATGACGCTGAACGTCAAGGGCCTCGGGGCGGCGCTCGGCGCCGCTCTGATCGCCGGCGTCGCGGTGGTCGCCATGCACTACACGGCGATGGCCGCCGTCACCGTCACCCTGGACGGCCGGCCCCGCGGCACCGGCGTCCCGGCCTCCCAGTTCGCGCTGCCGGTGGCCGTCGGCATCGTGGTGGTGCTCGCCGTCGCCGGCCTGGCGATCGCGTTCTCCCCGCAGGACCCCGAACCCGGCGAGGGCCCGGCCGTCGAGCCGATCCGGGTCGACCTGTTCGGCCAGGAACGCCGCTGACCCCGCGCCCCCGCACCCCGGCGGGGGCCGGCCCCGCCCGGGGGCGTTCGACGTCTCGGCGGTGCGCGGCCATGGCCGGATCTGACGGAAGTCCGTCATTGCGGACGTCCCGGCCGGCACCGGAGGATGGGGCCATGCCCACCAGCCAGCCGAGCCGCCGCATCGTCATCGCGGTCTTCCCGGACGTCGACCTGCTCGACGTGACCGGCCCCGCCGAGGTGTTCGCGCTGGCCAACCGGGAGACCGGCGGCCGGGCGGGCTACCGGGTGGAGCTCGCCGGGCCGACCGCCGGGCCGGTCCGCACCGCGGCGGGCGTCCGACTGCTCGCCGACCTGACGTTCGACCAGGTGGCCGGACTGGTGGACACCCTGCTGGTGCCCGGCGCCGTGGAACCGGGCCCGGACGGGTTCCGGGCCCGGATCGACCCCGAGGTGGTGGAGTGGGTGCGCACCGCCGCGCCCTCCGCCCGCCGGGTGGCCTCGGTCTGCGTCGGCGCCCACCTGCTGGCCGCCGCCGGACTGCTCGACGGCCGCACCGCCACCACCCACTGGTCCACCGCCGCCCAACTGGCCGCCGACCACCCCGCGGTGACCGTCGACCCGGACCCGATCTTCGTCCGCTCCGGCCGGATCTGGACCGGCGCCGGCATCAGCGCCTGCATGGACCTGGCCCTCGCCCTGGTCGCCGACGACCACGGCGAGGAGCTGGCCCTCGCGGTCGCCCGACACCTCGTCATGTACCTCAAGCGGCAGGGCGGCCAGAGCCAGTTCTCCGTCCCGCTCAGCAGCCCGCCCACCGCCCGGCGCGACCTCGACGACCTGCGCCTGCACATCGCCGAACACCTCGACGGCGACCTGTCCGCCGCCGCGCTCGCCGCCCGGATGTGCCTCAGCGAACGGCACTTCGCCCGGGTCTTCCGGCAGGAGACCGGCAGCACCCCCGCCGCCTACGTCGAGGCCGCCCGGGTCGAAGCCGCCCGGCGCCTGCTGGAGAGCACCGACCAGCCCCTCGACCGGATCGCCGCGGCCTGCGGACTCGGCTCCGTCGAGACCCTGCACCGCGCCCTGCGCCGCCGCCTGGGCACCACGCCCGCCGCGTACCGGCGGCGCTTCCGCACCGCCACGACCACCGGCTGACACCCCGTCGGTCCGGTCCCGCCCCCGCAGAGAGAGTGATCTGGCATGTCCATGACTATTACCCCACCCCCCGGCGCCTCCGCGCCGTCCGCCACGCTGCGCCGCGTCATCGGCCTGGACGACACCCCGCCCCGGCTGGCCGACGCCACACTGGTGCTGATCGACTACCAGAACACCTACCGCCGGGGCGTGATGGCCCTGGACGGCGCCGAGCAGGCGCTCGCCGCCGCCGCCCGGCTGCTGGCCGCCGCCCGGGCCGCCGGGACGCCGGTGGTGCACGTGGTCAACGACGGCGGACCCGGCACGCCCTACGACATCCGGGCCGAGATCGGGGCGATCAGCGCCGAACTCGCCCCGGCCGACGGCGAACCGGTGGTGGTGAAGACCTTCCCGGACGCCTTCCACGCCACCGAACTGGCGCAGGTGCTGACCGGACTCGGGGCCGGACCGGAGCGACCCGACCTGGTGATCGCCGGATTCATGACGCACATGTGCGTCGCCTTCACCGCACAGGGCGCGTTCCGGAACGGCTACCGGCCGACCGTGGTCGCCGAGGCGAGCGCCACCCGGGCCCTGCCCGGCCCGGACGGCGGCGTGCTGCCCGCGGCCGTGCTGCACGCCGCCGCGCTCGCCACCGTCGGCGACCTGTTCGGCACGGTGGTCGGGACGGTGGACGAACTCAGCAGGTAGAGGTAGAGGTGGAGGGCGCCGGCAGCCCGGCGGGGGCCGGCCCCGGGCCGGGCGCGGCCAGCCGGGCCGCGCTGAAGTGCCGCTGGGCGTAGGCCGCGACGGTGGTTGCCAGGCCCAGGGCGAGCCAGCCCAGCGGGCCGGTCGACAGCACCGCGCCGGTCAGCAGCAGCGGGCCCGCCGCCTTCTCGGTGGACTGGGCCATGCCGGCCACCCCGAGGTACTCGGGGCGGGCCCGCTCCGGGGCCAGCGCGACCGACAGCTCCCAGGACACCACCGAGCGCAGCAGTTCGGCGAAGGTCACCAGCACCGCGGACGCCAGCAGCAGCACCGAGGCGAGCACCGGCCCCGGGCCGTGCGCGGCGGCCGCCGCCGCGCAGCAGCCCAGTACCGCGAAGCCGTACAGCGGTGCGGCGCGCACCGCCTGACGGGCCGTCCGGACCCGGGCGGAGACCCGCAGTTGGGCGACCACCACCAGTACCGTGTTGATCGCCAGGAAGGCCGGGACCAGGGCGTGCGGTGCGCCGGTGGCGTGGATCAGCCACAGCGGCAGCCCGACGTTGAGGATCGCGTCGTCGACGGTCAGCGCGCAGTCCAGCGCCACGAAGCGCAGGTAGCCGCCGTCCCGCCACGGGCTCGGCCGGGGTCCGTCGGCCGCGTCCGGCGCCTGCCGGTCGGACCCGGCGACCACCCGGCCCCGGCGCCCCGGCTCCCGGATCCCCGCCACCAGCGCAGCCGACAGCAGGAACGAGCCGACGTCGGCGAGCAGCAGCGCCCGGTACGCGGTCGCCGTGCCCACCGCGAGGCCGATCGCGGCCAGGCCGGCGCCCGCCGCGTAGCCGGCGTTCATCGCCGTCCGGGACAGCGCCCGGTACACCGAACGGCGGTCGCCCGCCACGTCGGTGGCGAACAGCATCTCCATCGCGCGCGCCGCCCGGTCGCCCAGCGCGGTGACCGCGACCAGGCCGAGCAGTGCGGCGAACGAGGAGCAGAGCAGCACCGCCGCGAGCGCGACCGCCCGCACCAGGTGGCACCCGATCAGCACCGGCCGGCTGCCGAAGGACGCGGCCAGCCGTCCGGCGAGCGGCGATCCGGCGATCCCGGCCACCGAGGCGATGCCGAGCAGCAGTCCGACCCGACCGGCCGTCAGGTGCTCCACCTCGGTGAAGTACAGCACGCACGCCGCCGCCCAGACCCCCGAGCCGGTCCGGTCGGTGAACACCGTCAGCAGCATGGTCCGCCCGGCCGCCCCGCCGGGCGGGCGGCGCAGCTGGGCCAGCAGCCCGGGCTCACCGCCGTCGCGTTCCCTGTTCCGCCCCGTCATCCTCGCCACCCCGTTCCCACCGCCCTGCGCCGGGGCAGCGCGGTGTCCAGCCGTCGTTCATCCGTACCGGGAGCACTCTGCCGGAGAAGTCTCTCGATATCAAGATGCTTGATGTCGAGAGGCTGATGCACCGGTCGGCCCGGTGTCCGGTGAACGGGTGATCGGCCGTCAGGGCCCTTGGCCGCCCGGTGTGTTGGCGGGCGGGTCCGATGGTTCGAGCCCTAACCTCCGGGGGGAGGTAGTCAGATGATCAGAGCGTCACATTCCGGCACGACGGCGGGGCCCCCGCCCCGGGACGCCCGGCGGCGGTGGTCCGGTCCGGTCCACTGGCTGGGGGCGGCCGCGGTGGCGGGCTCGTCGCTGTGGGCGGCGTCCCCCGCCGCCGCGGCGACCCTGGACATCCGCACCGTCTGCACGGCCTCGACCACCTCCGGCACGACGATCACGCTGACCGGGGACTGCACCACGACGGACAACCTCACCGTCCCGGACGGGTTCACCCTGGACGGCGCCGGCCACACCATCACCGCCACCGACCGGTCCGCCGCCGATCCGCTGCTGGGCCCGGTGGTGGGCAACGCCCCCGGCGCCACCACGATGACCATCGCGAACCTGACCGTGCAGGGCGACTACCTGCCCCGGAGACCCGACGACGCCACCACCAACGCGGCGTACTTCGGAATCAGGTTCCTGTCCGCGTCGGGCTCGGTGTCGAACGTGACGGTCACCGGCATCACCCGGCACCAGACCTACAACGTCGGCCAGGGCATCCTGGTGGACGCCACCGCCGGAGGCCCGCAGACCGTCACGGTCACCGACGTCCGCGTCTCGGACTTCCAGAAGAACGGGCTGACCGCCAACGGCGCCGCGACCATGAACGTCACCGGCTCCCTGCTCGGACCGCCGGACACCACCGTCCCGCTTCCCCCGCCGCCGGCCACCGGCAACATCGCGCAGAACTCGGTGCAGTACTTCAACTCCGGCGGCACCTTCACCCACAACACCGTGGTCACGTACACGGCCGACAACCCGGTCAGCAGCTCCACCGGCATGCTGCTGTTCACCGCCAACCACCTGACGGTCGACCACAACACGATCACCGGGCCGAACGGCGCCGACATCGGGATCAACGTCACCGGCGGCACCGACATCACCCTCTCCCACAACGACCTCGCCCGGTCGCCCCTCGCGCCGCCGCTGCGCGACTTCTGGGGGTACGGCGCGGCGGGCTACTCCGGCGCCGCCGCGACCACCACGCTGATCTGCAACACCTTCTCCGGGTGGAACCAGAACCTGTTCGGCGGACTCACCCAGCCGCCGTGCATCATCACCGAGCGCCTGCACGACGGGACCGTCGGCGTCGCCTACACGGACGTGATCGAGGCGACCACCGAGAACCCGAACCCGCAGCTCACCTGGACCGTGGCCGGCGGCGCCCTGCCGCCGGGGCTGACGCTGAACCCGGACGGGACGGTCACCGGCACGCCCACCGCCGCCGGCAGCCACACCTTCACCGCCCGGGTCTCCGACCCCGTCGACGGCGCCGCGACCCGCGAGTACACCATCGTCGTCGGCGGGGCGGCCCCCGGGCTGTCGGTCGCGAAGACGGCCGCCGCCACCGACGCCGCAGGCCGGCCGACCGCCGAACTCGCCGCCGCCGGCGACCTGGTGACGTACGCCGTCGACGTGCACAACACCGGCAACGTGCCGCTGACCGCACTCGCGATCGACGACAGCGGGTTCTCCGGCACCGGAACGCTCGGCCCGCTCAGCTGCGCGCCCACCGCACCGGGCGGCACCCTCGCCCCGGGGGCGTCCACCCACTGCACCGCGACGTACACCGTCACCGCGGCCGACCTCGCCGCCGGCGGCGCGCTGCGCAACACCGTCACCGCCTCCGGCGTGCTGCCCGACGGGGGCACGCTCACCTCCGAACCCGCCGCCGCCGAACTGCCGGTCGCCGCACCGACACCCCGGCCCACCCGGTCGCCGGGGCACGGCCGCCCCGGAGGCCCGTCGGTGGACACCGGCGGCTCGCTGGCCGGCCCGGGCACCTCGCCCCTGGAGTGGCCGTACGCCGGCGCGGCGACGCTGCTGGTCGCCGTCACCGGACTGGGCGCCGTCGCCCTCCGGCACCGGAGGCGCTCCTGAAGCAGCGGTTGGGGAATCCCGCCCCGGGCGCCGGCCGGCGGCGGCGCCCCGGCCGGTCGGCGCTGCCGCTGGCCGGGGCCGTGCTGGCCGGCGCCGCGCTGCTGGGCCGCCACGCCCTCGCCCCGCACGGAGCGGCACCGGCCCCGGGGCCGGTGGCGGGTCTGGACATGGACGGACGGCCGGTCCGACTCGACCCGGGCGCGGGGCTGTCGGCGCAGCAGAAGCGGGCGCAGGACGCCGCGCCGGACGGGGAGGGCCGGTTCGTCGTCCCCTCGGTCGGGCTCGACGTGCCGCTGGGATCGATGAACGAGGTCGCCGGGTCGGTGGTGCCGCCCGGCTTCACCTCCGCCTACCGCATCGCCAACCTCGGCACCCCGACCGCGCCCGGGACGGGCACCGTGTACGTGGCGATGCACTCCCTGCGGTGGGGCGCGGTCGGCCCCGGCAACTACCTGTTCGCGCTGGACACCGGCGCCTCCAGGGTCGCACCCGGCGCGGTCGTCATGGTCGGCGGCGACCGCTACACGGTCGACGGGGCCACCACCGTCCCGAAGGCCGAACTGCCGGACGCGGCCGAGATCTGGGCCGACGTCCCCGGCCGGCTGGTGGTGGTCACCTGCCTGGAGAGGCCCGACAACGCCCCCGCGGTCGACAACTTCGTCGTCACGGCCCACCTGGAGCCGCCGGGAGACGGCCCGGGGTGACGCCGCCGCGCGGCCGGAGGCGGCGTCAGTTCCCTTGCCCCCGAGGCGAATTGAGTTGTAGGCGGACTATATGATCGGCCCCGCCCGATCATGACGGACCGTGCCGGGGAGTCGCACGCGCCTCCCCACCAGGGGGAATTCTCGTGCCGCAGCTCCACACACCACCGCGCTGGCCACTGCTCGCGCTCCGCACCGCCGCCGCGCTCGTCGCGCTGCTCGCCCTGCTCCTGCCGATCCTGGCCGGAGGCTTCCTGCAGGGCTACTACCCGCTGCTCGACGCCCACATGCAGGCCGGGCTCACCATCGCGGTCGTCGCCCTGCTGGCCACCGCCGCCGCCCTGGTGGCCCGGAAGGTCTCCGGCGTACCGGGCCGGCACGCCATCCAGTACGGCGTCCTGTCGGCGCTCTGCATCATCCAACTGACCCTCGGCTTCCAGCGCGTCCTGCTGCTGCACGTGCCGCTGGGCGTCGGCATCTTCGTGATGGCCGAGAAGCTCGCCGTCGACGCCTTTTTCGCCGCCAAGCCCACCCAGCCCGCGGCGAAGTCGGACGCGTCGGAGCCGGACGCGGCGGAGCCGGCCTCGGCGGTCGCCGAATGAGCGCCCGGCCGACGCGGCGTCAGCTCCTCGGCCTGGGCGGCGCCGCCGCACTCGGCCTCGGCGGGGCGTTCGCCGCCTCACCGCTGATCGGCAGGCTGCTGCCGCCCGGCGAGCCCGGCAAGCTGCTGCGCAGCCGGCTGCCGCTGCCCGCCCGCCACCAGGTCGAACTGCCGATCCCGGCCGTCCTGCAGCCGGTCCGCAGCGACGCCGACGCCGACTACTACGAGATCACCGCCCGGCGCGCCACCGCCCGACTGCTGCCCGGCCACGACACCGAGGTCTGGGGCTACCAGGGCACCTTCCCCGGACCCACGATCGAGTCCCGCAGCGGCCGACGGACCGTCATCACCCACCGCAGCGACCTGCCCCGGCCCACCGCCGTGCACCTGCACGGCGGCCACACCCCGCAGGACAGCGACGGCTACCCGCTCGACCTGGTCGGCACCGCCGGCCACGACATGCACGCCATGCACGGCGGCATGGAAGGCATGGCGGGCATGGACGCCGCGAGCATCCTGCCGCAGCGCGAGTACCGCTACCCGATGAAGCAGCGCGCCGCGACGCTCTGGTACCACGACCACACCATGGGCTTCACCGGCCCGCAGGTCTACCGCGGCCTGGCCGGCTTCCACCTGGTCCGCGACGAGGAGGAGGCCGCCCTCGGACTCCCGCACGGCGCCCGCGAACTGCCGCTGATGATCGCCGACCGGTCGTTCGCCGCCGACGGCTCCTTCGCCTACCCGGAGCCCGGCGGCGGCCGACCCGGCGTCCAGGAGCCGTACATGAACGGCGTGCTCGGCGACGTCATGCTGGTCAACGGCGCACCCTGGCCGGTCGCCCGGGTCGACCGCGCCTGGTACCGGCTGCGGCTGCTGAACGCCGCCAACGCCCGCCGGCTGCGGCTCGCCCTCGACCCGCAGCCGCCCGGCGGCGGCGCGCTCGTCCAGATCGGCTCCGACGGCGGACTGCTGGAACGCCCGCTGCGCCACGACAGCATCGACCTGGCCCCCGCCGAACGCTTCGACGTCCTGGTCGACTTCTCCCGCTACCCGGCCGGCACCCGGGTCCGCCTGGTCAACCGGCTCGGCAGCGGACCGACCGCCGAGGTGCTGCGCTTCGACGTCGGCGGCGACGGGGCCGCCGACGAGTTCCGGCTGCCCGAACGGCTGTCCACCGTTGAACGCCTGGACCCCGCCAAGGCCGTCGCCACCCGCACCTTCGTCTTCCAGAAGGACGACCGCCACTGGACCATCAACGGCGAGGGCTACCGCCCCGGCCGGGCGCTGGCCGCGCCGAAGCTCGGCCGGACCGAGATCTGGCGGTTCGTCACCGACTTCCACCACCCCGTCCACCTGCACCTCGACCCGTTCCAGGTGATCAGCCGCAACAACGGCGACCCCGGCCGGTACGACACCGGCTGGAAGGACACCGTCGACGTGCTGCCCGCCCAGGGCGTCGAAGTGGCCGTCCGGTTCAACGACTACGCCGGACGGTTCCTGATGCACTGCCACAACCTCGAACACGAGGACATGGCGATGATGGCCGAGTTCACCACCGAGTAGCCGCGGCGGCGCCCCGGGCCTCCCCGTCCGGGGCGCCGACCGCCGGCGCACTCACTCCGGCAGCAGGTGGTACTCCTTCAGCAACTCGCCGATCTCCGACCCCTCCAGACGGGCGTTCAGCCGCTTGCGCAGCACCTGCGGGCCCGGCAGACCCACCGGCTTGCCGTCCCGCAGCCGGCTCGTCGCGTTCAGCAGCGCCCGCACGTCGTACGTCGAGGCGAACACCTCCGGCACGCCGCGCTCCACGCCGAGCAGCCGGTACACGGCCTCCATGGCGGTGCGGACCGAGTACTCGGTGGTGAAGATGCAGTCCCGGTCGCCGGCCTCCGCGAACTGGCCGATGAAGGCGAAGTTCACCGCGCCCGGCGGCACCACGTCCGGCCGGTCACCGGCCTTGCGCGGCATGAAGAACGACGTCACGTACGGCATCATCACCGGCACGCACTTCGCCGACTCCGCCGCCAACCGGTCGATCTGCTCGACCGGCACACCCAGGTGGTACAGCCACTCCCGGGTGATCTCCTCGCCCGTGCACTCCTGCATCGGCTTCTTCACGTAGTCGCCCGGCACGTCCACGAACAGCGAGTACAGCCAGACCACGATCTGGTCCTTCGGCTGCTGCTTGAAGTGCGGCTGCCGGTTGACCGTCCAGCTCAGCAGCCAGGACGAGTCCCGGACGGTGACGATGCCGCCGGTCACCACCCGGCCCGAGAACGGGTCGCGCTTGCAGACCTTCTGGATGTACTCCGGGATGCGGTGGTCCAGCGTCGTCACCGTCGCCGACTCCCACTTGGTCTGCGGGACGTGCGAGCCGAACACGTCCGGGCGGCCGAAGTCCGGGTGCTTCGCCGCGATCCGCCGCCACAGGTCCCAGGCCGGCGCCGGACCCTCGTTCAGCTTCGCCGGCGTGTGCTGGTCGCCGTTGTCCGAGTTCTCCGTCAGCGAGCCGATCGTGGTGAACAGCAGGTCGTCCTCGGTCAGTTCGACCCCGCCCGGCTCGCCGTCGCGGACCCAGTGCAGCGCCGTCGCCCGCTTGCGGCCGTCCGCGAACGAGAAGTCGACGTCGGTGACCTCGGTGCCGTACTGGAACACCACGCCCTGGTCAAGCAGCCACTTCACCAGCGGCAGCACCAGCGACTCGTACTGGTTGTACTTGGTGAACTTCAGCGCCGAGAAGTCCGGCAGCCCGCCGATGTGGTGGACGAAACGGTGCAGGTAGAGCTTCATCTCCAGCGCCGAGTGCCACTGCTCGAAGGCGAACATGGTGCGCCAGTACAGCCAGAAGTTCGACCCGAGGAACTCCTCGCCGAACACCTCGTCGATCCGCTTGTCCTCCATCTCCTCACGGGTCGCGAGGAACACCTTCACCAGGTCGCGCTGCGCGCGGTCGCCCAGCGCGAACAGGCCGTTGGTGCCCGCGTCCCGGCCCTGCTGGTGGGTGACGCGCTGGAGCGAGAAGTTCGGGTCGTCCTTGTTCAGCCAGTAGAACTCGTCGAGGACGCTCGCCCCCTCGACCTCCAGCGACGGGACCGAGCGGAACAGGTCCCACAGGCACTCGAAGTGGTTCTCCATCTCCCGGCCGCCGCGCACCACGAACCCGCGCTCCGGCTCCTTGATGCCGTCCAGCGCACCGCCCGGCAGCGTCTGCTGCTCCAGAACGGTGATCCGCTCGCCCGCCAACTGCCCGTCCCGGACCAGGAACGCCGCACCCGCCAGCGAGGCCAGGCCCGAGCCGACGAACCAGGCCCGCTTCCCGTCCACCCCCGCGGGCTTGCGGGGCCGGGCGAACGCCTCGTAATTGCCGCTGCTGTAGTACACCGCGCCCACTCCTCATCCGCTCTCCGGACCGACCAAGATCGCCGGCCTCGCTCTCCACCCAACCCGTCCTTATGTCGAGCCGCACGGCGACCCGCCCGGAATGCGCCGTTCGGGTGACTCCGCCCCCGGCAGGCCTCCCGCGGGGCATTGGCAGCGGCCCCCGAGGTGCCTAGGGTCGGCAGCAGGCCCACGCCGACAGGGGGACACCGCCGTGATCCGCTACCACGAGCTCACCGCCCAGGCCCGCGCCGAAGGCATCGACACCCTCGACGCCGCTGCCGTCGTCCTCGACCCCGACGGACACGTCCTGCTGCTCGACCACCCCGCCGGCCCGTGCGCCCTGCCCGGCGGACCCCTCGGCCCCGACGAGGACCCGCCCACCGCCGCCGCCCGCCACCTGCACGCCGCGACCGGCCTCCGCGGACTCGACCTCGGCTACCTGCGCACCGCCGACTCCACCGGCGCGGGCCGCCCGACGACCCGTCACTTCGCCTTCGCCGCAAGCCTCCCCGCCCGCCCGGCCGTCACCGCGCCCCACCGCTGGGCGCCCCTCGACGAGCTGCCCGACCTCGCCGCCCACCACCGCGAACTCCTCGACCACCTGCGGCGCCGGCGCACCGTCCCCGGCTGGCAGCCGATCGGCCACCACCTGCGCCGGATCGCCCTCACCGCGAGCTACGGCGCGTTCTACTTCACCGACCGGCGCGGCCACCCGTTCCAACTGCGCTCCGCCCAGGACCCCGATCGCTGGCAACTGCCCGGCGGCGACACCGACCCCGGAGAAACCCCCTGGCGGACCGCGCTGCGCGAGACCCGCGAAGAACTCGGCCTCGACCCCGTCGCCGACGGCTTCGGCACCCGGCGCCGCCTGCTCGCCGTCCTGCACCACGCCCCCACCACCCGCTGGCCGCTCGCCAAGACCGGCTGGATCTTCGACGGCGGCACCCTCGACGACGACCAGCTGCACCGGATCCGCCTCACCGCCGAACACACCGACTGGGCCGTCGACACCCTCTGGCGCTGGCGCAACCGGATGCGCCCCCAGGACCACCGCCGGCTGATGCTCGTCGACCGCGCCCGCCGCGCCCGCACCACCCTGTACGCCGAACACCCCGACACCGGCCCCGACGCGTTCGAAGGCGTCCTGGTCCTGGTCACCACCCCCGGCCGCGAACGCGTCCTGCTCAACCTGCGCGACGACCACCCCGGCATCGCCTGGCCCGGCCACTGGGCCCCGATCGGCGGCTGGCGGGAAGGCCACGAGAGCGCCCACGACTGCGCCGTCCGGGAGATCCACGAGGAAGCCGGCATCACCGTCACCGCCCTGCGCCCGCTGCCCGCCCCGCGACACCCGCTGCTCGCCGACACCACCACCGTCCTGCACGCCGTCTACGACGGGCCCGAACGGGCGCTCGTCCTCGGCGAGGGCCAGGCCCTGCGGATGGTGCCCCGGGAGGAGGTCCCGGCCCTCCGCACCCCGCCCTACCTGGCCCACTACCTGCGGCACCTCTGATCCACCGTCAGGCTGACGGCAGTTCAGCAGCCGCTCCGCGGACGGATGGTGTGCGGGCCGATCCGGCTGGATATCCTGCTGGGAGAACGGCCCGGCGGGGCCGACCACCGAGGGGGAAACCGAACCGAAATGTCCTACCTGCGCACCTTCCTGCCCTGGATCGTCTTCGCGGTGATCCCCTCCGCCCAGTGGCAGTGGGCCGCCCTGGCCGGCCTGGTCGTCGCCGCGGCCGTCATCCTCCAGCAGCGCGCGGCCGGCGCCGCCCACGACGCGCTGATCATCGAGCTCGGCTCGGCGCTGTACTTCGCCGTCCTCGCCGTGATCGCCTTCGCCGACCCGCACTCCGGCATCCGCGACTACTCGGCGACGCTCTCCTCCGCCTGCCTCGCCGTCATCGCCGGCACCTCGCTGCTGATCGGCAAGCCCTTCACGCTGGGCATCGCCAAGCGCACCACCCCGCCCGAGATCTGGCCGCTCAAGCCGTTCATCCGGGTCAACGTCGTGATCACCGCCGTCTGGACCGCCGCGTTCGCCCTCACCGCCGTCGTGCTGGCCGTGCTCGCCCACGGCGGCCACGGCCACTCGCTCGGCTCCCTGCTGGTGCAGATCGCCGGCTTCGTCGTCCCGATGGTCTTCACCGTCCGCTACGTCGCCCTCGTGCAGTCCCGCGCGCCGCAGGCCTGACCCGCCGTCACCCGCCGCACCCACAGCGCTGCGGCCCGCTCGACCCGCTCCACCCGCCCGGCCGTAGGCCGGGCTTTTTGCTGCCCCGAATTCCAAGACTGCGCAAAGGAATTACCGAGAATTCCGCCCGAACTTCCATGAACAGGGATGCCAAGTTGAAAACTGTTGACACTGCCGGGGCCTGACCTTCCGTCGCGCCACCGGGCCTGGCCTGGGCCGATCCGAATTTCTGAGTTTTCTCTGAACGCCGTCCATTGACTGCCTGTCAGCGGCTCTGCTTTGCTTCTGGCCGCGGACAGTCAGAAATGCGAGAACCCCGCAAAGCGCCCGCGGCAGTCGCCGCCGGTTGCCCTCGCCGTCCGCTTGTTTCCCCGCTCAGGTATCTCGGCCGCGCCGTGCCCATCGTGGCCCGGCCGGCCGGAGGAGAGAGGCCCCCACACATGGGAACGTCCCCCACCGCCATGCGCTCACGGCTGACGGCGCTCACCGGCGTCGCCGCCCTGGCGCTCGCCGCCGCCGGACTCGCCGCCACCGCGGCCCCGGCCCAGGCCGACACCCCCCACTCCGCCGTCTCCGGTCAGGCCCACCACGGCGCCCCCGGACCGTCCGGGATCTCCAACGAGTTCAACCCGTACAGCCCGGCGCTCACCGAGAGCACCGTCCCCGGCATGAAGCAGTACGCCAAGCACAAGCAGGACCTGATCGCCCACCAGCTGCAGGCCGCCGCCACCGGCCAGCAGACCCTGTCGTACGGCGGCGGCGTCGACGGCATCGGCGTGCAGAGCGGCCACTCCAAGGTGTACCTGGTGTTCTACGGCACCCAGTGGGGCACCCAGGGCACCGACGCCAACGGCAACCTGACGTTCTCCGGCGACTCGGCCGGCGCCGCGCAGGCCGCGCAGAACATGTTCAAGGGCATCGGCACCAACGGCGAGACCTGGTCCGCCGACCTGACCCAGTGGTGCGACGGCCCCAACGTGGCCGCCGGCGCCGTCAGTTGTCCGGCGAACGCCGCGTTCATCCCCTACCAGAGCGGCGGCGTGCTCTCCGGCGTCTGGTACGACAACGCGGCGGCCTCCCCGTCCTCCGCCACCGGCCACCAGCTCGGCGTGGAAGCCGTCAACGCGGCCGCCCACTTCGGCAACACCACGGCCGCCGCCAACCGCGACGCCTACTACGTGATCCTGTCGCCGCACGGCACCAACCCGGACAACTACCAGAGCCCGACCCAGGGCTACTGCGCCTGGCACGACTGGAACGGCGACACCACCCTCACCGGCGGCGCGGTCAACTCCCCCTACGGCGACATCGCGTTCTCCAACCAGCCCTACAACATCGACATGGGCTCCTCCTGCGGCGTCGGCTTCGTCAACTCGCCCGGCACGCTGGACGGTTGGACGATGACCCTGGGCCACGAGTGGCACGAGATGATGTCCGACCAGAACCCGGCCGGCGGCTGGACCAACCACGTCTCCGGCTCGTCGTACAACGGCCAGGAGAACTCCGACGAGTGCGCCTGGCTCCGGCCCGGCACCGCCGGCGGCGCCGCCAACGTCAGCTTCGGCTCCTTCGGCACCTTCGCCGAGCAGGCCAGCTGGTCCAACGACACCAACTCCTGCGCCATCACCCACGCCATCCTCACCCACGGCGGCACCAACACCGTCACCGTGACCAACCCCGGCAGCCAGAGCGGCACCGTCGGCACCGCCGCCAGCCTGCAGATCAAGGCCACCGACTCGGCGACCGGCCAGACCCTCGGCTACGCGGCCACCGGCCTCCCGGCCGGCCTGACCATCAACGCCTCCACCGGCCTGATCTCCGGCACCCCGACCACCGCGGGCACCTTCTCGGTCACCGTCACCGCCACCGACGGCACCGGCTCCGCCGGCTCCACCAGCTTCAGCTGGACCGAGGCCGGCACCGGCGGCGGCACCTGCACCGCGGCCCAACTGCTCGGCAACGCCGGCTTCGAGACCGGCACCGCCGCGCCGTGGACCACCTCCACCGGCGTCGTCGACAACTCCACCTCCGAGGCCGCCCACAGCGGATCCTGGAAGGCCTGGATGGACGGCTACGGCTCCGCCCACACCGACACCGTCTCGCAGACCGTGACGATCCCGGCCGGCTGCAAGGCCGCCTTCAGCTTCTGGCTGCACGTCGACACCGCCGAGACCGGCACCACCGCCTACGACAAGCTGACCGTCCAGGCCAACTCCACCACCCTGGCGACCTACTCCAACACCAACGCCGCCACCGGCTACGTGCAGAAGACCTTCGACCTGTCGGCCTACGCCGGCCAGAGCGTCACCCTGAAGTTCACCGGCACCGAGGACGCCTCGCTGCAGACCAGCTTCGTGGTCGACGACACCGCGCTCAACGTCTCCTGACGCTCCGTCGGAACAGCAGCCGGGAGGGCCGTTCGCCGGCCCTCCCGGCACCGCCGTACCCGCACACCCGGCCGGGACCCGGGCAGGACGGGGCCGCGCCCCCGTCCGCACCGCCTCCCGGCCGCACCGACCCACGGGAGTCGCCATGACACCGAAGACCCCGAAGACCCCGCACCTCGCGAAGGCCGCCGCGCTCGGCGGCGCGCTGCTCGCCCTCGCCGCGCTGGCCGGCTGCGGCTCGACCGGCACCGCGCCCGCGCCCGCACCCGCCGCGCCGGCCGGCGCCGGCCCCGTCGTGCTGGACGAATCCGCCGACCGCACCCGCGTCACCGTGGCCCCCGGCACCACCGTCCGCACCGAACTCCACAGCACCTACTGGTCGCCCGCCACCAGCACCGACCCGGCGCTGCTCGCCCCCACCGGAGCGCCGTCCACCGCGCCCGGCCCGTCCTGCCGGCCGGGCGGCGGCTGCGGCACCGTCACCACCGCGTTCACCGCGCGCACACCCGGCACCGTCCGGCTCACCGCCCACCGCAGCAGCTGCGGCGAGGCCAAGCCGTGCGCGCCCGGCGAACAGGACTTCACCGTCGAGGTGAACGTCACCGGGTGACCGCGCGCCCGGCCCCGGCCGGCCCGACCGCAGGTGGCCCGGCGGCGCGTCAGAACGCCGGGTCCACCGGGCCGAGGGTGCCGAACCGGTCCTCCAGGTGCTGGGCGGCGGCGAGGCAGAGGTCCTCGCGGAAGGGCCGGCCGACGAGCTGGACGCCGGTGGGCAGGCCGTCCGCCAGCCCGGTCGGCACGGCCACGGCGGGGACGCCGACGAAACTGGTCACCGAGCACAGCCGCATGGCGAAGACCACCCGGTCCCGGCCCCGCTGGTCGCGCGACTCCAGGCCGGGCTCGACCGGCGGCTCGGTGAAGACCGGGCCGAGCAGCAGCGGGTACTCCTCCAGGAACTCCGCCCAGGAGCGGCGGATGTTCATCCAGGTGCCCATCAGGGCGATCAGCCCCGCCGCGTCGACCCGCGGCGTGACGCGCATCGCGAAGTCGACGAAGCGGGAGCCGCGCTCGCCGAGCAGCTGCCGGACCGCCGGCCACGCGGGCGTGAACTCGGCGACCGTGAGCCGGTGATAGGCGTCGAACGCCTCGTCGAACCGGGGCACGTCCGGCACCTCGCGGACGTCGTACCCCGCTTCGGCCAGCGCCCCGGCGGCCCGCTCGACCGCCCGGCGGACCGTCGGGTGCACGCCGCGCCCGCCCGGGTCGGCGACCACCGCGACCCTCGGCGGGCCGTCGAGCGGCCGGCCGTACAGCGGCGCGGGAACAGCCCGCGGATCGCGCGGATCGGGCCCGGCCAGACACTCGTACGCCAGCCGCAGGTCGGCCACCGTGCGGGCCAACGGGCCGTCCGCCACCAGCACTTGGGAGGCCGGGCCGGGGTCGTCCGGACCCAGCATGCGCTGGTCGGCGGCGAACCGACCGGCGGTCGGGTTCAGTGCCGCGACGCCGCAGAAGGACGCCGGGATGCGGACCGAGCCGCCCGAGTCGTCGCCCAGCCCGAGGGCGGCCATGCCGGTGGCGACCGCCGCGCCGTCGCCGCCGCTGGAGCCACCGGGCGTGCGCGCCGCGTCCCACGGGTTCAGCGTGTCGCCGTACAGCTCGCTGCGGGTGTGCATCCCGGAGAGGACCAGCGTCGGCATGTTGCTGTGGCCGATCGGGACCGCCCCGGCGGCGCGCAGCCGGGCCACCGGGATCGCGTCGGCCCCGGCCGTCATGCCCGCGAACCGCCGCAGGCCGAAGGTGGCCGCGAACCCCTCCACCCGGATGCACTCCTTGACCGAGAACGGCACCCCGGCGAGCGGCCCGAGCTCCTCGCCCGCGGCCCGGCGCCGGTCGAGCCGGCGGGCCGCGGCGCGGGCCCGGTCCGCGAACAGCTGGGTGACCGCGTTGACCCGCGGGTTCACCGCCTCGATCCGGGCGAGATGGGCGTCCACCACGTCGAGCGCGGAGACCTCGCCGCCGCGGACGGCAGCGGCGAGAGCGCCGGCGGAGAGCTTCCACATGGGCTTCTGTCCTCCTGGAATCCTGATCCGATGCACTCGCATCGGAACCGGACGGCACTCTAGACCTCGTACCGATACACTTGCATCGAATTAATCCCGGGAGGCCGCAGGATGCCCAAGCAGGTGGACCACGAGGAACGGCGCCGCCGGATCGCCGACGCCGTCTGCGCCCTGATCGACGAACAGGGCCTGGAAGCCGCCACCCTGCGGGACGTCGCCGCCCGCGCCCAGGTCTCGATGGGCGCCGTCCAACGCTGCTTCCGCACCAAGGGCGAGATGCTGCACTTCGCCGTCGCCCACATCGGCCGCCAGGTCACCGACCGGGCCCGCACCCGCCTGCTCGCCGCCCCCGCCCAGTCCCCGGCCAGCACCGTCGGCCACCTCGCCCACGAACTCGCCCTGCTGCAGACCCGGCACCGCGCCCAGGCCCGCACCTGGCTCGCCTTCCTCGCCGCCGCCGCCGTCGACCCGGCGCTCGCCGCCGGCCTGCGCACCAGCTACGCCGACCTGGAAGCACTCCTCACCCGCCTGATCGCCGAAGCGACCGACCAGGCGCTCGGGCCCGCGACCGACCACCCGCTCTGGCCCGCCACCGACCGCCTCGACCCCGCCCGCGAGGCCCGCACCCTGCTCGCCCTCGCCGACGGCCTCACCGCCCACGTACTGATCGGCCACCGCACCACCGAAGAGGCCGAACAACTCCTGCACGACCACCTGGCCCGCCTCTGGGCCTGAGCGCCCGGCACCGTCCCCGAACGCGCCGCCGCCGCACGGAAATCCGGTGACGCCCGCCCGGCCCACCCCGGCACCACCCTGGCCGGGAGGCGAACACCGCGGTCACCACGGCCCCGTCGACCGAGGTCGGGCGGCGGGTGGCCGACGCGGTCGGCGCGGCGCTCCGCCGCTGAGCGGGCCGGCGCTCCACGGTGAAGGAACGGGGTGGGACCGGTGGGGAGTTGGCAGAGCGTCGGGGAGTTCTGTGCGCTGGATCCGGTCGTGGGCGAATCGCTGTCGGCCGGGGCCGGGCCGAACCTAGGGTCCTGGGTGAAGGAGGCGGCGCCCCGGGCTCCGTTCTGGCAGGCCGAGGCTCCGCGCGTCCTTCGTGTTCGCTCCTGTTCGTTCCGCGTCCCGAGGGGGATTCATGCGCAAGATCCGTGCACTGGCCGCTGCCGGCGCCGTGGCCGCCACGCTCATGGCCGGAGTCGTCGCGGCGACCCCGGCTTCGGCCGCCACGACCTGCACCACCTGGAACGACGATGCCACCGCCGGCATCACCTGCTCCTACTACAACGGCTACAACTACGTCCGGGCCGTCGCCCACTGCACCAACGGCCAGGAGATCGCGGGCGCGTGGGCCCGGGTCGGCACCGGCGCGTGGAGCTACGCGTACTGCAGCACCCTCAACTCCAGCCTGTCCTACGCCTACAGCCAGGGCGGCAACTGATCCACCGGGCCGGCCGCGAGGTCCGGCCCGGGCTCGAACACGGACTGCCGGGACCCCCGCTCGCGGGAGTCCCGGCAGTTCCTCGTGCCGTCCGTCAGCTGCCCGGCCGGCCCTGGCGGGGCGTCAGGGCTTCAGGTACAGGCGGGTCGGGTCGATGTTGGCGTACATGCGGTGGTAGACCGCGCCGCCGACCCGGGAGCCGGATATCTGGAGCTGCTTGTAGGACACGGTCGGCACGGCCGGGACGTCGGTCTTGGCGATGTGGTCGGCCAGCGCCATCCAGGCGGTCGCGGCCCGGCCCGGGTCCGTCTGGGTCTTGATCCGGTCGATCCGGCGGTTGACCCGCGGGTCGTTCAGCATCGAGTAGTTGGACGAGCCGTTGGCGACCGTCCGGCCGTCGAACACCGGCGGGATCACCGTCAGCCCGCTCGGCCAGTCCGCGCCCCACGCCGAGGCGTACATGTCGAAGGCGTTGTCGGTCTTGCCGATGGTGTCGTAGTAGTTGCGGCCCGGAATCGCGACCCGCTCCACGTCGAAGCCGGCCCGGTCGAGCGCGGCCTCGATCGCCGCCGAGTACTGCTGTCCGGCGGGCGTGTCGACGAACGCGTAGCGGATCTTCATGCCCAGCTTGTGCTCGGACTTGAGGATCTTGCGCGCCTTGTCGGGCTCGCCGTCCGGGTGGGCGACCTTGCCGAGCGGGTCGCTCGCGCGGTACCCCGGCATGGTCGGGCTGATGTAACTGCCCGCCAGCTCCGCACCCCACTGGCCGCCCTGGGCGTCGTACACCGCCCGGGTCGGGATGGCGTACGCGAGGGCCTGCCGCAGCCGGGCGTCGGTGATGCGCCGGGTGTTGAAGTTGATCTGCGCGACGTACGGCTGGTAGCCGGAGATGGCGCGCGCCGCCGTCGCCGGGTCGGCCATGACCGCGTTCGTGTGCGCGGCGTCCACCGAGTTGGTGAACGACAGCGCGGTCCGGTCGTCGCCGGCGTCCGCCATGATGCGGCGGGTCGAGTCGACGGCCGAGACGCCGAAGCTGATCTGGAACTTGTCCGGGTACTGGTGCCGGGCCGAGTCCGTCGCCGGGTCCCACTGCGGATTGCGGACCAGGGTCATCGAGACCCCCGGGGTGAAGTTCTCGACCCGGTACGGGCCCGACGCCACCGGGGCCGTGTCGTAGGCCTCCTTGGTGTCGCGCGCCGCCGGGACCGCCGAGTAGCCGGCGAGCGCCAGCGCGTACGGCAGGTCCGGCTGCGCCTGCTGGAAGTGGAAGACGATCGTCTTCGCGTCCGGCGTGGACAGCACGCTGTCCGGCAGGTGGCTGCCGTTGTACGGCCCCTCCGGCAGCAGGTTGCGGTAGTCGGCGCCGCTGGTGTTCGCCAGCCAGTGCTGAAGGTACGTCGGCCCGTTGGTGACGAACGGGGCGAACAGCCGCTCGACGGACTGACGGATGTCGGCCGAGGTGATCGGCGTGCCGTCCTCCCACCGGATGCCGCTCTTCAGCGTGTACGTCCAGGTCCTGCCGCCGTCGCTCATCCGCCCGCTGTCGGTCGCGAGGTCGCCGACCACCGAGTAGTTGCCGGCGTTGTCGAGGCGGTACGTGGTCAGGCCGCGGTCGATCAGGGTCGCCAGCTGCGCCTGGTTGTTGACGCGGACCTGGGCCGGGTCCAGGTGCCCGAAGGTGTCCTGCTGCAGCACGTTCAGGGTGCCGCCCGAGCTGGCCCCGGGCACCGGCTGGGCGGGCCCGGTGGACCCGGCGGCGTCGGCGAAGACGATCTGCCCGGGCGTGGCGGTGCCGCCGCCGCCGTTGGCGCCGGCGGCGCCGTCGGTCGAGGCCGCCGCGGCGGTGGTGGTGACGGTGGCGGTGAGGAGCAGCGAAGCCGCGACAGCGGCTGCCAGGGCGCTGCGGGTGCCGATCCCGGTTCCGGCGGTGTTTCCGGATCCGGTCGCGGACGGGGTACCGGGCACGGCTGTGGCTGGCGTGGTGGCTCTGCGGGCCATCGAGTGGTTCCCCCCAAATAAAAGAATGCGGTCGAAGCGCGAGCGCCGGCGGATCCGCGGCCGATCGGACGGCGGCGTGCCGGGCGGGCTCGTCGGTGACGACTCTGGAGCCGCGGCCGTCACCGGTCAAGGGTGTGGCGGGTGCGCTGTGTGAGGGGGATGGTTCGGAAATATGCAACGCGAAGAGCCCCGCAGGTGGCAATTCTTGACGGGATGACGTCAAGTCAAGTCGGGTTTGCGGAACGGGAGCCGACGCGGAAGCGGAATAGAATTCGCCGGGCCGGCCGGGTGCCGGAGCGAGTGCATTCGAATTTCCCGGCGAGGCCGCCGGAAAAGCGGACCGACAAACTTTGGTAGCGGTTGCGCATAGTGCAGGTATGGTCCGGCATTTCTGCGGATTTCCGGCCGCGGCCGCGGCGGTGCCGGCACCGCGTCGGGCGGGGCGCCCCGGCCCGCAGGCCGAGGCGCCCCGGTGCGTGCAGCGCCGTCACCTGCGCCAGTAGAGGTGGTGGGTGACACCGCTGGGGCTCGGGGCGGTGTCGTGGTGGTAGCGGTCGTCGAGATCGTCGGGGGAGTCCCACAGCCGGATGCCGGTGTGGAGCGCGATCGGGGAGACGGCGATGTGGAGTGTGTCGACGAGACCGGCGTCCAGGAATTGACGAATGGTGGTCACACCGCCGCCGAGGCGGACGTCCTGCCCCCGGGCGGCCGCCTTGGCCTGTTCGAGGACCGCGGCGGGGCTGTCGTCGACGAAGTGGAAGGTGGTGTCGGAGAGCGTGAGAGAAGGGCGGGTGTGGTGCGTCATGACGAAGACCGGCGTCCGGAAGGGCGGCTTCTCCCCCCACCAGCCCTGCCATTCGTGGTCGGTCCACGGTCCGCGCTGCGGGCCGAATTTGTTCCGGCCCATGATTTCCGCACCGATGTTGCGGTCGAAATCGCGGGTGAAGTAGTCGTCGAGGCTGCGGGTGCCGCCCGGGTCGGTGCGCATCGGCCAGCTCGCGGTGGCACCGGCCCAGCCGAACAGCCGCTCGGGCCGGTCCAGGCCGAACGGCCGCTCCAGCGTCTGCTGGTCGCCGGGTCCGGCGGCGATGCCGTCGGAGGAGACGTTGAAGTTCATGACTCTCAGCAGTTGGTTCACGTCGGTGCCTCGCTCGTGGTTCGGTCTCGTGGCCTGCGGGGGCCGGGTGGCGCCCCGCACCGTGGGGTCGGAGCCGGGGGAGGCCGGCTCGACATCGGCCGGCGGGTTTCTTCCGCGCCTCCCGAACCCGCCCCGGCCGGCGCGCACGGGGCCGATGACGAGCCGCACGGGGTTGTCGACGTTGACGGAACTGCTGGGCGTGCGGCACCCGATCGTGCTGGTGCCGATGGGCGGAGCGGCCGGGGGAGCCCTGGCGGCCGCAGTCTCCCGGGCCGGCGGATCGGCCTGGTGGGCGGGGGCTACGGCGACCGGGAGTGGCCGGCGCGGGAACCGGCGACCGTGACCGAGCGCACCGACCGGCCGTGGGGCGTCGGCTTCCTCGCCCGGGCGATCGGTTCCGGAGCGGTGGAACGGGCGTGGGAGTACCGGCCCGCGGCGGTGATGGCCTCCTTCGGCGACCCGAGCCCGTTCGTCGAACCGATCCGGAGCTCGGGCGCCGTCCTGATGGTCCAGGTCACCGACCCGGAGGCGGCCGAGCGGGCCGCGGAGCCGGGCGCCGACGTGATCGTGGCCCAGGGGACCGAGGGCGGCGTCCACGGCGCCGGCGCGGACGCTCCGCCCTGCCGTTCGTCCCGGCCGCGGTGGACCTGGTGGCACCGGTGCCCGTCCTGGCGGCCGGCGGGACCTCCGACGGCCGGGGCGTCGCCGCAGCGCCGGCCCCGGGCGCCGCCGGCGCCCTGATCGGCACCCGGTTCCAGGGCACCGCGAGGCGCTCGTCGACCCCTTGGTCGGCCGGGTCCCGGTCGAGGGGCGCGGGCAGGGCACCGAACGCAGCAGCGTGCTCGACCCCGCCCGGGGCGCGAGCCGGCCGGCCGACACGTACACGGCCCGCACGCTCGGCCACCCCTGTCTCGACCGGTGGCGCGGCCGGGAAGCCGAGTCGGCCCGCGACCCGCAGGCCCGTCAGGAGTACCGGGACGACGTGGCGCGCGGCGCGATCCCCCCGCTGCCGGTCCGGGCGGCCGAGGGCGTCGACCTTGTCACCGACCTGCCGTCCGCGGCCGACCCGGTCACCGCCCTCCCGGCCCGGGCGGAGCGGGCACTCGCCCGGGCTGGGAGGCACCGCTCCTGACCGCGCGTCAGGAGCAGTCGGCAGTCCGGGCGCCGGTTCCGCCGGTCGCCCTGCGGGGCCGGCCGGCGGTCAGCCGCCGGTGCGGAGCAGGCCGCGGATCGAGGCCGCCAGGGCGATGAGGGCGTGCGGCGCGATCCCCCCGCTGCCGGTCCGGGCGGCCGAGGGCGTCGACCTCGTCACCGACCTGCCGTCCGCGGCCGACCCGGTCACCGCCCTCCCGGCCCGGGCGGAGCGGGCACTCGCCCGGGCCGGGAGGCACCGCTCCTGGCCCCGCGTCAGGAGCAGTCGGCAGTCCGGGCGCCGGTTCCGCCGGTCGCCCCGCGGGGCCGGCCGGCGGTCAGCCGTCGGTGCGGAGCAGGCCGCGGATCGAGGCCGCCAGGGCGACGACGAACGCCTCGCGCTGCGCGGGCGGGAGGACGTCCAGGGACAGGTAGGGGTTGAGGTCCTCGAGTTCGACGAGCAGCAGCCCGCCGTCCGCGGTGCGGCAGGCGTCCACCCGCTGGATGCCGTGGGACAGGGTGTTCCAGTCCACGAAGCGGCGGGCGAAGGCGAGGTCGTCCGGCGTGGGGTGATAGGGCGTCAGTTCCCAGCGGCGGGACGGGTCGGGCGCGTACAGGGCGTACTGGAAGGCGTCGTCGACGAAGTAGAACGACACCTCGTAGCGGAAGTCGACCAGCGGCTGGACGAGCACGCCGTCCTGCCGGAGGCCGGCCAGTTCCGCGCGCGCCACCACCGAGAGGCCGATCGAGTCCGCGCCGGCGGCGGGCTTGACCACGTACCGCTCGGCCGGCGGCAGCAGGTGGGCGTCGGCCGGCCGGTCCACGGTGGGGATGACCGGGTAGCCGGCCGCCGTCAGCTCCAGCAGGTAGCCCTTGCCGGCCATGTCGCCACGGCCCGTCAGCGGGTTGTGCACCAGGGTGCCGCGCGCGCCGGCCCGCCGACGGAACTCGTCGAACTGCTCCCGGTAGCCCAGCACCGGCCCGCTGTTGCGGACGACGACCGCGTCGAAGCGGTCCATCAGCGCCGCCGCGTCCCGCGGGTGGCACAGCGCCACGTCGAACTCCTCGCGCAGCCGCGAGGTCAGGAAGACGTCCTCGTCGCCGTACCGGCGGCCCTGCGCCGGGTACGCGAGATCGGTGACGAACAGGATGCCGGAACGCTCGTGCACGGTGGCCGTCCTCGTGGGTGGGGGAGCGGCCACTCTACGCGGCGCCGGCACGCCGTCACGGCGGGCCCGCCCGCACCGGGCGGCCCGGCCCCGGCGCGGGTGTCACTCCCCCCAGTTGCACTTGGTCTGGAGCGCCTTGCCGGCGTCGTACGGAACCATGTCGTAGTGCCACGCCTCCAGGTCCCAGGTCGTGCCGCCCCAGTGGCCTCCGCTGCCGTTGGGGTAGGAGTACGACGCGTGGCAGTACAGCTGCTCGTACGTCGAGTGCATCTCGCCCTGCGTGGCGTGCGGGAACATCAGCGTGTTGGACCACACCTGCTTCCAGTCGTCCGCGGAGTCGCTGGACGCGGTGTCCGAGCGGGAGGTGCTCGCGAACGCGGCGTCGGTCGGAGTGACGTGCGTGGAACGCTTGTTCTGGTCCGCGAGGTTCATGTACACCTCGGTCTTCTTCACCCACTTCGTGTTGGTGATGCCGCCGTAGCCGATGCACGCGCTGTGGCAGCTCTCGAAGGCGTTCGGCTGGCCGCCGCTGTACAGCAGGTAGCGGCCGGACTGGAAGTTCTGCCGCACGCCCGTGTTGTTGTCCTCGTCGCCGCCGACGTACTCCTCCGGGTACTCGTCGGACGTCGGGTAGCCGTAGAAGCCGCCCTCGTACCCGTTCTGCCCCCACCACCAGCCGATGACGCCGTGCACGGCGTGGGCGCCGCTGTACTGGCTCCAGTAGACGGTCCCGCCCTGGAACTGCTGGCGCACGCCGTAGCCGTCGGGATTGGTGATCTCGTCGGTCAGCGGGTAGCCCAAGTAGCCGCGCTCCCAGCCGAGATCGGCCCAGTGCTGGCGGATCAGGCCCCACACCGCGTGCGCGCCGGTGTCGGGCGTCCAGTAGATCGAGCCGTTGTCGAACACCTGGAAGCGGCCGACGCCGTCCGGAGCGGCGAGCTCGTCACTGGTGGGGCAGCCCAACGACCGCTGGACGCCGGGGGTCTGGGTGTACTCGGTCCAGATGGCGCCGTCCACCGAGTGGGACCCGCAGAACACTTCGGCGGACGCGGAGGTGGCGCCGACGGTGATGCCGGTGAGGATCAGGACGAGAGCAACGACCGGGGCCGCCAGGAGCGTTCCGGTACGTCCGAGGGCACGATGCATGCCCGCCTCCTGCCCCGGCCCCCGGCCGCCAACCCGCCGTCAGCCGAACGAGCGACGCCCGGGGAACGATTTCCGGCCGCCCGCCCGGGGGCTCCGGCGGCGGACGGCCGCCGGGGCCCCCGGGCCGCCGGATCACCCCGCCGTGCGGGTCACCGGGATCCACAACTGCGCGTCGGACTGCGCCGGGTCGCTCCCGGACGGGCGGGTGCGCAGGATCTCCGGGCCCGGACGGTACTCGTACGGGTTGGACGGAATCCACTGCGCGGCGACATCGGCCCACATCTGCTGCAGCGCCTGCGGGAACGGCCCGGTGTTCTCGAACACCGCCCAGGTCCCCGCAGGGCACTCCAGGACGTCGAGGTCCCCGGGCAGCTCGGCGGCCCCGGTCACCACGGCGTGGTAGTAGTCGAGTTCACTGCCTTCCTCGAAACCGTCCGAAACGCGGACGGTCGCCGCCACCACACCCTCCGGGTCCTGGTCCGAGAGGCCGGCGATCCGCAGCATCGTCTCCGGCGCGATGCCCCGGACGTGCTCGGCGATGTGCGGGTTGACCCCCTGGTAGATCAGCGGGACGCGGGCCTTCTTGCCGACGACCCTGAACGCTTCCTTCTCCACGATGCGGTACCGCATGGTGCTGCTCCCTTCGACGGTGAGGCGGAAGGACAGCCGGGGCTGGGAGCTCAACGCCGCGCCGGTACGCCGGGCCTCGCCCGGACCGACCCCGTGCACGGCACGGAACGCCCGGGCGAAGGCCTCGCCCGACGAGTAGCCGTAGCGGACCGCGACCTCCAGCAGAGTCCGCTCCCTGGCCAGCACCTCGGCACCGGCGACGGTCAGCCGCCTGCGCCGGACGTACTCCGACAGCGGCATCCCCGCCAGCGACGAGAACAGCCGCCGGAAGTGGTACTCGGACATGATCGCGATCCGTGCCAGCTCGGACACCTCGACGTGCCCGTCGAGACGGCCCTCGATGTGCTCCATGGCCTGGTTCAGCCGGTCCAGCAACCCCGGCCTCCTTCCTGTTCGACCACCAACCTAGGAAGGGACAAGCCTGCCGCACCCGACAATCCGTGCCCGCTCCGGTCGGGTCGACCGGACCGGCCGCCGACAGCCGAGCGACGGTCGGCCCGACCGCTGCGGGGATCCGCGACGCCCCCGAACCGGGCGGGCCGCTCCGGCTGCCGCGTGGTTCGAAAGAGTGCTTGATTCACGCGCCGACCGTGTGCCGCAGCCGGGCCGGTGCGGCGCGATGGCTTGCTGTAACCATGATGAGAGCAACCGCCGCGCTGGCCGCGGCGCTGACCGCCGCCGCAGGCCTGACCCTTCCCGCGGTGGCCCGCACCGACACCGCACCCGCCGGCCGCGCCCCGCTCGCCCGGGCAGTGCCGGCCCCCACGGCAGACACCTCCGTCGTCACCGTACGGGTCGGCGGCGACCGCACCGGCCCCCGCACCGTCGGTCCGCTCGCCGGCGTGGAACTGGGCCTGTTCGCCGCCGAGACCGACACCTCGCCGGTCGACACCGGCTGGGCCGAGTGCCTGTCCGACGCCGCCGGCGACTGCAGCTTCACCGTCCCCGACACCGCCGCCGGCGGCGCCAACGCCGGCCGGAGCTTCTGGGTCAAGCAGCTCCCCGGCACCGCCCCCGCCGGCTGGTACGCCAACCCGGTCCTGCGCACCGGCCCCGGCAGCGGCAGCGGATCCATCGCCCAGACCTACGCCTTCCGGACGCCCGCACTCGCCGCCGACCAGACCTACTCCTCCACCGAGACCGGCCCGAACGGCTTCATGCTCAGCAACACCTACGGCACCAACTACCCGGCGTCCGGCGGCGTCTGGCAGAACTCGCGCACCAACCCGGCGCCCCCGGCCGGCTGCGGCATGGACGCGGCGATCCTCCTCGACCTCTCGGCCTCCGTGGGCTCCGCGCTCCCCCAGCTCAAAGC
>NZ_JBHWDS010000021.1:0-120044 GCF_042734615.1 Kitasatospora sp. NPDC059646
GGCCCCGAGAATGAACGACTCCGCCAAGTACCGCACCCGGCCACCATACGGCTCACCCGAGCCGCAGGGCTTGACGATCAATAGGAGCATCAGCGCCCGGCTCAGCCCAGCCGGTCGAGCAGCTCCCGGCCCGCCGGAGTGCGTGCCGCACGCACCGACCGTCCCGGGCCGTGGAGAGCAGCCCGGCCTCGCGGAGCGCGGCGGCCCGGCGGCTCGCTGCGGACGGCGACAGGTGCAGCGCGTCCGCCAGTTGACGGGTCGACAGCGGCGACCTGAGCGCGGCCAGCACCGCGCACCGGCCCGGCCCGAGGAACCGGCGCAGGCCGGGCGGGCCGCCCGGGGCCGCGGGTGGGGCGGTGAGCCAGGACGCCGCCGGGAGCAGCGGGTAGGCCAGGACCGGGGGGAGCAGCGGGTCGGCGAGCACGGCGGTGCGCGTCCCGAAGAACGACGGAAGGAGCGTCAGGGGCCGCCCCCGGACGTGGACGTCCGCGTCCACGGCGCACCGCACGTGCAGCACTCCCCCGCACCAGCGGACGCCGTGCGGCCGGTAGCTGGCCATCAGCCCCTCGACCCCGCGGTCGAGCGCGGCCCGCGCCCGCACCGCCCGGTCGGCGGCGACGGCCGCGGCGATCTGCCGGGCGAACGGGGCGACGGCGATCTCGTGGTAGCGGCGGACGAGTTCGCGCGCGCCGCCGCCCGCGGCCGACGGAGCGGGCCGGCCGTCGACCGGGAACGCCGACGCGAGCGCCCGCACCGCACGCGCCAGGCCCGCCCGGTGGAGGTGCCGCCGCACCGTGCGCCGCCAGGGTTCGAACGAGGCCGGGAGGTCGCGGGCGCCGAGCAGGTGCAGGCTGCACGCGACGTCCCACAGCGCGGGGGCGGCGGGGGCCACCCGGATCCTCGTGGCGTCGTCCCCGGAGAAATGGATTCTGAGCATTCCGCCCACGCCCCCGTCCGTACCCGCGCCGGCGTGCCGGCGTACCGCGATGCACGCTTCCGGTCCGCCTGCGGCACCTTTGCAGTATTGCGCAACGGCCGCCGCCCGCAAGGGATTTCCCGGCATTCTGGATGCCGGGCCGGCCGCCCGCCGAAAGGGCGGGGGCCGGCCGTGGAACGGCACCGCCCGAATCGAAGGGGGAACACATGAAACCGAGGCGGGCACTTCTCGCGGCGTTCACCTGCCTGCTGGCACTCGGCGGCGTGCTGACGGTCGGCACCGGCACGGCGAGCGCGGCCACCTGCGGAAAGCGGTACAACGTCGACATCCCCGGCGGCAGGTCCTCGTACCTGATCCAGTGCGGCCCCACCACCACCCGGGTCTCGGGCTGGCTGGAGGACACCTCGGCCGACGGCAAGTGCGTGCAGGTCCGGATCTGGTGGCCTGCCCACGAATCGTTCACGTACACCGACCGGGCCTGTCCCAAGGGAACCCGCGTCACCTTCGAACACAACGGCCGCACCGGCCGGACGCCGCCGAGCGTCACCACTTACACCATCGGCTGACGTCCGTTCGACCCCCCGGGGTGGAATCCGACGAATTCCGGTTCCACCCCGCCACATTCATATCCTGCGACAATCATCTCGCCCCCGACGCGGATTCCCCCACCACGTCACCCCCACCACCGATCCGGGCCCGACCCGCCGTCAGGACGCGGCCAATCTCAGCGTTCCGGCCCCCGAACGCGTCGGCGACGCCCCGGAGCGGGACCCTGAGTTCCTCGTGGTCCCACCCGGCGACCGGAATGCACTCCGGCCGGAACCGGGACTCGTCGTCCCCCGGTGCGAGCTCTTCCTGCCCAGCCACCGACAGGCCGACCGCACAGATTCCCAGAGCCGGGGGCGCGAACTCCCCAGCCAGAAGCCCGCCCGGACTCCGGGAACCACCAACGGCGGCCCACCCGAACCCCGCCTCCACCTCCGCGATCCGTCCCGGTTCCGCCACTGCGCCGGCCGGAGCCCGCCGGGTGCCGGCGGACGTCAGCCACGCGTCGATCCGATCCCTCGCCCCACCCCTGCCACCCGCCATCGACGCCATGGTCCGCAGCTCCCCGGCCGGGGGCTCAGTTCGGGCTACTCCTCCCGCAGGCCGCAGGCGAACGGAAACGCGGTCAGGAACTCCCGCCGCCCGGGGTCCGGCTCGGTCTCGGCCAGGTCCGCGACCACCGCCAGGAGGCGGTCGATCTGGTCCGGGGGCAGCCGGCTGAGCAACCAGGCCACGTTCTCCGTCATCTTCACGGCGGTGTCGGGGTCCACCTCCTCGTCGTCGCAGGTGTCGAGGAACCGGAGCACGTCGAGGACGATTCCGGCGAGGGCGGGTACCAGCGGGTCGGTGTCGATCACCGGGACACGCTATCCGGCCGCGACGACAGAGCCGCCGATGCGCCGTCAACAGGTGGCCCGCACAGACCGTTGGGCAACCCCGGGGGCGCGTCCCGCGATGGCGGGGCGGCGATCACGGACCCACTGACCGGTGCCCCCACCGACCGGGCGTCCGCGCTTCCGGCCGCCTCCGACGAGATGCTCGCCCCGCATCCCGTCGGACACGGACCGGTGTGACACCCGCCGCCGCCACCCGGCGCTGCGCGCCGCCATGGCCCGGATCGACGCCCCGCAGCCGCAGCACCGGGTGCTCGACCACGTGGCGTACCGGGCCGCGCCGTCGAGCCGCCGGCCGACGTCCCGCACGAACACGGCCGGGCCGGCTGCGCCGGATGCTCGCCGACCCAGCCCGGGGAACCCTCCGGAACCCGGCACCGTCGAAGAGGCCCGACTACCCCTCCTCCTCCGGCAGTTCCTTCTCGCCGGAGTCGACCGCGGCGATGAACTCGACCTCGACCACCGCCGCGTCCACGATGTCCACGGGGATGGTCACGTCGATGAAGTCCGCGTCGATGTCGACCTCGATCGCGTTGACGTCGATGGTGTCGACGTCCACGGCGTCGATGTCGACGTCGACCACGTCGAGATCGGTGAACGTGGGGACGAACTTCAGTTCGGTGGGGGCGAGTCGGGCGAGCGTCGACGGCGTCCGGAAGGTGCGGGCGAGGGCCGTCCGGGCCCGGTCCACCGCGGTGGACCGCTCGGCGAGGGCCAGCGACCGTCCCAGTTCGACGGCCGTTCCGGCGAGGGACACGCAGGTGGCGTGGGCCCGCCAGGCGAGCAGCGGGCTCAGTTCCGCGAGCGCCGCCTGCTCCGGCGCGCCGTCGGCGGACCCGATGGCGCGGATCTTCATCATCCTGGGGTCGGCCGCGCTGTTCCACAGCCGTCCGACGAAGGCCTGCCCGGGCCGCTTCTGGAAGACCACGCCGCCGGACCAGCCGGGCTCCGCGCTGGTCCATCCGAGCACCCCGTCGGCGTAGCCGAACCGCTGGACCGGCTTCCCGTCGCACTCGACGGTGGCACCGCGTCCCTCGCCGTCGTCGGCCCGCACGGTGACCACCGGGCCGTCGACCCACCGGCCGGCGTCACCGACCAGCGCCGTCCGGTACGTGCCGTACCAGGTGGACAGCGGATCTGCCGCGCCCCGGGCGGCGACCGACTCCGGGTCGAACACGCCGACCTTGCCGAAGGCGTTCTCGGCGGCGGGGCGGGCGCTGCCGTACCACACGCGTCCGTGGCAGTACGGGCCGACGTAACTCGCGTCCGCCGCACCGGCCTGCGGCGCGGACGCGAGGGCGAACTCCAGCGCTCCCGACGACGGGTTGCCGGCGTCCTCGCTCCAGGACAGCACCCCGTCGGCGAGGCGGGCGCCCTGGAGTTCCGCCCCGTCCAGTTCGATCCGGGTTCCGCCGACGAACAGCGTCCGGCCGGGTTCGCCGTCCACCACCAGGTGGTAGCCGCCGGCCCACAGCGCCCGCCCGGTCCCGAGCCGGGTGAACGCCTCGCCGATCGCGGTCACGTCGGTGTCGTATCCCCAGTGCGCCAGCGCCTGCCGGGCCGCCTCGGCGGGTTCGGCCGCCGACGACGCCTCCACCAGCAGCCGGGTGTACTCGGCCGCGGTCTCGACGTCGGTGACCAGGCTCAGTGCGAACCCGGCCGCCACCTCGTCCTCGGTGCGGTGGAACCCCTCCCGGATCCGTCCGGCGTGCCCGGTCCGCAGCGCGGTCCGCTCGTCGGCCCGCAGCGGGGTCCGCGACAGCAGGGCGCGCTCCGGGTCGTCCTTGTACTGCTCGATCTTCGCGGGATCGACGGAGAGGTCGCGGATCGCCTCGTAGAACGCCCGCGAGGGACGGGACTTGCGGTAGTCGCGCGGCACCTGGTGCCGGTCGAGCAGGGCGACGAACCGCTCGTCGTACTCGGTGTACGGCTCGTCGAACGGCGCGAACGGCCCGGCCAGTGCCGAGCCGGAGCGCAGCGCGCCCTCCGGCTGCGGCTGGGTCGCCACCTTCAGCCCCAGCGCCTTCGCCGTCTCCAGGTCCATCGGCCGCTCGGCGACCGGCGGGACGTAGAAGGTGCTGATGCCCGTCACCCGCCTGCTGTTCTCCGGTTCCAGGAGCTCGGACAGCTTCACCCGGTGGACCACCGGGTCGGCGATCGCGTACTGCGAGGCGATGTAGTTGACGATCTCGTGGTCGGGCCCGTACGCGTCCTGCAGGTAGGCGACCAGCGCGCCGAGGTGCGTGTTCGGGAACCCGGCGAACCGGAAGCCGGTGTCGCCGACGCTGCCCACCTGGAGCAGCACCACGTGACTGTCCGTCAGCAACTGCCGCTTGCGCAGCAGGAGGTCGGTCGCCTCGATGATCTGGCAGCCCGGGCGCGACGGGTCGATCCCGAGGTCGGAGAACAGGCAGTCCAGCGCGGAGACCGCCGGCAGCATGAACGCGGCGTGCCCCTCCTGCCGGGCGATCGCGATCGCCCGGTGCGACGGATTGACGAACACCCCGGGGTGCCCGTAGAAGACGCCGACGACGTTCAGCCCCTCGCGCAGCGGCCGCAGCATCGTCTCGGCCATCTGCACGTACGTGATCCGCCGCGGCTTGTCGTTGTCGTAGAGCGTGTACAGGTCGACGGCGTCCGGCTGCTGGTCGAGGATCCACTGCTCCGTGGTCGGGTCGGAGACGCAGTAGAACACCCGGTCAGCCCACCGGAGGTACTCCTGCGACTCCAGGGTGAACTGTCCGATGGCCCGGATGCCCGAGCCCATCAACACCAGCGTTCCCGGCCGCCGCCCGGGTGCCGGCGTACTGCGGAGCTGTCCTTCGGTCATGAGCTCTCCCACTGCGATCAGGCCCGCCCGCACCCCGGGCACGACACTCGGCCCCTGCCCCGCAATGTAGTTCGCCCGCCCGCACCCCCGACCGGGCCCGCTTCCCGCAGGACCCGAGTCCCCTCGTTCGGCCCAGGACGGCCGCTTCCGTCACGCCTGCGCGTGCAGTACCGCCTCGGCGAGCTGCCGCACCCGGTCCATGGTGATGCCCGTCCGCTGCTCGACGGCCAGCGGATGGTCGGTCGGCTCCAGCTCGACGGTCGGCCGCAGGCCCACGGCACGGGTGTGCACCATGGTCTTCAGGTTGATCGTCGTCGGCTGGTACGGGAACAGCTCCGTCGACAGCCACCCGAAGTACGCGGGCTCCGCCTCCCGCGCGGGGTTCTCCCACATCTCGTTCGCCCGCCGGAAGTTCCGCTCGCTGAGCGAGACCCACACGCCCCAGGAGAACACCTCGTCGTGCCCGATGACGGGCAGTTCGATCAGCCCCCGGACGAAGAACGCCTCGCCCCGGATCACGCACTGGTCGGACGTCAGCTCGCACTTCTTCGCCCGCTCCATCCCGGGCTCCCAGAAGGCGGGCGCAGGGCTGGAGAAGTTCATCGGGGTCTCTGCGTGGCGTTCGCCGCAGCACGCACAGGTGAATCCGGGGTCGGTCGACATGGTGGCAGACACTACCGCCCTGGTCCGACGGGCCGGGCAGGCGGTGGTCGATCTTGACAGTGAGCGGCCTCCGGGTGGGATCGTGGCCCATGTTCACGACGCCCGACCGGCCGCTCGACGTCCTTGCCGCCTTCCCCGAACTCGCCTCCCGCGCCCGGCGCGCGACCCGGCTGCACCCTCGCCGGGGGATCCCCGCCCCGGGGGCGAGTTCCGTGGCGGGGCCGCTGCTGTGGCCGGAGGACGAGCCGTGGCCGACCTGCGGGCTGGCGCACGTGGTGGAGGTCGAGCGGCCGGCGACGCCCGAGGACCGGGAGGACGCCCGGCGTTCGGCCGAACAGGCCGCCGCCGCGCTCGCCCGGATCAACGCGACGTTCGAGCAGGCCATGGAGCCGTTCTCCGCGGAGGCGGCCGATCCCGGCTCCGCCCTGGCCGCCTTCACGGCCCACTGGTACGACACCCAGCGCACCGTCCTGTCCGCGCCGCAGGAGCAGGACCGGACGACCGTCACGACCGAGGAACTGGTGACGCCCGAGCAGCCGGTGCCCCTGCTGCCGGTCGTGCAGTTGCACGCCGCCGACATACCGGAGACGCCGTTCCCGGACAGCGCCGACCTGGTCCAGCTCCTGTGGTGCCCGCTCCCCCACCGCAGTGCGCCCGGGTTGCTCTCCCGCTCCCCCGGACCGGCTCCGCTCGTCGTCTGGCGGGCCGCCGCCGCGCTCTCACGGTCCGTCGGCGCGCGGCCGCCGGTCGGCGCACTCGACGGCTTCGTCCTGGAGCAGTGCGTCGTGCGTCCCGAAGGCGTCACCGAGTTCCCCTGCGCCGATGCCCTCCCGGAGCCGCTGCGCTCACGCGTCCTGGCGTGGGACGAGGCACAGGAGGCGGGCTCCGGCCCGACCTACCGCCGCGACCTCTCGGTGGCTCCCGGCATGAAGACCGGCGGCTGGCCGGTCGGCCCCCGCCGGGTCCAGTGCGACTGCGGGTCCGGAATGGGCCTGTTCCTGACCATCCCCGACGACGGGGACGGCGCGCACAGCTGGACTCCCCTCGAAGAGCGCGCGCGCACGGCCCGGCACGGCCACGACCCGGAGTTCGACGGCCCGACCGGCTTCGACGGGGCCTGGGACGAGCTCGTCGTGTTCCTCTGCGAGCGGGATCCGCGGCACCAGGTCCGCCTGGTCGTCGAGTAGCCCGCACTGTCGGACCCGGTGCGTACGGTGCCCCGATGACGACCCGAGAGATGCCCGCGCAGCGACGCGCCCTGGACGCGGCGGCGGCCGACGCCGCGTCGGCGGCCGCCGAGTTCGACGACGCCTGCCGCTGGTTCGCCGCCGAGCGGGCCCGTGGGTGGGTCGAGCCGCTGGCGGCGGAGGTCTGGGTGTTCGACCTGGAGCTGAGCCGTGTCCTGATGGTGCGGCACCGCCACCGCGGCTGGGTGCCGCCGGGCGGGGCGGTCGAGCCGGGCGAGACTCCGCGCGAGGGCGCCGCCCGCGAGCTCCGCGAGGAGACCGGCCTCGCCGTGCGGCTGCTGGCGCGCCCGGCCGCCGCCACCGTCCGCTGCTACCTCCCCGGCCTGCCGCCGACCCTCGGGGTTTCGTACGTCGCCCTGGTCGACGCGGCCGTGCCGCTCGCGCCCGAGCACGGCCAACCGGCGGCGTGGCTCCCGCTGGACCGCCCGTGGGCCAGCTGCTTCCCCGCCGACCGCGCCCGGATGCGCGCCCACGCCGCCCACCTCGCCGCTGCGCGGTGACCAACCCCTGTCGGTCGGACTTGAACTGTGTCACCGTCAGGTTCTGATCTTGTAACAGCGCAGGGCGTTCCGGACCGCGCCCCTAGCCTGGCCTGCATGAGCCTGACAGTTTCTGATGTCGCCGCCGCCGGTGCGGCCTGGGTGTGGATGCCGCCGGACGCCGAGGTCGTGAAGACCGAGGAGTACACCTTCCTCCGGCTGCCCGACTACATCGACTTCGACCTCTCGGTGGTCTCGTTCACGCCGACTCGCCCGACCCGCCAGGTCGTCGACGAGCTGGTGGAGCGGGCCCGCGCCTTCGGTCCGCCGATCCTGGACTGGCAGGTGCTGCTCGGCGCCCCGGCCGACCTGGAGGCCGACCTGGCCGCGCGCGGCGCCACGGTGAAGCTGGTGCTGGAGATCATGGCGGCCGACCTGAGCCACGGCGTCCCCGAACTCCCCCGGCCCACTGTGGACGTGTCGCTGCGCTGGGCCGCCGACGCCACCACCGCCCGGGACGGCGTGACGATCGAAGCCGCCGCCTTCCACGGCGACGTTCCGCCGGACGACCGGATCGAGGCTCTCGCCGCCCGGAACGCGACCTCCGTCCCGGCCGGCGGCGGCGGCCTGGTCGTCGCGTACGTCGACGGCGAACCCGTCGGCACCGGCGGCGTGCAGGTCGTGGACGGCGTCGCCCGGCTGACAGGCGGGGTGGTGGTGCCGGAGTGGCGCAAGCGCGGGGTGTACCGGGCGCTGCTCGACGCCCGGTTGACCTACGCGGTGGGCCACGGCGCGACGATGGCCCTGGTCAAGGCGAATCCGACCACCTCCGGCCCGATCCTGCTCACCTCCGGCTTCACCTCGTACGGCCCGGAGCCGGTGTACGCCGTCCCGCTGCACGAGGACCGCGCCGCCTCCTGACGACGCCGCCCCACCCCGACCTGACGGGCCGTCACAGGCGGCGGGCCCTCAGCACCCCGGTCAGCATCGGGAGGACGAACCCGCCGGAGGCCGTCTCCGCCCGGCCCGCCAGGTAGTCGCGGGTCCGGGCGAGCCGCGCCTCCCGCTCCTCCTCGGGCTTGAGTACGGATACTCTGGCGCCCCGTGCATCGCATACGGAAGGATGCAGGTCGGGGGGACGGGCCGCCCGGGGCCCGCCACTGGCTTTTCCTTGGGAGCACGCGCCGTGAGACGACCCGTCCTGGTCCTGGCCGCCGTCACGCTCACCGCCGCCGGCGCGCTGACCGCCTGCGGCAGCACGCACGCGGGGAGCACCGGCGCGAAGGCGCAGCCGGACCCGCAGGCGTCGGCGAGCATCAGCAGGATCCAGCAGGAGGCGGAGGAGCGCCGGCAGCGCGAACTCGCCGAGGCGGACCGGAAGTTCCCCCAGGTGGCGAAGGCCTGCGCGAAGGCGTCCACGGCCGTGCCCACCCCGGCGCCGACCGCCGGGTCCGGCGAGTCCGGCGGCTCGAACCCGGAGAACCCGAAGTACGCCGAGAACCACGCCTTCCGGCAGATGGTGCTGCTGACGGACAGTCAGCGCTGCCGGGGCGAGGCCCACGCGGCCCGGATCACGGCGGCCGCCGCCCGCGAGACGCCCACCGACGAGGCCCAGGGCCGCGCACTGATGACCCGGCTCGACTACCCCGGGGCCACGCTGTCCGCCGCTGCCGACGGCGTCCACTTCACCCTCGCCGTCCCGGGCTCCGGCGGCTGCCTGACCGGCATCCTCTCCGGCGCGGGCCGCATCGACGTTCACGGCGCCTACCTGGAAGGCGGCTGCGAGTACCCGCGCGGCGGCCACTGACCCCGCTCCGGACGGCCGGCCCGCGCCGCGACCCCGGGCCGCCCTCCCCGGAGACCCGCGGCGGTCCGACTCCCGTGCGCACCTGTTCTCCCCTGGTCCGAGCAGCCCGTGGCGGAGGCACGCCGCCGGTCTCTGCACGGCCGTCACGGTGACCGGACAATTGGGGTGCGGGCACCAGGTGGGGCGGGCAGGATGACGCGATGACGAACGAGGTTCTGCTGCACACGACGCGGCGCCGTTGGGAGGCGCTGGCGGGCGCACCGGCGGCCTTCCCGGAGCCCGGCCGGGCGGCCGTCGTGGTCTCGCCGCGCTCCGGACTCTGCCCACCGGGATGGCTCGGCCTGGTGACGCTCGGCGGCTCCGTCCTGGCCACCGCGCCGGACGAACGCCGGGCCCGCCTGCTGCGGGCCGCACTCCGCGAGCACCCGGCGGACCTGGCCGGGGACGCCGAGCGCTTGCGTCCCCTCCTCCCGATCGGCGACCTGCTCGGCCCGGCAACACTCTCCTACCTCGCCCCCGACGCCCTCCTGCCGCACCTCGGCACCGTCCACCAACTCCCCGGCGACGACCCCGGATTGCGCGACCTGGAGCAACGCACGGGCGTCGCGGACGCCGAGGAGTCCGGACTCGCGGGCCTCACCTCGCCGGTCTTCGCGGTCCTCGCCGAGGACGGCCGGGTCCTCGCCGCCTGCGGCTACCGCACCTGGCCGTTCGGAATCGCGCATCTCGGTGTCCTCACCGACCCGGCCCACCGCGCTCGCGGCCTCGCCCGCCGCGCCGCGTCCCCCGCAGCCCGGCACGCCCTCGCCGCCGGCCTCCTACCCCAATGGCGGGCCCGCATCCCGGCCTCCCGCCGAGTCGCCGCCCGCCTCGGCTTCCGCGAGCTCGGCACCCAACTGTCCCTCTTCATCCGCTGATCGTTGTCCCGTCACATCCGGATGACAGCACTTCGGCACCTCCGAGATCATTCACGGGACGGCCCTTGGCTCGCCGACCCGATGCCACCGTTCGTGTCAAGGGTCAGGAAGCCTTCCTTGAGGAGACGTTGAGCGAACTCAAGGCGCTGATGGGTGGTGAGATCGGGGATTTCGGAGACAGCGAATGGTTGTCCGGCGGCGACGAAGTCCAGCGCCGAGCGCAGCTCGGTCCCAAAGCTCAGGGTCTTGCGGTGAAAGACCAATCGGATCCGGCCGTTGTGCGGAGCGATGCCATGGGCGAGGTGAGGTCGTGCGACGAGCCGGCTGGACATGGTGAGGTCCTCGGCGGCGGCGATGTCCGTCAGTTGGCGGGGCCGGGAGGCAGGCCGGCCGTTGAGGTAACGCTCGTCCAACGTGTGCAGGCCTTCGACGAGACCGGCTCGCATGGTAGAGGCGAGGTGCTCAGTCATCGTCTGCAGCATCGGGTGAGCAACACTTTCTGCAGGTGTACCCACGGGTTTGGTCCGGTGGAATCCGACCGGCAAGGCGTGCCGCGCCTGCTCGTCGTCGGCGAGGCGTGCCACCGCATGCCGTGCGGCTGCCTCGATCAGGTCGTACCACCGGTGCACGTTGATTCCGAAGGCGAGATGCAGCGAAATCTCGTCGGTGGTAATCGCCTCATGGAGGACGCCCCTGGGCACGTAGAGGGTGTCGCCCGGGTGCAGGACGTGCCGGCCCAGCAGTCTGCCCGGCCCAACGCGAGGATCTTCACGACCGTAGATCCGCCCAGCGGTGTCGGAGTTGAGGGGCAGTGTCCGGTCGGCTTCCCACAGGCCCCACTCCTTGCTCCCGCTGATCTGGGTGACCAGCACATCGGTCATGTCGAAGTGCGGGGGGATGTTCACCGCATTGGGCGGTGAGAGGAATGCCGTGGTGTGCACAGGGAAACCCGCATCGATCTCCAACTGTTTGCTGCAGTCGGTCACTGTCGGCCAGGTGCGCTCGACGCCGAGCACATTGACGGTCGCCCCGGCCTCGTACAGTTCGATGAGCCGGCCCCGATCGACGATCCGCTCGTGGACCTCGCGGCCGTAGGCCCAGCGACTGGCGAACTCCTCTTGGGGTATCTGCCGACCGGAGAGAAAGACACGCACGTTCGGATGCCACAGGTCTCCCCGGGCAAGCAGTGCGTCGAGGGAGTCGAAGGAAAACAGTTCGGCGAAGTAGTCGGGCTGACCGCGCCCGACGAACAGCGGCCGCCTTTCCCAGTAGTCGCGCAGGAAGTCCCCCCGCGGAATGGGATCGATCAGGAATTCCAGCGCGTTGCGCGGTGGGGTGCTCACGACTGCCACTCCTTGCCGAGCGTGCACAGGCCGAGTTGCACCAACCTGCGGGTCAGGTCGAGCCGCTCGGCGTCGGTGAGATCACTTGACAGGTCACCGGCGGTGAACGACTGCGCGGCGACGACGTGGCGAATGGCCGGGGCGAACCGTATGTCGAATTCGACCGCAGTGGAACCCACGGTGAGCGTGATGGTGCTTTCGGTCGCCGAAATCCGGTAGACCGTGTCCGACCGTACGAACACCGGCTGGTCCAGGGTGAGTTCGGAGGCCCGCTGGACGTCCAGGAAACGCCCCCGCCACGAGGGTGCGATGTAGGACACCAGCCGGGACCGCATCAGCTCCTCACCGGAGGCCAGGTCAAGACCGCTGAGGAAGTCGTCGACGAGCTTCGCGTAGTGATCGGACAACTTTCGGTCCGGTGGGCCGAAGGGGACTCTGCCGTACGGAAGGGACTCGCGGTACTCCACGACGTCCCGCAGTTTCACCAGATGATCGGAGATGACAGCCTCAGCGAGATCGGCCCACCGGTAGACCATGACACTGACCGTGACATGCAACGATCGGTGCCGGTCCGTCGTCACCTCGTGAATGTAACCGCGCGGAAGGTAAAGCGAGTCGCCCGCGCGAAGCTCCACGTCGATTAACGGCTGCTTCTCCTCGGTCTGCGCCTGCACAGCACTGGGCTCGTATACGTCCTCGCTCATCCGCATGGGCAGTCGCTTGACGGGCTCCCACACCCGCCACCTCTTTGACCCTTGCACCTGGAGCACGAAAACGTCGTGGGTGTCGTAGTGCACCGGGGCGCCTCGTGCGTGCGGGGGCGTCAAGTACGCGTGTGCTTGAGTCGGGAAGCCGAAAGCCAACTCGAAGTCACGGCAGAACTGCTGGAACTTCGGCCACCAGCGCTCCATTGCTTGCAGCACGATCGTGGCGCCGTTGGCGTGGTGCTGATACACAGCGTCCAGATCCGCCAGACCACTGTCCAGATCGGGACCGAGCTGGCGAGACGTGGTGGTCATGCCGACGGGGAGCGGCGCGCCGTCGTCGAAGATTCGAAAGTACGGGTGCCGCAGGCCAGTACCCGCGATGATCGCGTCGAACTCGTCCATGTCGACTATGTCGGCGAACTCGGCCGAGCCATTGCGGACCGTCAGCAGCGGTGCGCGTTGCCAGTAGTTCGCGAGGAAGTCCTCGACCGACAACGGTTGGACACTGCGTGCCAGCGCGTTTTCGCGCGCCTCATAGTCATGCGGCCGTACCGCGGCCATGCCGCCTCCCTGATGTCATCTAGAGCAGCAAGCGGCACGGACTAGCTGTCCCGGGTGACGTCGATCTGCCCGGCATCCCGCGCGATGTCAATCTGCCCGGCATCCCGGGTGACGTCGATCTGCCCGGCATCCCGCGCGATGTCAATCTGCCCGGCATCCCGCGTGACGTCGATCTGCCCGGCGTCCCGCGCGATGTCAATCTGTCCGGCATCCCGGGTGACGTCGATCTGCCCGGCATCCCGCGTGATGCCGATGTGGATCCTCTCCCGGGTGATGTCGATGTGGACCTCCCGCGCGATGTCGATCTGGCCGGCGTCCCGCGTGACGTCGATCTGGCCGGCGTCCCGCGCGATGTCGATCTGCCCGGCGTCCCGCGTGACGTCGATCTGCCCGGCATCCCGCGCGATGTCAATCTGTCCGGCATCCCGCGTGACGTCGATCTGCCCGGCGTCCCGCGCGATGTCAATCTGCCCGGCGTCCCGCGTGACGTCGATCTGCCCGGCGTCCCGCGCGATGTCAATCTGGCCGGCGTCCCGCGTGACGTCGATCTGGCCAGCATCGCGGGAGATGTCTATCTGTCCGGCGTCCCGCGTGATGTCTATCTGTCCGGCATCCCGGGTGACGTCGATGGGCTCTTCTTGATGATTGGTCATCAGAGCACCTCCAACCCGATACCAGCACATTACGTCTAAAAGCGACTTCTCGCCATCCGGCTCCGGGAAGTGCCGGCCGGCCACTGTACGAAACCAAGCTTCCCGGCTACGCACCGATGAATGTATTTCCGGAGACCCTCATAATGGTCCGCAGAAATGACACCTTGGAACAGGTGACCGCGGCGAGGGCCGACTGCTGCCGCTCCCCGTACGTGCGGGACGATCCACAAGCGCCTGCGGAGTCTTCGCCGCTGCACTGCTGCGGGATGACCATCCACATGCCGCCGCCCCTTGGCATGTTCACAGCGTCGCTAGCGCCTCGACTGCCACTGTGAGTGAAGGCCGTCGGCTGCAGAACCGGCCCGCGGTCGAAAATGAATCGTGCCGGCACGGCGACTCTCCGCTTGCCTGACACGCCAATTCCCAAAAGGTGGGAATTCACCTATACCCGAACCGCTGAAATTGGGTCATTTCCGAGTAGCCCACGCCTGGAGTCTCAGGTCAATGAGACTGCTCTCGCATGCGCGGGGGTCGGCCGTACCACTGCAAGGAGGACGGCCCAATATCGAGGCCGTCCCCGCCTGAGCATTCGACCCTCGGATCGGCAGGTGACCCTGGTGCAGGCACTGGCCATCTCCACCGGGCATCGCAGGAAAATCCGAAGGCGGGAACGCGATGATCATGCCGAACACGCGTTTCTACCGCGGCAGCAAGTCCGATCTGCCGATCCCCGACGGTGGGAGCCACTGGTTCAAGCAGAATGAGATCCACCAGAGCACGCATGCCCACGGATGCCCGGCGTTCCGGCCGTGGCACCGCGAAATCGTCAACGGTTCGAGGACTCGATCTGCGAGATCGACCTCCCAGCTCTCGCTGCCCTACTGGGACTGCACCGAGGATCCGGAACCGCTCACCATCCCCGACCTCATGGGCACCGCACGCGGCTCACCGGAGGCCCCCGGCTTCTACGACCCGCACCCGTCCAAGAACCGCGACACCACCCTCAGCCCGGCCGACCCGCCCACCGCGATCACACGACAGGTCGCCGTCAGCGGCCCACTGGTCCAGCCCGCCGTCGATCAGGACATGCCCGCGCGGACGGGTTCTGTCGCCCGCTGTCCGTGATCGTTACGCCGGGGCAGCGGGCCGACTGCACCCGGTTCGTGCCGGTGCTGGAGAAGATCCGCGTCCCCCGGATCGGGTCGGGCAGGCCCCGCAAGAAGCCCGAGAGCGTCGCTGCCGATAGGGCCTACAGCAACGGTCCTTGCCGTGAGTACCTGCGGCGGCGCGGCAGCCGCCACACGATCCCGGAGGAGGCCGACAGCCAGGCCGCCCGCCTGCGCAAGGGATCGCGAGGCGGGCGGCCATCGGGGTTCGACGAGGATCGGTACAAGAAGCGCTTCACCGTCGAGCGGGCCATCAACAGGCTGGAGAACTCCCGCGCCGTCACGACCCGTTACGGGAAAGGCGCGGTTACGTCGTCCTCGGCACCGTCACCGCGGCTGCCCTCGCCATCCGGCTTCGAACCTGACCGCGTGCCACGGGGGCTCGGGCATTGTGGCGCCCGGGGCCAGCACCAAGTCCGCTGCCGTGAGGAAGTCTTCAAGGCTGATGATGCCGCTGTCGGTGCCATCGTCCCGTTCGGTCAGGAGTCCCGACACAATCACGGCCGCCGCCCTCCTCATCCAGCTCCGCTCATGATCGGGCGGACAGAGCTCAGACGCAGTTGTACCAGAAGCTGAAGGTGGTCGATCCCGGGGAGACCGGGGTGCCACCCCACCACCAGCAGCCGTTGCCCTTGGCGACCCAGCCGGTCGAGGCGTACTGGGAGTACCAGCCGTAGTCGTTCGCCGCGTCGGGACCGCCGACCTGCTTCGTGATGGCCGCCTTCGTCCAGGCATAGCCGCCGGTCTGGTTCCAGGTGTTGACGCAGAGGCTGCTGCCGTCGTAGGACCGGATCAGGCGGGAGCTCATGCCGTTGTAGGTATTCGTGATGAGAACGTTCCCATCGCAGTACCCGGCGGCGTGGGCCGAGGTCGGCAGACCCAGCAGCAGCGCAGAGCTCATCGCCGCTGCCGCACCGAGCCCGGCCAAGCGCCGTATCGTGGTCGTGGCCATAACCATTCCCCCTTCGTCAGAGGTGGAGAACGGGGCGGCCTTGGCCGCTACTCGCCGGCCGACCATCCCCCCGTCGTCGCCCATTCACCCCCATGGTGGGGCGTCCACCGCGTGGTGAGGAATCTAGTGGGTGGCGACCGCCCGACAGACCGCTCGAACCGGTCGTACACCTGCACCTCTCATTCCGTCAGAAATGGCTGCTCAAGGGGGAGTTGGCGGCTATGGGTTGCCGTGCGCCGAGTGTTTTCTTCGTATGGATGCCATGCTGGCGAAGCGTTCGGCCCGGGCGGCGCGAGGGAGGGTGCTATGGCCGGTTCGGTGCTTGCCGGGCCGGGGTTGGCAGTGTTCAGGGCCACCTCGCCGTCACCCCGCTCGACGCTGGGTTCGGCGGGGCGGGGTCTCCCCGTCGCGTGTGAGGTGCCGGGGCCCGCCGTCGCGGTGGGGCTGTCGCTGTCGTTCACCGGCGGGCTCCCTGGCAACGCTCGTCCGGCACCGGGGAATGGCCGATGGCCGTCTCCGGGTCGGCCGGCTCACGGATGCTTGTCGCAGGTTGGCGGCCCTGCCGAAACCACGGGACAAGATTTCAAGTGATCGGTCGGACAGTTCCGACAGTTCCCAGCTCGCACGCGACGCCGACCGATTGACAATCTCTCAGGACCCGACGACGGACTTTCGGGCCTCACCTCGCCGGCCTCCGTACGCCTCACCGGGGACGGCCGGGTGCTCACCGCCTGCGACTGCCGCACCTGGCCGCTCGGAATCGCGCACCTCGCCCCCGCCGCTCGGCACACCCTCACCGCCGGCCTCCAGACCCAGTGGCGGGCCCGCATCCCAACGTCGCGCCGAGCCACCGATCACCTCGGTCACGCAAGCCCGGCACCCAACTACTGCGGGGCGGAAGGCGATTGATGACGGCTCAGGCCCCGACGACGCCGACGTGGACCTGGTGGTGCACCGGTTCGTCGATCTCGTCGAGCAGCGCGAGCGCCAGGTCGGCATGTGTGACCCGCCCAGCGGGGTCGGCGCCCCGGACCGTGTAGCCGCCGCGGGCTGCGGTGGTGTGCTCGAAGTCGCCGGCGGGGCTGACGATCAGCCAGTCCAGCGCGGTCGTGGAGGTGCGGAGGACGGCCGCGCCTGCGGCGTGGGCGCGGGAGAACGCACGGAACTCCGGCGGGAACCCTGGGGCGTCCATCAGCGGGGTACCGGGGGCGATCTCCAGGGTGGCGGCCAGTCCGACGGCGATCAGGCGGCCGACGCCCGCCCGTTCCAGTCCGCCGACCAGGGCGTGCGCTGCGGCGGCGAAGAACGCTTCCGGCCGGACGCCCGCGTCGTACGCGGCCGCGATCGCGGCCTCGTGCCCCGCCGCCAGCCGGGCGATCCTCTCGGCGTCGGTGACGTCACCGGCCGCCACCCGCACCCTCTCGCCGCCCAACTCCGGGTACCTGTCGGGGTTCCGGACCACGGCGGTGACGTGGTGCCCTCGCCGGGCGGCCTCCTCGACGGCCGCCCGTCCGGTCCGTCCGCCCGCGCCGAAAACGATGATCCTGCTCATCCGGGGTACCGCCTCGTCTCTCTCGGTGTCGATCTGTCCGAAAGGTAGTCACCGGCGTGGTTACCGCTGGGATACCGCCGGGACGCCGGACTACGGTGGTCCGGTGCGCGAACCCCTGGACCCCGAGATGTTCGACCCGGTCTGCCCCTCCGAGCTGATGCCGATCCGGGTGGGCGACAAGTGGGCCGGAATGATCATCCAGTGCCTGGAGGGCGGCCCCCGCCGCTTCTCCGAACTCCGCGTCCCGCTGCGGACGGTCACGCCCAAGGTGCTCACCGCCTCCCTCCGCTCCCTCGAACGCGACGGCTTCGTCACCCGCACCGTCCGTCCCGGCCCCGCCCGCCACGTCGAGTACGAGCTGACCCCCCTCGGCCGCACCCTCCTCGGCCCCCTCTCCACCGCCCGCGCCTGGGCCGAGGCCCACCTGCCTCAACTCCTCGACGCCCGCGAAGCGGCGGACCGCCCCGACTGACCGCACCGCGGCGGTCGCCTCCGGACGGGAACCGGCCGGAGACGGCACCGCGCCTCCCCTGGTGCGGGGTGCGTCAGCGCTGCGCCGACACCAGCAGTGCGGCGTGCGGCAGCGCCAACTGACCGTTGTCGTCCAGGAATTCTGCCGCAAGGCGGTCGAACTCCCGGCGGATCCCGAACTGCACGGCCGGCTCCTGGTGGTGCAGCAGTTCGCCGAGGAAGGCGACGCCGCTCGCCGGACCGGCCCACCAGGCGTCGGCGGTGGTGCGGTGGCTCCAGGACAGGACGCGGCCGCAGGCCGACCGCAGGCCGGAGGCGGTGAGCAGGGCGGTGAGGGCGCCGAGGTCCGTGACGGCGACGAGGGCGGCGGGCGGCGGCGGGAAGTCGGCGGGCCGGACGGCTCCGGCGGCCTCGAAGGCGCGGCCGAGCAGGGACTGTCCGGGCGGCGCCGGGGCGGCCCAGGTCGTGAGGGCGAGCCGGCCGCCGGGTCGGAGCACCCGGCGGAGTTCGGCGAGGGCCGCCTCCGGCCGTCCGACGTGGTTGAGGACGAAATTGCCCACGACGCAGTCGAACGCGCCGTCGGCGAAGGGGAGTTCGGGGAGCGTCGCAGCCCGCACCTCGGCGTCGGGCGCTGCCCGGCTCGCCTCGGCCAGCATGCTCGGTTCGGCGTCCACCGCCACCACGCGGGCCCCCCGCGCGCAGGCCGCCGCCGCGGCGGTGCCCGTGCCGGTGCCGACGTCCAGCACGGTGCTGCCGGGCCGGACGCCGCCGGCGTCGAGCAGCTCGGGCACGGGGTGGGCGCACAGGCGGGCGAAGCTCGCGGCGTAGGCGGCGGCCCGGCCGGACCAGATCCGCCGCTCCAGCGCCTCGAACGCGCCGACGCCGTCCGCCTCCTGCACGTCCGTCACTTGGCCTCCCCGCCGTCCACCTTGGCGAGGAACCCGGCCAGGTTCTGCCGCAGGCGGTCGATCCGCTGGTCCTGCGTCAGCGATTCGTGGATCTTGGTGCCGGTCTCGCGCAGGCCGCGGACGTACAGCGAGCAGGCGAGGTCGCTGCACACGTAGGCGCCGACGGAGTTGCCCTGGCGCCCGGCGGGGCCGGCCAGCGGCGCGACCAGCAGGGAGACGCCGCCGGTGTGGGTGGTGACGCACAGGGAGCAGATGCTTCGCCGGGCCTGCCGGCCCGCGGCGGCGGAGCTGCGCAGGACGACGGCCCGCGCGCGGCCGTCGAGGACGGTGACCAGGTAGGCGCGGTCGGGGGCCTGCGGGTCGCGCCAGCCGAGGAAGTCGAGCTCGCCCCACGGCTGCTCGGCGAGCTCGCGCGGCAGGTTCAGTCGTTTCGCCTCGCCCTTGGAGCAGTTCAGGAACGCGGCGCGGATCTCGGCTTCGGTCAACTCTCGCACGAAACGCCACGCTAATTTGCCTAAGTCGTTTAGGCAAATGGATAATCTGACCGAGCGGTGCAACAGAACGATCGAGGAGCGGGAGGCGGGTCCGGGTGGCGCGTGCAGGTCTGTCGGCGGAGGTCCTCACCAGGGCGGGCGCGGAGCTGGCCGACCAGGTGGGCTTCGAGCAGGTCACGGTGACGGAGCTGGCCCGGCGCTTCGACGTGAAGGTGGCCAGCCTGTATTCGCACGTCAAGAGCTCGCAGGACCTCAAGGTGCGGATCGCCCTGCTGGCGCTGGCCGAGCTCGCCGACCGGGCCGGCGACGCGATCGCCGGACGGGCGGGGCGCGACGCGCTGGCGGCCTTCGCCGAGGCGTACCGCGGCTACGCCCGCGAGCACCCGGGGCGCTACCAGGCCACCCGGCTGCGGCTCGACCCGGAGACCGCCGCGGCCGGCTCGGCTCCCAGGCACGCCCAGCTGACCAGGGCCATCCTGCGCGGCTACCACTTGCCGGAGCCGGACCAGACGCACGCGGTGCGGCTGCTCGGCGGGGCGTTCCACGGCTACATCGAACTGGAGGCCGCCGGCGGCTTCGCCCACACCCCGGTCGACCCGCAGGAGTCCTGGGACTGGATCGTCGACTCCCTGGACGCCCTGCTCCGCGCCCGCGCCGCTCACTGACCGCCGCCCCACCGACCGATCCCGAGCCGCCGATCGCGAGCCGCCGAGGCCGCAGAGGCCGCGGACCGGCAGCCGGCCGACCTGGCGGGACCGACGTCAGACGGACCGGCCGCCGGCCGGCAGAACCGGCCGGCGGCCGACGAAGGACCCTGACGCCCCGTCACGCGCCTTCGCGCACCGGCAGCTTCCACCCGGGCCGCGGGTAGTGGCAGGTGTAGCCGTTGGGGTAGTGCTGCAGGTAGTCCTGGTGCTCGGGCTCGGCCTCCCAGAAGTCGCCCAGCGGGGTGACCTCGGTGACCACCTTGCCCGGCCACAGGCCGCTCGCGTCGACGTCGGCGATGGTGTCCAGCGCGGTGGCGCGCTGCTGCTCGTCGCCGTAGAAGATCGCGGAGCGGTAGCTGCTGCCGATGTCGTTGCCCTGCCGGTCCACGGTGCTCGGGTCGTGGATCTGGAAGAAGTACTCGAGCAGCGTGCGGTAGCTGATCCGCTCCGGGTCGTAGACGATCTCCAGCGCCTCCGCGTGGCCGGGGTGGTTGCGGTACGTGGCGTGCGCGTTCTCGCCGCCGGTGTAGCCGGTGCGGGTCGACTGGACGCCGGGGAGTTTGCGGATCAGCTCCTGCATTCCCCAGAAGCAGCCGCCGGCCAGGACAGCCCGGTCCGTGGTCATCTCGTTCTCACTCCTCGCATGGGACGTCCGCACTCCTGGTGCGGTGCGTGGCCCCTCCGCGCGACGCCGCCCGGCGGGGACCATCCGGTCCAACCTCCGCCGGGCGCGCGGTGTTCCCGGAGGTCTCAGGACGCCAGCCCGTCCAGCACCTGCGCGCCGGGCAGGGCGGCCAGTGCCGCGCCGGGCAGGATCAGCTTGCCGCGCCGGCGGCCGCTGCCGATCAGCACCCACGGGGTGGCGGCGACGGCGGCGTCGATCAGCAGCGGCCAGTGCGCGGGCAGGCCGACGGGGGTGATGCCGCCGTACTCCATGCCGCTCTCGCCGACCGCGGTGTCCATCGGCGCGAACGAGGCCTTGCGCGCGCCGAGGTGGCCGCGCACCGTCCTGTTGACGTCGAGCCGGGTGGTGGCCAGCACGACGCCGGCGGCGAGCGTGGTCTCGCCGCCCCGCTTGGCGGCGACCACCACGCAGTTCGCGGACGCCTCGACGGGGACGTCGTACGCGGCGCAGAACACGGCGGTGTCGGCGAGTTCCGGGTCGGTGTCCACGTACCGTACGGCGCGGGCGAGTTCGGTGTCCCAGTCGTTGAGGAGCGCGGCGACCGGCCCGGCCAGCTCGGCGACGCAGTCGACCGCCCGCCGCACGTCCGGGAAGTTTCCGAACGGGGCCGTCACCCGTCCGTCGGCGGAGTTCGAAACGGGGGCAGCCGTCCGGTCCGGCGCAGCCTGTTCAGTCATGGCCCCACCCTAACGAACCGGCCCGCCCGCTCCCGGCTGGCCCGTTGGGGTGACCACGGCCGGTGTCGCAGCCGGGCGGCGCGCCCGGGCCCCTATCGTCGTGGGGGTTCCCGACCCGGGGACCGACGGTGGCGTCGAGTGGCCGGGAGTGGCATGGCGACCGGGATTCCCCCGCAGGTGAACGCCCCGCAGGCCCGCGCGGGGCGGGTGCTGCGCCGCTGGAAGCTGTGGCTGATCCCGGGGGTGCTGAGCGCGCTGGTCGCGCTGGTGCTGTCGCTGCTGTACATGGGCGGCATCCTGACGCCCTCGGACAGCCTGCACCGGCTGCCGATCGCCCTGGTCGACGCGGACGCGGGGCCGCCGCTGCCGGGGCAGTCCGCGCCGCTGGGCGCGGAGTTGGCGGACGCGGTGGCGGCGGGGACGCCGCCGGGCCAGGTGCAGTGGCAGCGGGTGAGCCGCGAGCGGGCGCAGGAGCTGCTGGCGTCGGGCCGGGTGTACGGGGCGCTGGTGGTGCCTGAGGACTTCTCCCGCACGGTGGCCGCGCTGACGGCGGATCAGGCCTCGGCCCGTCCGGTGCTGCTGGCGCTGACCAATCCGGGCACCGGGTCGCTGGCGTCGTCGCTGGCGTCGCAGATCACCCAGCAGGCGGCGCACCGGTCCTCGCGGTCGATCGGCGAGCGGCTGACGGCCGCGGTGCCGAACGCCTCGGCGACGGCGCGGCTGCTGCTGGCCGACCCGGTGGACGTGCAGGTGCAGCAGGGTCATCCGATCGCCCGCCACACGGGGTTGGGGCTGAGCGCGTTCTACTACACGCTGCTGCTGGTGCTGGCCGGGTTCATGAGCGCCAACCTGGTGCACAACGGGGTGGACACGGCGCTGGGCTACGCGGACAGCGAGATCGGCCCGTGGCACTCGCGCCGGCCGACGGTGCCGATCAACCGGACGCAGACGCTGGTGGTGAAGATGGTGATGACGGCGGGCCTGTCGGCCGTCACCACCACGATGATCGTGCTGGCGACGGTGGGCATCCTGGACATGGACGCCCCGCACCTGCCGCTGCTGTGGCTGTTCTCGTTCTGCGCCTGCATGGCGGTCGGGCTCGGCGTGCAGGCGATCAACGCGGCGTTCGGCACGCTCGGCCAACTCGTCGCGATGTTCGTCTTCATCGCGTTCGCCCTGCCGTCCTCGGGCGCGACGATCCCGCTCCAGGCCACGCCGTCCTTCTACCGGTTCCTCGGCGCGTTCGAGCCGATGCGGCAGGTCGCGGGCGGGGTGCGGGCGATCCTGTACTTCGACGCGCAGGCGGACGCCGGGCTGACCCGCGGCTGGGTGATGATCGCGGTGGGGTTCGTGGTGGCCCTGGTCTTCGGCTTCGCGATGACCCGCTACTACGACCGCAAGGGCCTGCACCGCATGGTGCCCGTACCGTCCTGAGGCGCGCCGCCACCGGACCGCCCGCCGCCCGTCAGGCGGGCAGCGCGGCCTTCCAGCCCCAGGTCGTGCGCCGTTCCAGGCCCGGCAGTCCACCGCGCCCCGTGCACCACAGCAGCACCGCCGCCGGGTCGCCGCCGGGCGCGTCCGGGAACAGCCGGGCCAGGACGGCGGCGCAGAGCGCGGGCGGCATGGCCCGGTCGAGTCCGAGGCCGGTGGTGATGTCGTGGGTGTGCAGCAGGGTCTCGGCGACGCCCATCGCGGCGAAGCCGCCGGGGTCGGTCGGGCCCCAGTGCCAGGCGCGCAGGGCGGGGTCGGCCGCGGCGAGGGCGACGGCCAGCAGTTCGCCGCAGGCCAGCGCGGTCTGCAGGGTGGCGGCGGGGTCGGCGTCCGGACGGACCGTCAGGTCGAAGGGCAGGTACCGGTCGGCGGGCCGGGCGACCACCTGGCCGGCGTAGGCCAGCAGGTCGTGGCCGATGTGCGCCAGGGTCTCCCGGCACGACCACTCCAGCCCGCCGGCCGGGACGCTCCAGTCCGCCTGCAGGTGCGGGGCGAGGGCGAGGCGCAGCTCCGCGAGCGCGGCCCGCACGTCCTGATGGTCCATCAGGCCATCCTCGCACCCGCACCGTCGGGCGGCCTACAGGTAGGGGCGGGTGATCAGTTCCACGCCGTGGCCGGCCGGGTCGAGCACGTAGACGCCGCGGCCGCCGTGCTCGGTGTTGGTCTCGCCGAGGCGCTGCATCTGCGGGTCGGCCCAGTGCGGGATGTCGCGTGCGCACAGCAGGGCGTAGGCGCGGTCGAAGTGCTCGTCGTCGACCAGGAAGGCGTAGTGGTGGCGCTGGATCTCCACCGGCGGCTCGGCGAACTGGAGCAGCACGCCGTCGGCGATCGTCAGGTTGGTGAACGGGCCCCAGGACGGCGCCTGTTCGGCCTCCAGCAGCTCCAGGTAGAAGCGTGCCGAGGCCTCGCGGTCCGTGGCGGGGATGATGGTGTGGTTGAAGGCAGCGGGCATGGCGGAGGAACCTCGTTCCGGGTCGGGGAGTGGGTGAGAAGCCTGGTCGTTCCGGGAGCACTGCTCCCGGGACCGGGCGGTCCCCTGACCGGTGGGCGCCCCGAGGACGCCCGCGATGGGCTCAGTCGCCCACCGGGTTGCCGATCCGTGCGTGGCCCGTGGCCGTTCCGGTGTTCACCCGCACACCGTACGCAACGCCCCGCCCCGGCGGCAACGGGTTTTCCCCGCCGGGCCGGCCGGGCGGAAAACCGCGGGTGCGCACCCTCGTCGGCACGTACCCTCGCCCGCATGGCTGACGAGTGCTTCACGGACCCCCGGCTGGCCGCGCTCTACGACGCGCTGGATCCGGACCGCAGCGACCTGGTCCCCTATCTCGACCTGGCGGCCGAGCTCGGCGCGCACGGCGTCCTCGATCTCGGCTGCGGCACCGGCGTGTTCGCGCTGCTGCTGGCCGAACGCGGCCACCAGGTCACGGCGGTGGACCCGGCGGCGGCGTCCGTCGCGCTGGCCCGCGCCAAACCCGGTGCCGAAAGGGTCCGTTGGCTCTGCGCCGATGGCGCGACACTGCCGCCACTGGCCGTCGACCTGGTCACCCTGACGGCCAACGCGGCCCAGTCGATCACCGATCCGGGCGACTGGCAGGCCACCCTGCGGGGCGCCCGCGCCGTGCTGCGCCCGGGCGGCCACCTGGTGTTCGAGACCCGCGACCCGGCGCGCCGCGCCTGGGAGGAGTGGAACCGCGACGCCACCCACCGCATCGACGAGGTACCGGGCGTCGGCCGGGTGGAGACCTGGGCGGACCTGCTGGACGTCTCCGGCCCGCTGGTGACGTTCCGTTGGCACTACGTCTTCGCCGCCGACGGCGCGCACCTCACCTCGGACTCCACGCTGCGCTTCCGCGAGCGCGCCGAGGTCACCGACGACCTGCGCGCCGCCGGGTTCGACCTCCGGGAGGTCCGCGACGCACCCGACCGCCCCGGCCGCGAGTTCGTCTTCCTGGCCCGCCGCCCGTGACTCGCCGTCAGGCCGTCCAGGGATCCTCCACCACCGGGACGCACGGCGACAGCAGGGCGTCCGCCTGCTCGCTCACCCGGCCGCGGACCATCCGGTGCACCACGAACCCGTCGGGGTGCGCCCGGTCCTCGTCGTCGTGGACGTACAGCAGTCCGTAGGAGCCGGGGGCGCGGGCGCCGACCTCGCGGAAGAACGCCGGGATCCCGGGGTCGCGGTGGTTGCCGAACCCACCCAGGTGCAGGAACGGTTCGCCGTTGATCCACCGCACGTCGACCAGCCCGTGGCCGCCGATTTGCCGGGCCCGTTCCTCGATGCCCGCCACCAGCCGCCGCAGGCGCGCCTGTTCGACGACGAACTCCTCGCCGTCCTCCGGGCCGGCGCTCTCCCGGACGGTCACCCAGCCGTGGTACTCGAACATCCCGCGCGGCCTACCCGTCCTCGCCGAGCGGTCGCAGCGGCCCGCCGAGTCCCACCGGGCCGAGTCCGGGCGGGAGTTCGCGGACCGCGTGGGCGACGGCCTCCCGCGCGGTGGGGTAGCAGCCGAGGTCGGGGGCGCCCAGGCCGGTGCCCACTCCGAAGGTGCCGTCGGTGCCCGCCGACAGGACGGGGCCCACGGCGGCCGTGGCGGGCCCCGTGGTGGTGGAGAAGCGCAGCGCCCAGTGGCTGGTGAACGGGAACAGGGCGCGCAGCTCGGGCTCGGCGTGGGCCGCTTCGACCAGCTGACGGTGGGTCGCCGCCCAGGGGTGGTCCAGTCCGGCGGCCTCGTCCCGCAGGTGCTGCCAGGCGGAGGCGGTCAGTCGGGCGGGGTCGGCGGGGTGCGGCGTGGAGTCGGGCATCCGCCCATTGTTCCCGACTCCCCGCCTCCGTCCGCTCCGGCGGCCGGTCGGGGCAGTTCCACGCCCGCCGCGCGCGGTCTCCGCCGGATCGGTGCGGCGGGCGTGGTCCGGCCGGGCCGGCCGTCCTCGCCGTGATGCGGGTGAGCGGGTCGTGGCGGCGGGTGGCGGCCTCGTCCTGCTGCTGAAGGCCCGTCAGGGTGGGCAGCGGGGACGGGTCGGCGAGGAAGTGCTGCGCCATCTCCTCGGCGACTCCTCGATCCGGGGGTCGTCGGCAGCCCGCCTGCCGGCGCTCCAGGTGGGCTTGATCAGGGCGGCGTGCCGCGGGTCGTCGAGGCCGTGCTCGATCTGCGCGAGGTGGTCGTCGAAGCCGTCCGGCACCGTCGTCCGGACCAGGACGAGTCCTTCGCGGGCGGGCGACGTCCTCGGCGGGGCAGTCCGTCGTTGCGCGGGTGTCCTCGCGGTGTCGTTGTTCGTCGTGCCTTCGGCGTGGGGCTCGACCTCGGGTCGGGGTCGAGCCCGCGCGGACCTGACCGTCCGTCACCAGCTGGCCACCGCGGGCGACTCGGCACCGTGCTGCTGCCAGGCGGCGTCGAGGCGGGCCAGCCGGGCGGGGGCGGCAATGCCGCACAGGCCGGCGACCAGGCCGTCCCGCAGTTCCAGCACGACGGCGCCGCGCACCCGGCCGTCGACCACGGCGATCACCGCCGGGGCGCCGTTGACGTCCGCGACGTGCAGCGCGGGGGCGCCGCCGGCCAGCCGGATCTTGGCCGGCGTGGGCCGGAACCCGGCCCGCACGAAGGTGGCGATCTGCTTCCGGTCGGTGAACCGCAGCAGGCGCTTGGCCAGGCCGGCGCCGTCCGAGACCGCGGTGGCGTCGGCGGTCAGCATCGCCACCAGCTGGTCGACCCGCCCGGAGGTGGCCGCGAGCAGGAACTCCTCGACCACCCGGCGGGCGGACGCCGGGTCGGTCCGCCCGTCGCCGCCGCGGCGTTCGGCGGCGACCCGGCGGCGGGCCCGGTGGACGTGCTGCTGGCTGGCGGACTCGCTGATGTCGAGGATCCCGGCGATCTCGGCGTGCGGGTACGAGAACGCCTCGCGCAGCACGTACGCGGCGCGTTCGACCGGCGCGAGGCGCTGCATCACGGTCAGCACCGCGAGCGACACCGACTCGCGCTGCTCGTAGGTGTCGGCGGGCCCGAGCATCGGGTCGCCCTGCAGCAGCGGCTCCGGCAACTGCTCGCCGACGGCCCGCTCGTGCCGGGCCCGGGCCGAACGGAGCTGGTCCAGGCAGAGGTTGGTGACCACCTTGGTCAGCCACGCCTCCGGCACCTCGATGCGGGCGCGGTCGGCGGCCTGCCAGCGCAGGAACGCGTCCTGGACGGCGTCCTCGGCGTCGGCGGCCGAGCCGAGCAGACGGTACGCGAGCGAGGCCAGCCGGGGCCGGCTGGCCTCGAAGCGGTCGACGGCGACTGTGTCCATGCACCACAACTTAGGCGGCGCTCCGCACCCGGGCCGACTCGGGGGCGACCGCCAGGTGGCGCTTGCGCCTGGGCAGGCCGTAGGTCGGGTGGGCGATGCTCCACACCGAGCCCTTGAGCACGCCCGACTTGAACCGGGCGGCGGTCCGGCCGCTCAGGTACCAGGACTTGGAGCGGACGTCGGCGTCGACCATCTGCACGATCGCGTCCCGCTGCCCGAGGCTGATGTGGTTGCCGTAGTACTTCAGCCCGGAGACGGTGGCCTCACCGCCCGTCAGCCGGGCGATGATCGCGGTGGTGGCCTGGAGGGCGGTCAGCCCGGCCGAGGCGCAGGACATCGGCAGCGGGCGGCCGTTGACGCCGATCGCGTACGCGCTGTCGCCGGCGACGTACACGTCCGGGTGGGAGACCGAGCGCATGGTGCGGTCGACCACCACCCGGCCGTCCGCGGTGACCTCCAGGCCGCTCGCGGCGGCCAGCGGCTGCACCGCGAACCCGGCGGCCCAGACGGTCACGTCGGCCGGGACGGCGCGGCCGTCGGCGGCGAGGGCCCGGCCCGGTTCGACGGCGGCGATCGCGGTGTGCTCGTGGACGGTGATGCCGAACCGGGCGAAGGAGTCGCGCAGGTGGCGGCGGGCCTTCGGGGACAGCCAGGCGCCGAGTTCGCCCCGGGCGGCGAGCGCCACCTTCAGGTCGGGCCGGGCCTCGGCGACCTCGGTGGCGGTCTCGATCCCGGTGAGCCCCTCCCCCACCACCAACACGGTTCCGCCCGCACCGAGTTCGGCCAGCCGGTCGCGCAGGCGCAGCGCCGACGGCAGGCCGGTCACGTCGAACGCGTACTCGGCCACGCCGGGGACGTCGTGCCGGTCGACGGAGCTGCCGAGCGCGTACAGCAGGGTGTCGTAGGCCAGTTCGGCGTCGCCGTCCTCGCCGGTGACGGCGACGGTCCGGCGCTCGGGGTCGATGCCGGTGACCCGGGCGACCCGGACGCGCACGCCGGTGCCCGCGAACAGGTCGGTCAACGGGCGGAACCGGACCGGGTGGCCGATGGCGAGCTGGTGCAGCCGCATCCGCTCGACGAAGTCGGGGGCGGCGTTGACGACGGTGATCTCGGTGTCGGCGGCGGACAGCCGGCGGGCCAGGTTGCCGGCGGCGAAGGCTCCGGCGTAGCCGGCGCCGAGGACGACGATGCGGTGCCTCATGACGGTGCTCTCCTGTCTGGTTCGCGTGCCCTCTGAACGGGACGGCGGACCGATTGCTGACAGGCTTGGGATGTGACGCCGGTCACCGGCTCTCCGCCGGGGCGGGGCCGACGCCCGCGGGCCCGGTTCCGCCGGTGCGGCGAGCCGCCACGCCGACCTCGGGCCACCTCAACCATGGGCCGGACCACAGCGGCGGTCCACGTCCGGCGGTCCACGTCCGGCGGTTCACGTCCGGCGGTTCACGTCCGGCGCGGCCAGTCCGGGGCGGGGTCCTCGGGGAGCAGCGGGCGGATCGCGCCGAGGACGGCGCCGATGCAGACGTCGCGCAGCTCGGTGCGGGTGCAGTGCGGGTCGGCGAGCCAGTCCACGCACAGGACCTGGACGAACACCAGCCAGCTCTTCAGCACCCCCGACACGGCGGCGCGGGTGGCCTCGTCCGCGTCGGCGTGCGGGAGGACGCCGAGCAGGCCCTCGCGCAGGGCGTCGAGTTCGTCGGCGATGATCGTCCGGATCAGGTGGTCGCCGGCCAGGACCCGGTTCGCGGCGAGCACGGTGTTGCGGTTCTCGGCGAAGTACTCGATGTGGGCGTCCAGGCCCTCGGTGAGCTGCTCGACCAGCGAGTCGGCGGGGTCGAACCGGGTCTTGGCGAGCAGCTGCTCGGCGACCTGCCGGTAGAGGGCGGCGAACAGGTCGCGCTTGCTCGGGAAGTGCCGGTACAGCAGCGCGCGGGAGACCCCGGCCCGCTCGGCGACGTCCTCCATCAGCACCTCGTCGTACGTGTGCGCGGCGAAGCACTGCGCGGCGACGGCGAGGAGCTGGGCGCGGCGGTCGGCGGGGCTGAGGCGTCGTCTGGGAGGCACGCCGCCATGGTACTTGACACGTGTCTACTGACCGGCCGTAGCCTGGTGGTCCTGGTTGACACGTGTCTACTGAGCGGGGGATGCCGCCATGACCAAGGTCGGGGCGCTGCGGGGACTCATGAAGGTCATGGGGTACGCCTGCGTGGCGATCGGGCTCTACCACCTGCTGCTGGGGAACGCGGCGATCCCGGGCGCGGCCTCGGCCGGGGCCACCGTCGACAGCCTCGGCCGCTTCTTCGGCGCGATCTTCGCGGGCTACGGCGTCGCCTGGCTCCGGGCCGCCCGCCGATCACCGATCCCCGTGACGGCCGTCCACTGGCTGGCCGGCCTGATGCTGCTCGGCGGCCTCGGCCGGATCCTGTCGATCGCCGCCGACGGGTGGCCCCACTGGTTCCAACTGGTACTCGGCGCCGTCGAACTGCTGCTGCCCCCGCTGTTCTTCTGGCTGGCGCACCCCGCCGGGCAGCCGCGCCGACCCGCGGACGCCTGACCGACCAGTAGGCTCTGGTCCCGTGACCTCGACGCCCGGCCCCACCCGCTCCGCACCGTACCTGCTGCGCCCCGCGACACGGACCGATCTGCCGGCGGTGCTCGCGCTGCTCGCCGACGAGGAGCAGGTGGTGGATCCGGGGAGCGTCGTGGTCGGCGCGGCGCACGAGCGGGCGTTCGCGGCGATCGAGGCGGATCCGCGGAACGAGGTGCTGGTGCTGGAGGAGTCCGGCACCGTGGTCGGCTGCCTGCAGGCGACGTACATCCCGGGGCTCGGCAAGGGCGGAGCCGAACGGGCGTTGATCGAGGCGGTACGGATCCGGGCCGACCGCCGCGGGGGCGGCCGGGGCCGGGCCCTGATGACCCTCGTCGTCGAACGCGCCGAGGCCCGCGGGTGCGCGCTGGTCCAGTTGACCAGCAACAAGCAGCGCACGGACGCCCACCGCTTCTACGCGGGCTTGGGCTTCGCCCCGAGCCACGAGGGCTTCAAGCTCAACCTCTGAGAACGGCACGACCGGAGTCCGTGGAGCAGGAGTCCGCGGACCGTGGCTCCGACCGTCTCCTGCGACACGTCTTCGAGGGCGGTGGCCGGAAGGCGAGCCGACAGCAGCGTGCTGCCCGGCCCGCTCCGGTCCGTCGGCCCCGCCGACGCTAGTTGACGTTGACCGCCTTCCAGGCTGCGGCCACCGCGGCGGCCTCCGGTGAGCCGTACAGTTCGGTGGCTGCGGCGAGGGTGGCGGTGCGGGCGGAGCGGTAGGTGGTGGTGGAGGTGAAGTAGACCGTCAGCGCGCGGTACCAGATCGCGGCGGCCTTGGCCCGGCCGATGCCGACGAGCGTGGAGCCGTCGACGGTCGGGCTGTTGTAGGTCACGCCGTTGATGGTCTTCGTGCCGCTGCCCTCGGCCAGCAGGTAGAAGAAGTGGTTGGCGACGCCCGAGGAGTAGTGCGGGTCCAGGCTGCCGATGCCCGCGTACCAGTAGTCCCGCGAGGAGCCGTCCTTGGAGGGCTTGTCCAGGTAGCGCAGCGGGGTGCCGTTGCCGTTGAGGTCGAGCTTCTCGGCGATCAGGTAGTCCGGCGGGTCGGCGGGCAGGCCGGCGTACCACTCGACCATGGTTCCGAGGATGTCGGAGGTGGCCTCGTCGAGGCCGCCGGGCTCGCCGGAGTAGCTCAGCCCGGCGATGGCGGAGGTGACGCCGTGGGTCATCTCGTGGGCGGCGACGTCGAGTTCGGTCATCGGCTTGGTGTTGCCGGGGCCGTCGCCGTAGCTCATGCAGAAGCAGGAGTCGTCCCAGAAGAGGTCGAGGAGGCTGTTTCCGACGTGCACGCGGCTGGTGATGCCGACGCCGTCGTTCCTGATGCCGTTGCGGCCGAAGGTGTTCTTGAAGTAGTCCCAGGTCGCGGCCGCGTCGAACTGGGCGTCCACGGCGGCCGACTGACGGTTGGACGGCAGGCCGTTGCCCCAGATGTTGGTGGCGCTGGTGAACAGCGGGTTGCCGGCCACGCCCCCGTCGACGGTGGACTGGTTGCCCCGGGTGCCGTCCTTCAGCAGGTAGGTGCCGCCGCTCTGCGTGGTGGTCAGCGTGACGGTGCCGACGTGGACGCCGGTGCCGGTGCCCGTCGCGGTCCGGATGCCGTCGTCGGCGGCGAGCACCGCACCGGTGTCCGCGTCCGTGATCACCCGCCGGCTGCTGGGGGTGCCGTCGGAGCGCACGCCCGCCACCACGGTCCGGTAGGCCAGCCGCGGGGCGTCGCCGCCGGCCCAGACCACCAACTGCGCCTCGCCGGTGGCATCGACCCGCGCGAGCGCCGCCCCGGCCGGCCCCGCAGCCGACCCGTCGGAGCCGGTGACCGCCCCGTCCGATCCGGTGTCCGCCGCGTCCGGGCCCGCGACCGCCCCGAGCGCGGCCCGGACCGCGCCGGTCGCCCCGGCGGCGGCCTGCTCGGCGGAGAGCCGCGGGGAGAGGCTCGGCAGCGCCAACTGGCCGGCGAAGGCCCGGTCGACGGAGGCGATCGAACCGTCGGCCCGCTCGTGCACGACCAGGTCGCCGCCGACCACGGGCAGGCCCGCGAGGGTCCGCTCGTAGCGCAGGTGCCGGTCGCCGTCGGCGTCCAGCACCGCGTCCTTGACGACCAGGCGTTCCTGCCCGCCCAGCGCGAGCGCCCTGGCGATCGGGTCGGCCTCGGCCCCGGCCAGGGCGAGCAGGGCGTCGCGCTGCCGGCCCGACGGCACGCCCGCCGACGGCGCGTCCGCCTGCGCGGGCACGGCGGCCACCTGGACGGCGCCCGCCAGCAGGGCGGCGGCGGAGAGTACGGCGGCGAGGGTCGGCTTCCGCTTCACGTACGGGGTCCTTCCACGAGACCGCGGGTGCGCGGTCGGGCCGCGCACCGGGGCGCCGGGCTTGGCACCGTGGGGCGGTACGGGCGCTGGCGTGCTGCTGCCGTGCGGTGCTCGACGGCCCGTCAGGGTGGGGGGACGGCCGCCGAACGGGAGGTGGGCAGAAGCATGACAATGCGGAGGGTGAAAGGACAGCTCCTGTCCGCACATTGGCCAGGTCCCGCCACCGGCCCGGGCCGGATCCCTCCGCCCGCCGGTGATGCCCCGCTATCGCCCCGTTCGCCGCCCTGGCGGGATCCCGCCAGCGACGACCCCCTTGCCGCCTCCTGCCCGGCCTGCTACCGCAGCCACCGTCGCCCGCCCCGCCGGCACACCACCGGCACCAGCAGCGCCACCGGCCTCGGCAGCGCCGTCAGCACCGGCGGAGCGGCCCCCGTCAGTGCCCGCCGTGGTGCACGAACACGTAGGTCTCCCGGTCGAGTTCGGTGATCTCGACGCAGAACGCGGCGGGCACCGGGACGTGCGAGCGCAGCAGGTCGGTGACCCTTGCGGACAGTTCGCCGCGGGCCTCGGCGCTGCGCCCGGCCAGGATCTTGATCTCGACCAGCACCACCGCCTCGCCCGACGAACCGTCACCGACCAGGTGTGCGGCGGCCGGGCGCACCACGGTCTTGCAGTCGGCGGTGCCGGCGTCGATCACCTCGGGGATCAGCTGGTGGACCTCCTTGGCGAAGGCCGTCGCGTCGAACTCGAGGCCGGGCGAGTGGTCGATCAGGATCTGCGGCATGGCGGCTTCCTCACCGGACGTTCGACCGCCCGGGGCCTTCCCGGGACGGTGGCGTCCTTGATCGGAGAACATAGTCCCCGCCACGTCACCCGCGGCGGGCATACTGGCGCAATGTCCGACCAACGCCCGCCCGACGCCGTCGAACCGCCGGACCCGTTCGAAGGTCTGGTCCTGGACGAGGCGTTCGTCCGCGCCGCCACCGTGAGCGAACCGTCCGCCCGGGCCCGGATGCTGGCCGAGCGCTGGCGGCACGAGCCGCCGGTCGACCCCGGCGGCCGCCGCTGGTCGACCGGCGGCCCGGGTCGCTCCCGCCGGGCCCGCCGCCGCGGGCGGCACGAACTCCCGGGCGGCAGCGGCCGGTTGGGGCGGCTGCGCCGGTTCCACTCGCTCAGCCGGGGCGAGCGGTGGACGGCGGCGCTCGGGCTGCTGATCGTGCTGCTGGTGGTCGGCGGGGTGCTGTTCGAGCCGCAGCGGGCGCACACCCCGCAACTCGCCCGCACCGCCGGCGGCCCGGGCCGGCCCTCGCCCTCGGTGGACCGGGCGCTGCCCGGCGGCGGGATGTCGGCCGGCAGCCGCTGCGGGACGCGCGGCTACCACCGCTTCCCGACGGCGCCCGCCTCGCTGGGCGTCGACGGGTCGTCAGGACCGGCTCTGCTGCTGGCCGCCCACGGCCACCGGGACCTCGGCGCCGGCCGGTCCGGAGAGTTCACCTTCGACCTGCGGCTCAGTTCGGGCTCCGCGGCGCCGCTGGCGCTGTCCGCGCCGCTCGGCCCGGACGGCGTGGCGGTGGAGATCGAGGGCCCGGACGGCCTGTTGGCCGGCGCGTACGGGCTGGCCGCGACGGTCGAGGGCGCGCCGCACACCCCCGACGGCCGGGGCTGGCTGGTCTCCTCCAGCGGCGCGGTCGCACACCTGGTGCTGCCCGCGGCGGCGCTCTGCCCGGGCGTGGACGCGCAGGCACTGGCCGACGGGCTGTCCCTGCGCACGGACGGGCGCAACGCCGTCACCGGCCCCGCGCCGTACACCGTCACGGTGTCGCTGGCCGACCCGGAGGTGGCCGAACTGCGGCGCTCGCTCGGGGTGCGGCCGCAGGGGGAAGTGCTGGCGGCCACCAACCAGGTGCCGGTGCGCGCGTCCAGGCCGGTCTGAGCCCGCCCCGGCCGACCGACACCGGCCACCGTGCAGTCCGCCTCGCGCCGACCGGCCCTGGGGCTGGCTGCCGGGTGGGGGGTGGGGGTAGCCCCACCGTAAAGTCTCCTGCCCTCTTCATGGTGCGTGACCTGCGATTTTCCTAGCGTTGGCGATGCCCCGGGAACGAGGACCACCGGGGCGTCACCTCCGAGGAAGGCTTCACCATGTCGCCCCGCCTGCGCCGTTCAGAGCCCGGCCGGCCCACCCAGTTCCCCGCCGACGGCGCTGCCGCGCCCTGGCCGCCCCGGCTCGACACGGTCGCATCCCCGGCCGGACACCCGGGAACCGGACACCCGGGAGCGGGGCTGCCAGGAGCGGGACATCCGGGAACCGGACACCCGGGAGCGGGTCTGCCGGGAGCGGGACTGCCACAGGTCGGGCTGCCCGCGATCGAACTGCGCGGTGTGCGGCGCAGCTACGGCCGCGGCCCGGCGGTGGTGCACGCCCTCGCCGGGATCGACCTGGCGCTCCCGGCGGGCAGCTTCACCGCCGTGATGGGGCCCTCCGGCTCCGGCAAGAGCACCTTCCTGCAGTGCGCCGCCGGCCTCGACCGGCCCGACGCGGGGCAGGTGCTGCTGGCCGGCCGCGAGATCGGCTCGCTCGGCGAGGAGGCGCTGACGAAGCTCCGCCGCAGCCGGATCGGCTTCGTCTTCCAGGCGTTCAATCTGCTGCCCTCACTGACGGTCCTTCAGAACGTGCTGCTCCCCCAGCGCCTGGCCGGCGCGCGGCAGGACCGGGCCCGCGCCCGCGACCTGCTCGCCACGGTCGGCCTGGGCGGGCACGAGAACCGCCGCCCCGGCCAGCTCTCCGGCGGCCAGCAGCAGCGCGTCGCGCTGGCCCGGGCGCTGATCACCCGCCCCGACGTGATCTTCGCCGACGAGCCCACCGGCGCGCTGGACACCCGCAGCGCGCACGAGGTCCTCGGCCTGCTGCGCAGCGTGGTGGACGGCCTGGGGGCGACGGTCGTGATGGTCACTCACGACCCGGTCGCCGCCTCCTTCGCCGACCGTGTGGTGTTCCTGGCCGGCGGCGTCCTCGCGGGCGAGCTCCGGCACCCGGATCCGCACGCCGTCTCCGACCGGATGCTCACCCTCTCCGCCCGCCCGGCCGGAGCCGCCGCATGAGTCCCTGCGCCCCGAGCCCCCACGACCCGGGCCCCGCCCGCCCGGGCCCCCGTCGCCGCCCCTTCCACCCCTCGGAGCCGACCGCATGACCACCGGACTGGCCCGCGCCGCCGTGCGCTTCCGGCCCGCGCCGTTCGCGGGCACCTTCCTGGCCCTGCTGTTCGCCTCGGCGATCGTGACGGCCTGCGGCGTGCTGCTGCAGACCGGCGTGACCGCGAGCGTCGCGCCCGCCCGGTACGCGGACGCGCCGATCGTGGTCTCCGCCGACCAGCAGGTCGGGGTGACGGTCGTGCACGGCGAGGATCCCGACACGATGACCCAGTCCCTGCCCGAACGGGCCCGGCTGGACGCCTCGTTGACGGCCGCCGTGGCCGCCGTCCCGGGCGTCGGGCAGGCCCGGCCCGACTCCGCGTTCCCGGTGTCGGCCGCCGCCTCCGGCCTGCCCGCGCTCACCGGCCGCGGCTGGGCCGCGCTCGGCATCGCCCCGGGCGAGCGGCTCGTCGAGGGCCGCGCCCCGGCCGAGGGCGAACTGGTGCTGGACGCGGCGAGCGCCCGCGCCGCCCGCCTCGCCCCCGGCGCCGTGCTGGCCGTCGACACGCCCGCCGGCACCGCCTCCTACCGGGTGTCCGGCCTCGCCGACGCGCAGCCCGGCACCGCCACCGCCTGGTTCGCGGACGGCGCCGCCGACCGGATCTCCGGCCACCCGGGCCGGATCGACGCCCTGGCGGTGCGTCCCGCGCCCGGCACCGACCCGGCCGCGCTGGCCCGCACGCTGCGCCACGCCCTGGACGGCAAGGCGCAGGTGACGACGGGTCAGCAGCGCGGCGCGGTGGAGCAGCCGGCGCTGCTGCGGGCCAAGGAGCTGCTGGCCGGGTTCGGCGGCTCCTTCGGCGGGACGGCCACCATGACGGCGGTGTTCGTGCTGGCGAGCACCATCGCGCTGGCCACCGGTCAGCGGGCCCGCGAGTTCGCGCTGCTGCGGACGATCGGGGCGACGCCCCGTCAGATCCGCCGGGCGATCGCCACCGAGGCGGTGCTGGTGGCACCGGTCGCGGCGGCGATCGGTGTGCTGCCGGGGCTGCTGCTGGCCCGCTGGTGGTTCGGCGAGCTGGTCGCGCGCGGCGCGGTCCCGGCCGGGGTGTCGCTCGATGCCGGCCCGCTGCCGCTGCTGGTCTCGGTCGCCGTGTGCACGGTGACGGCGCTGGGGGCGGGCTGGTTCGCGGCCCGGCGCAGTGCCCGGCTGCGGCCGACGCAGGCGCTCGGCGACGCGGTCGCCGGGCCGGGCGCGCCGGGTGCGGTGCGGACGGTGTGCGGCGCGCTGTTCGCCGCGGGCGCGGTCGCGCTGGCGGTGGTCGCCGCCCACCTGCCCGGTGCGGCGGCGGCGAACACGGCGCTCGGCGTGGTGATGTGCTTCCTGGTCGCGGTCGGGCTGCTCGGGCCGTGGCTGGTGCGCGGTGCGGTGGGTCTGGTGGGCGTGCTGCTGCGGGCCGCCGGGGCGTCGGCCTCGCTGGCGGCCGACAACGCCCGGGCCGGGTCGCGGCGGTTGTCGGCGGCGGTCGTGCCGATCGTGATGGTCACGGCCTTCTGCGGGACGCTGGTGTTCCTGCAGTCCAGCCTCCAGCACTCGGCCGGCGAGCAGGTCCGGGCGGGTCTGACGGCGGATCGGGTGGTGAGTGCGGCCGCCGGTGCGCCCGGGCTGCCCTCGTGGGCCGTGGAGCGGGCGGCGCGCCTGCCGGGGGTGGACGCGGCGGTCGGGCTGCTGCCCACCGGCCTGGTGGTGCAGGCGTCCGGTGCGCTCAGCACGGCCACCGCCCAGGCGGTGGACGGCGATCCGGCGGCCCTGTCGAAGGTGCTGGACCCGGGGGTGACGTCCGGTTCGCTGGCCGATCTCGGCCGGTCCCCCGACACGGTGGCGCTGGACTCCTTCCTGGCCGAGGGCCTGCACGTGGGGGTCGGTCAGCGGGCGGCGTTCTGGCTCGGCGACGGCACCCGGGTGGAGCCGACGGTGGTGGCCGTCTACCAGCGGGGGCTGGGCCTCGGGCAGGCGCTGCTGCCGAAGGCCGCGGTCGCCGCGCACACCGACGCGCCGTACGCGGCGCGCCTGCTGGTCGCCGAGAAGCCGGGGGCGGACGGCGCGGCCACCGCGAAGGCGCTGTCCGAGCTCGCCCCGGGCGGCCTGCCGGTGACGGACCGTCAGGGGTTCGCGGCGCAGGTCGACCGTGACCGGGAGCTGAACGGCTGGGCGAACAACGTGATGGCGGCCGTGCTGGCCGGGTTCGCGGCACTGACGGCCGCCAACACGCTGGTGATGACGGTGCTGGACCGCCGGCGCGAGATCGCGCTGCTGCGGCTGGGCGGCGGCACCCGCCGCCAGGTCCGCTCGATGCTGCGCTGGGAGGCGCTGCTGATCGCGGCGATCGGTCTGGCGGCCGGCGGCGCGATCGCCTGGGCGACGCTCAGCCCGCTCACCCGCGCACTCACCTCCGCGGCCCCGCACGTTCCGCTCGGGATCGCCCTGCCGCTCGGCGCCGGGGCAGCTCTGCTCTGCCTGGCGGCCACCGCCGTCCCCGGGCGCGCCCTGCTCCGCGGCCGTCCCACCACCGCGCTCTGAGCGGAGCCCCGCAGGGCCGCCCCTTCCCCGGGCGGCCCTGCGGCGTTCAGAGGGCGTTCACAGCGCGATCGGCCGGTGGGCCGCCAGTTCCGCCGCCATCTCCTCCGGCGTCGCCCCGGCCGGGCCCCAGAACAGCACGTCGGTCACGGCGGGGTGCGTGACGGCGGCCTGCACCACGCGCAGGTACCAGTCCGCGTCCGGGCCGGCCTCCAGGGCCCGGCGGACCAGTTCCACCAGTTCGTCCCGGCTCACCCGTCCGATCTGCGGCCGGGCCGGGCGGGCGGCTTCGACCGCGAACTCCGCGAGGCTCCGGCTGCCCTGGTACTCGGTGAAGTCGAGCGGTCCGTAGTGGTGCCCCGTCGCCCGGTTGAACGCCCGCACGGCGTCGCCGGCCTCCTGGCCCCCGGCCGTCAGCAGACCGGCGATCCGCTCGATCTCCCGACCCGGCCCGGCCTGCTGAGCCCCCGTCACCACGGGTGGCCGCAACTCCGCGCGCAGCTCCACCGCCGCCCCCTTCGCACTGCCGATCCTTCCGCGCCGTCCATTCTTCCGCACTGCCGATCCCTCGGCCCTCTCGCCCCCGGCCCGGCACGCCGCCCGGAGCCCGCAGCTGCCCGGGCCGACCCCAGCGGTGTCATGGTCGGCCGAGGAGTTGGGTACCGGCCGTGCTGTTGGTCCGGGCGGTGAAGAACTCGGTGAAGCCCCGGACGAATTCCTCCTCGGTGATCACGCCGTCCCCGTCCGTGTCCAGCTGCCGGAAGCCGTGGGTGAGTTCGGCGGGGTGGACGCGGGAGCCGCCGAACAGGGTGCGGTACTCGTCGGCGCACAGCAGGCCGCTGTGGTCGAGGTCGGCGGCGTGGAACATGGCGCGGACGGCGACGTGCAGGCCGCGGCTCAGGTAGTCGGGGTCGCGGTCGAGGCCGGCCAGCGTCGCGGCGACGAACTCCTCGGCGGAGACCTCGCCGTCGCCGTTGGCGTCCGTGTCGGCCAGCAGTTGCCGCCACCAGGTGTCGAAGGCCGCGTAGACGGCCGTCTCGGCTTCCTGGTCGAGCTCCAACGGCCAGCAGACGTTGTGCGCCATGGCCTGGAAGTCGGCGGCGGTGAGGCGTCCGTCACCGGTCTGGTCCAGCACTTGGTGGTAGAAGGCGGTGAGCCGGGCCGGCCGGTCGTCCCGCCGTGGCGCGCGTGGCGGCCGGGGTGGCCGGGCGGTGGCGGGCCGGGCCCGCTCCCCGTCGGGCAGGGTGCGGTAGCGGAGCCGGTCGGGCAGCCGCTCGGCGATCAGGCGGGCGCCCCGGTGGACCGTCCAGGACAGCGCGGCGGCGCTGCGGCTGCGCGGCAGGCCGCACTTGGCGCGGAACTCGGCCGGCAGGTCGGCCAGGGTGAGCGCGGTGAGGAAGCGGGCGACGAGCCGGCGCAGCAGCGGCCAGCCGGGGCGGAGCCGGCCGAGGCGGCGCGGGGCGGGGGCGCGGGTGAGGACGGTGTACAGCATGTCCCGTGCGGCGTCGGTGAGTTCGAGGGTGTCGCGGATGGTGGCGCGGAGGTAGCCGGGGACGTCGGCGGCGGTGGGCGGGTACAGCTCGTCGGGGAGCTTGAACGCCGCGCAGACCTCCCGGAACTCCTGGTAGAGCCGGTCGAGTTCGGCGGGGCCCAGCGGGCGGCCGGAGAGCGCCCGCAGTGCCGTCATGGCCTCGTACAGGGTGACCAGCACCCAGACCCGGACGGCCGGGTCGAGTGCGGTGTAGGGGCGGCCCCGGTCGTCGACGCCGGCGATCCGGCGGTGGCTCCGTTCGAGTCGCTCGATCTCGCGGTGCAGGGCCTGCTGGTCGGAGAAGAACAGGCGTCGGCCGCTGTCCATGGTGTGTTCCACGCGCCGCCAGGGGTGGCTGCGGTAGGTGGACAGTTGGCCGACTCCGGCGCCGACGGCCGGGTGGGCGTTCTGCAGGACGAGCAGCCGCCAGGCGACCAGGGCGATCCGGCGTTCGCCGAGGGTGCGGCGCAGCATCGAGTCCGCTTCGGTGCGGGCGGTGTCCGTCACGTGGTTCCCCCTCGTCGCCCCGGCGGGCCGGCGGCCGTCCGTCGGCCCGTCCGGCTTCGGCCGGTTCCGGATGGTCCGAAGCCTAGGGTCGGTTCACGGGCGAACCTGCTGGTCCGGCCCCCAAACCACCCGGCGGAGTGAGTCCTCGGGCAACTCTCCACCCGCACGGGCGATTCGGGGCCGAGTCGGACTGACGCTCAGGCATGTCACGGCCATGGAGCGGGACTTGGCGGAGCGGCCGTCGGCCCGGTCAGTCCCACCAGAAGGTCCACTGGTCGGCGCCGACCAGGCCGGGGGCGTACTCGGCGAGGGAGCCGGCGCCCTGGAAGATGTTGTCGGGGCAGAAGGCGAGGTGTTCCGCGGCGATCCGGAGGGCGGTGTCGCCGTCCCGGGGCGGGGCGGAGACGCTCAACTCGAGGTCGGCGAAGCCGACCTGGACCACGCGGGTGCCGTAGCGGCGCTCCCAGTCGAGCAGGACGGCGGATACCTTGGCGACGTCGTCCTCGTGGTTGACCGGTCCGGTCCAGCCGCAGGCGGTGAGCGCTTCGGCGCCGGTGGCGGCGGGGACCAGGCCGATCCGCAGGTGTTCGTTGGCGGCGAGCAGGTTGCGGGCCAGCGAGCGGGCCGCCGCGTCGGGGTCGCCGAGGTGTGCGGCGGCGGGCGCCGGGCCGGGCCAGCCGTCGGTGAACGGGGCGATGCTGCCGGCGAGTTCCGCGGCCTCCTCGGGGTCGAGGGGCTCGCCGTCCTCGTCGGCGTCGACCAGGGTGGTGGAGTACTCCCAGCCGGTGCGCAGCAGGGCGGCGGGGTCGTACAGGTCGGGTGCGGTGCCGGCGCGGGGTGCGAGTTCGCCGGTGCCCCAGGGCCGGAAGGCGCCGTCGGTGGTGGAGAGCGGGGCGAGCAGGAGCGGCCACAGGCCGCTGGTGGGGTGCTCGCGGTGGAGTTCTTCCCAGAGGCCGAGGGGTGCGGGCCCGTCGCTCATCCAGAGGACGGGCGGGGCGTCCGGGTCGTTGTCGTCGGGTCCGACCAGCCGTCCGGCGGGGAGCAGGGCTGCCACTGCGGCCGGTTCTGCGTCGGGCCGCAGGCGGCGCAGATCGTGGTGGGCGTCGTTCATGCGAACACGCTATCGACGCCCGCCGACAGGTACGTCACCACTGATCGACCGTCAGCGGGTCCGGTGCGTCGGCGGGTTCGGCGACCTGCGGAAGTGGACGCGGGGGCCCGCGGCTGATTACGGTCTGGCATCGAACTCATTGTCGGACGATCACTCGCATCCGACCGGAGCAGCAGGAAGGAGCCCCGCATGGCTTCCCATCGCCGTCCGAAGCAGGCGAGCCGCGCCCGCACGTACGTCCTGACCGGTGCCGCCGCCACCACGATCGCCCTCTCCGCGCAGGTCGCCGCGCACGCCGCGCCCGCGCAGCCGAACAAGAACGAGGTGAAGGCCCAGGTCGACAAGCTCGCCGAGGAGCAGGAGCAGGCGGCCGAGAAGTACAACGGCGCCAAGGAGCGGGCCGACCAGCTGCGCAAGCAGGCCGACCAGCTCCAGGACCAGCTGGCGCGCAGCCAGGACCAGTTGACCGAGCTGGCGTCCGGACTGGCGGCGGTGGCCGGCGAGCAGTACCGGCAGGGCGGGATGGATCCGTCGGTGCGGCTGATGCTCTCCACCGACCCGGACGCGTACCTGGCCCAGGCGTCCTCGTTCGACCAGGCCGCCAGCACCCAGACCGCCACCCTGAAGGCGCTGCAGGACCAGCAGCGCCGGCTGAACCAGCAGAAGCAGGAGGCGGCGGCCGTCCTCGCCGAGCTGGACGGCCAGACCCAGGCGCTCAACGAGGCCAAGGCGACCGTGCAGTCCAAGCTGCAGGAGGCGCAGAGGCTGCTCTCCACGCTGTCCGCCGCCGACCGGGCCGCGATCACCCGGGGCGACGACGGGTCCGCCTCGCGGAGCGCCTCCCGGGTCGACCCGACCACCCTGCCGCAGGCCAGCGGCGCGGCCAAGGTCGCGGTGGACGCCGCGCTCAGCAAGCAGGGTGCGGACTACATCTGGGGCGCGAGCGGTCCGAACACCTTCGACTGCTCCGGCCTGATGGTGTGGGCGTACGCGAAGGCCGGCGTCTCGCTGCCGCGCACCTCGCAGGAGCAGGCGACGGTCGGCACCAACGTGGGCACCGACTGGCACAACGCGCAGCCCGGCGACCTGGTGGTCTACAAGTCCGACCGGAGCCACGTCGCCATGTACATCGGCAACGGCATGGTGGTGCACGCGCCGAAGGCCAATGACGTGGTGAAGGTCATGAAGGTCGACGCCATCTCGATCAACACCATCCGCCGGGTCTGACGGCACCGGGCGGGAGCCGCGGCATCCGATCGCCGGTCAGCTCCGGGCGGGGGCGGGGCGGCGGTCGGGGAGTTGTCCGGCGACGATCGAGGCGAGCGCGAGGGCGAAGCCCACCAGCTGGACCGGGCCGAGCGTCTGGTCGAGCACCACCGCGCCGAGTACGGCGGCCACCAGCGGGGAGAGCAGCGCGAGCACCGCGACGTTGGTGACCGGGAGGACGGCGATGCCCTGGAACCACAGGGCGTAGGTGAGCAGTCCGCCGACCAGGCCGAGCCACAGGTAGCCGAGCGCGGCCCGTCCGTCGACGGCCGGCGGGGCGCCCTCGAACAGGGCGGTGAGCGGGAGCAGGAACAGGCCGCCGGCGGTGAGCTGCCAGCCGGTGAGAGCGAGCGGGGAGACGCCTTCGGGGCGGCCCCAGCGCTTGGTGAGGGTGACGCCGAGCGCCATGGTGGCGGCGCTGCCGAGTCCGGCCGCGACGCCGACGGCGTCCAGGGCCGCGCTCGGGCCGATCACCACCAGTCCGACGCCGAGCACGCCGGCCAGGCCCCACCACAGCCGCCGGGCGGACAGGCGTTGACGCAGCACGACGACGGCCAGCACGGCGACGACCATCGGCTGGGCGGCGGCGAGGGTGCCGGCGACCCCGCCGGGCAGGCGTTCGGCCGCGGTGAACAGCAGCGGCAGGAACAGCCCGATGTTCAGCACGCCGAGGACGGCGGCCTTCCCCCACCAAGTGCCGCGCGGCAGCGCCCGGGTGACGGCGAGCGCGATCAGGCCGGCGGGCAGGGCGCGCAGCAGCCCGGCGAACATCGGGTGGCCGGGCGGCAGCAGTTCGGTGGTGACCACGTAGGTGGTGCCCCAGACGGCGGGGGCGAGCGCGGTGAGCGCGGTGCGCGGCAGCGTGCCGAGGCCCGAACTGCCCGGCGCGGCAGGGACGGTGCGGTCGGTGGTGCGGTCGGTGGCTGACATGCCGACGAGTCTGGCGTTCGTCCGATCGATGAGTCCAACACCTGTTCGTCAGCGCATTGATCTCGGTCCGCGATGGATGCAGGATGGCCCGCATGGAGCTCCAGCAGGTGCGCTACGTCCTCGCGGTGGCCGAGACGCTCAACTTCACCCGGGCCGCGGAGCGCTGCCTGGTGGTGCAGTCGGCGCTCAGCCACCAGATCTCCCGGCTCGAACAGGAGCTGGGCGCCCGGCTGTTCGAGCGCACCAGCCGCCGGGTGCGGCTGACCGCCGCCGGCGAGGCCTTCCTGCCGGCCGCCCGGCAGTGCGTGGAGGCGGCGGAACGGGCGGCGGCCGAGGTGGCGGCGGCGGTCGGCGAGGTGCGCGGGCGGCTCGCGGTCGGGCTGATCCCCACCGTCACCGCCGTGGACATCCCGGCCGGCCTGCACGCCTTCCGCACGCGCCACCCGCAGGTGCGGGTCTCGCTGCGGGTCGGGGCCAGCGACGACCTGGTCGAGCAGGTCCGCCGGGGCGCCCTGGACGTGGCGTTCCTCGGCCTGCCGCCGACGCAGCGCCCGAACGGGGTGACGGCCCGTGAGCTGGCCCGCGGCCGACTGGTCGCGGTGGTCGCGCCGGACCATCCGCTGGCCGCCCGGTCCCGGGTGGAGCTGCGGGAGCTGGCCGCCGAGCAGTTCGTCGACCTGCCGGCGGGCACCGCCGGGCGGGCCCAGACCGATCTGGCGTTCGGCGCGGCCGGCCTCGTCCGCGACGTGGCGTTCGAGGTCACCGACGCGGCCTACATGCCTCGCCTGGTCGGCCCGGGCCTGGCGGTGGCGATGCTCCCGGCCGCGTACGCGGCGCAGTTGACGGGGGTGGCCGCGGTCGAGGTCGCGGACGCGCCGACCCGGGTCGAGACGGTGGTGTGGAGCCGCGGGGGGCACACGCCGGCCACCGCCGCGTTCCTCGCGCTGCTGGGCGTCCCGGCCGATCCGGCCTCGTGAACTCGTATGACCTGATGATCGGATGATGTCCCGTCAGGTCTCGGCCGTGTGTCGCCGCGTGTCCCCGCGTGTCCGCTCCGGCGATCCGCTGGCGGGCCGTTCCCGCGCTGTGCTTACCTGGCGCCACGGCCGTCCCGGTGGCCCTGCGTCCACCGTCCCTCCGTCCGGCGGCCCGTCGACCCTCCTCCCGCGACGGCCCCGTGCGGCCGTCCGGTCCCGCACGCGTACAGGAGCAGCATGTCCGAGCAGAGCACCCCCGGCTGGTCGTTCGAGACCCGGCAGATCCACGCGGGCGCGCAGCCCGACCCGGCGACCGGGGCCCGGGCGGTGCCGATCTACCAGACCACCTCGTTCGCGTTCCGGGACACCGCGCACGCCGCCGACCTGTTCTCGCTCGCCGAGCCGGGCAACATCTACACCCGGATCCACAACCCGACCACCGACGTGCTGGAGCAGCGCCTGGCCTCCCTGGAGGGCGGCGTGGCGGCCGTCGCGCTGGCCTCCGGGCAGGCCGCCGAGACGCTGGCGCTGCTCACCGTCGCCGCCGCGGGCGACCACCTGGTCTCCTCGGCCTCGCTGTACGGCGGCACCTACAACCTGCTGCGGCACACCCTGCCCCGGTTCGGCATCGAGGTGAGCTTCGTCGAGGACCCGGACGACCTGGACGCCTGGCGGGCCGCGATCCGTCCGAACACCAAGGCGCTGTTCGCGGAGTCGCTGGGCAACCCGCGCGGCAACGTGCTGGACGTCCGCGCCGTCGCCGACGTCGCGCACGCCGCCGGGGTGCCGCTGATCGTCGACAACACGGTGCCGACGCCGTTCCTGCTGCGGCCGATCGAGCACGGCGCGGACGTGGTCGTGCACTCGGCGACCAAGTTCCTCGGCGGGCACGGCACCACCATCGGCGGCGTGGTCGTGGACGGCGGCACCTTCGACTTCGGCGCCGACCCCGCGCGCTTCCCGGGCTTCACCGAGCCCGACCCGAGCTACCACGGCCTGCGGTTCTGGGACGCCCTCGGCCCGGGCGCGTTCGCCGCCAAGCTGCGCGTCCAGCTGCTGCGCGACCTCGGCCCGGCGCTGTCCCCGCACTCGGCGTTCCTGCTGCTGCAGGGCATCGAGACGCTGTCGCTGCGGCTGGAGCGGCACACCGCCAACGCGCTGGAGCTGGCCCGCTGGCTGGCCGCCCGCGACGAGGTGGCGGCGGTCCACTACCCGGGCCTGCCGTCCAGCCGCTGGCACGCGGCGGCGCAGCACTACCTGCCGCGCGGCGCGGGCGCGGTGCTCTCCTTCGAGCTCCGCGACGGCGTCGAGGCCGGGCGGCGGTTCGTCGACGGGCTGGAGCTGTTCAGCCACCTCGCCAACATCGGCGACGTGCGCAGCCTGGTGATCCACCCGGCGTCCACCACGCACAGCCAGCTGGACGCCGAGCAGCTGGCGGCCACCGGCACCGCGCCGGGCCTGGTGCGCCTGTCGGTCGGCCTGGAGAGCGTCACCGACCTGAAGGCGGACCTGGAGGCGGGCTTCCGCTCGGCGAAGGGCGCGTCCTGAACGGCGCGGTGGGCCTCGCCGTTCCGCCCGCCACCGGGGCGTGGCGGGACGGCGACCCGGTCGGCGGGCGGCGCTGGTTCGCGCTGCCCGGGCCGCTCGCCCTGGAGGCGGGCGGTGCCCTGCCGGGCGGGCGGCTCGCCTACGAGACCTGGGGGACGCTCGCGGCGGACCGCTCCAACGCGGTGCTGGTGCTGCACGCGCTGACCGGCGACAGCCACCTCGCCGGGCCCGCCGGGGCCGGCCATCCCACGGCCGGCTGGTGGGACGAACTGGTCGGCCCCGGGCGGGCGTTGGACACCGACCGGTGGTTCGTGGTGGCGCCGAACGTGCTCGGCGGCTGCCAGGGCTCGACCGGTCCGTCCGCGCCCGCGCCGGACGGGCGGCCCTGGGGCGGGCGCTTCCCCTTCCTCACCCAGCGCGACCAGGTCGCCGCCGAGGTCCGGCTCGCCGACGCGCTCGGCATCGACCGGTGGGCGCTGGTGGTCGGCGGGTCGATGGGAGGAATGCGGGCCCTGGAATGGGCGGTGACGCACCCTCGGCGGGTCGGCGCGCTGCTGGTGCTGGCCACCGCGGCCGCCGCCTCCGCCGAGCAGATCGCCCACGCCTCCGCGCAGTTGCACGCGATCCGCACCGATCCGGGCTGGCACGGCGGCGACTACCACCACCTTCCGCACGGCGCCGGGCCGCACCGCGGCCTCGGTCTGGCCCGCCGCCTCGCCCAGATCACCTACCGCAGCGAGGCCGAGCTCGCCGACCGCTTCGGCCGCGCTCCCCAACCGGGCGAACACCCGTGGCGCGGCGGCCGGTTCGCCGTCGAGTCGTACCTCGACCACCACGCCTCGAAGCTCGCCCGCCGGTTCGACGCGGGCAGCTACGTCGTCCTCAACGAGGCGATGAACGCCCATGACCTCGGCCGCGACCGCGGCGGCACCGCCGCCGCGCTGCGCCGCGTCACCGCGCCCGCCCTGGTCGCCGCCGTCGACTCCGACCGCCTCTACCCGCCCGCCCAGCAGGCCGAGCTGGCGGCCCTCCTGCCGCACGCCGACGCACTGCGCACCATCGCGTCCCCGCACGGCCACGACGGCTTCCTGCTGGAGACCGCGCAGGTCGCGCCGCTCCTCGCCGAACTCCTGCCGCCGCCGCGCGGTTGACGCGGCGGGGCCGGGCCTGACGCCCCGCCGGTCCGCCGGCGGGGCGTCAGGCCATCTGGACCGGGGCGCCCATCCGGTAGTCGTGCGCGGTGAACGCCGCCGAGACGGCGAACCGGTCCGCCCGGACCAGGGTCTGGCGCCACTCGATCAGGCGGCCGCCGTCGTCACGGCCGAGCCGGTCGATCGCGAGCAGCGCCGTGGTCTCCGGGCAGTCGAGCAGGATCCGCTCCCCCCGCCCGGGGACGACGGCGCGGATCCGCTCCCAGCCGCCGCAGATCCGGCTGCCGCAGTGGCGTTCGAGCTCGTCGTACAGCGAGGTGTGGGTGAAGTCGACGTCCAGCAGCGGCGCGGCCACGTCCGCCGGGAGCCAGATCCGGTCCACCGCGAGGGGCTCCTCGTCGGCCAGCCGGACGCGTTCCAGGTAGACCAGCGGCGTCGACTCCTCCAGGCCCAGCCGGGCGGCGATCACGCCGTCGGCCCGCCGGTCGAGCGCCCGCACCACGCTGCGCTGGACGGCGCCGACCTCCTCGACGGAGCGGAACAGGCTGTACCCCTCGCCGACGTCCTGCTCCAGCGGGCGGCTGGCGGTGAACCGGGAGGCCCTGCCGCGCCCGGCGCTGACCAGGCCCTCCTCGCGGAGCCCCCGCAGCGCCTCGCGGACCGTGTGCCGGCTGACCCCGTACTCGGCGACCAGGTCGTGCTCGCCGGGGAACACGTCGCGGAACTCGCCCTCGTCGAGCCGGCGCAGCAGGTCGGCGCGGAGCTGCGCCCAGAGCGGACTGCCCGCGGACCGGGAGAGGGGCCTGGGCCCGGGGTCGGAGGTCACGGCGCCGTCCTGGGGTCGATCGGATGGGTGGTGCGCAGCACGCGATCAATGTTCGTGCTTCCGGGGGGACAGCTCAAAATCGGCCGACCGCCGCCCGGGACGGGTCCCGGGCGGCGGTCGTGGGAGCCGTCAGGCGGCGGCGCCGATCAGCATGAAGGCGGCGACGGCCAGCAGGACGGCGGCGAACGCCCGCTGGAGCGCGGCGCCGGAGAGCCGGCCCGCCAGCCGCCTGCCGTCCCAGGCGCCGAGGATCGCGGCGCCGACGAACGGCCCGAACACCGCCAGGTCGAGCGAGATGCCGGAGACCGCGAGCCGGGTGGCGAGGGAGACCAGCGAGTTGATCAGGATGACCACCAGGCTGGTGCCGACGGCCCTGCGCATCGGCAGCCGCAGCACCGACACCAGCGCGGGCACCGCCAGGAAGCCGCCGCCGACGCCCAGCAGCCCGGTCACCGCGCCCAGTCCGGCGCCGGCCGCGACCGTCCGCAGCCGCCCGCCCCGGCCGGCCGGTGGCCCGGACGGAACGGCGGCGTCGCCGTCCGCGGCGGGTGCCCGCCGCGCCGTCCGGGCACCGCGCAGCATGGCCGCGGCGGCCACGGCGGCCAGCACGGCGAACGCGCCGGTCAGCACCGACTGCGGGATGCGGTGGGCCAGCACGGACGTCCCGATCGCCGGGAGGACGCCGGCCGCGGCGAACAGCGTGCCGGTCCGCCACCGGACGTTCCCGGTGCCGGCGTGGCGGAGCAGCGCGGTGACGGTGGTGGCGGTGACGATGACCAGGCTGGTCGTCCCGGCCTCGGCGGGCGCGACGCCCAGCAGGTACACCAGGGCCGGGACCGCGAGCACTCCCCCGCCGCCGCCGAGCGCGCCGAGCGCCACGCCGACCACGGCTCCGCAGAGCAGAGCGGTGATCAGCACGCTCACGCCGTGACGCCGTCCGGGGCGCTGTCGGCGGGGCGGGCGACCTCGCCGTGCCAGGCGCCGAAGCCGCCGCGCAGGTCGGTGGTCTCGAAGCCGCGGGCGCGCAGCACGGACGCGGCCACCGAGGAGCGGTTGCCGCTGGCGCAGATCACGGTCAGCGGCCGGCCGGTCGGCAGTTCGCCGAGCCGGGCGAGCAGTTCCGGCAGCGGGACCAGCCGGGCGCCGGGGATGGTGCCGTTGTCCCGCACCTCGCCCGGGCCGCGCACGTCCAGCAGCTCGAACTCGCTGCCGGCGCCGGCCAGTTCGGCGGCGAGCTGTTCGGCCTCCAGGCGTGTCGCGGTGGTCAGGCAGCCGGCGTCGACGGCGCCCACCGGGGCGGCCAGGGCGCCCAGCACGCGGTCGAAGCCGATCCGGGCCAGCCGGTTCCGGGCCTCGACGGCGGTGTCCGGGTCGCCGCACAGGACGATGGCGTCCTGGGCGTCGAGGACCTGGCCGGCGAGTTCGGCGAACCGGCCGCCGAGCGGGATGTTGACCGCGCCGTGCAGGTGGGCGGCGGCGAACGCCTCCGGGTCCCGGGTGTCGAGCACGGTGGCGCCGCCCGCCCGAGCCGCGAGGAACTCCTCCGGGGCGAGCGCGGGGACGGCGGTGTCCTCGTCCAGCACCGGGCGGGCCTGGCGGTTGCGCACCGAGGTGAACGCGAAGTAGGCGGGCACGGCGGGCTGGCCGGAGGCCACCACGGCGACGAACTCGTCCTCGGTCATGTCGGCCAGCGCGTAGTTGTCGCGGCGCTGGTTGCCGATGGTGCAGCTCAGCTCGGTGGAGAGGTTCTTGCCGCAGGCCGAGCCGGCGCCGTGCGCCGGGTAGACCCGGGTGTCGTCGGGGAGGGTGAGCAGGGCGCGGGTGGAGCGGTACAGCAGGCGGCCCATCTCCTCGGCGGAGCGGCCGCGCGAGCTGAGCAGGTCGGGGCGGCCGACGTCGCCGATGAACAGCGTGTCGCCGGTGAGCACGCCGTACGGGACGGCGTCGTCGGCGTGTTCGCGCACCACGACGCAGATCGACTCCGGGGTGTGGCCCGGGGTGTGCAGGATCTCCAGGTCGACCTCGCCGAGCGAGAGCCGCTCGCCGTCGCCCAGCGGGTCGGTGTCGAAGTCGAGTTCGGCGACGGAGCCGTAGGAGATGCGCGCGCCGGTGCGCTCGGCCAGCTCCAGGTGGCCGGAGAGGAAGTCGGCGTGGATGTGGGTCTCGATGACCCGCTCGATGGTCAGACCGTGCTGCTCGGCGGTCTCCAGGTACGCGTGGATGTCGCGCTGGGGGTCGACCACGACGGCCCGGCCGGTGGTGCGGTCACCGACCAGGTACGAGGCGTGGGAGAGGCAGTCGAGGTAGAACTGCACGAGGACCAGCGGCCCGGAGGCAGGCGTCGTCATCTCAAACTCCTGAGGAGGGTGGGTGGTTGCGCCCCGGGCGGCCTGCGGCCTGGTGGACGGGGCGTGAAGGGGGGTCGCGCGGCGGGGGTCAGGCGAGGCCGCGGAGCATCAGGTTCCAGTAGAGGAACGGCAGTCCGCGCCGCTTGAGGTGCCACATGTCGGTGCGCTCGCGGACGGTGTCGATCAGCGGGATCGACGGGGCGGGCCGACCGCTGTAGTCGAACTCGGCGAGCAGCATCTTGTTGCGGGCGGTGGTCAGCGGGCAGGAGGAGTAGCCGTCGTAGGAGGCCGTGGGCGGGCGGCCGTTCAGGGCGGCGAGCAGGTTCTCGACCAGGACGGGCGCCTGCTTGCGCACCGCGGCGCCGGTCTTGGAGTTCGGGGACGATCCGGCGTCGCCCAGCGCCCACACGTCGGGGTGGCGGACGTGCCGCATGGTGTGCTTGTCGATCTCGACGTAGCCGGCCGGGTCGTCGGCGCCGGCGAGCGGGCTGCGCTTGACCCAGTCCGGGGCGCTCTGCGGCGGCACCAGGTGGGCGACGTCGTAGGGCAGCGTCGTCGTGCCGCCGGTGGCCAGGTCGGTGACGACCACCTCGCGCGAGCCGGGGCGCACCTCGGTGACCTCGCTGCCGTAGTGGACCTTGATGCCGTACCGGCGCACCACGTCGTCCAGCACGCGGGCGAACTCCGGGACGCCGAAGATGGCCGCGCCGGGGATCACCAGGTGGACGTCGATGTTGCCGAGCACGCCCTCCTTGCGCCAGTGGTCGGCGGCCAGGTACGCGATCTTCTGCGGTGCGCCGCCGCACTTGATGGCGCCCGTCGGCATGCTGAACACCGCGCTGCCGGAGCGGGTCTCGCGGATGAAGCGCCAGGTCGCGGGGGCGTGCTGCGGCAGGTAGTTGCTGGACAGGCCGTCCTTGCCGAGCCCCGCCTCCAGGCCCGGCACCCGGTCCCAGTCCAGCTGGATGCCGGGGCAGACCACGAGCTGCTGGTAGGAGACCGTGCCGCCGTCGTCCAGCGTCACCTCCCGGGCCTCGGGGTCGACGGCGACGGCGGCGCGGCGTATCCACGTCACGCCTTTGGGCATGACGGACGCCTGCGGCCGGATGCTCTCCGCGAGCGGCGCCCGCCCGCCGCCGACCAGCGTCCACAGCGGCTGGTAGTAGTGCCGGTCGCTCGGGTCGAGCACCGCGACGTCCCGTTCCCCGGCCCGTCGGAGCCGGGCGGCGACCGAGATTCCGGCGGTCCCGCCGCCGATGATCACGATCCGGTGATGCTTGCTGGTCAAAGGGGCCTCCCCGGCCTGGCCAAATGTACGGACATTAAGCTAGGCCGCCCCGCCGACCCACCGCAAGACACCAGGGCAAATCCCTCTGGAATTGTCCGTACATTTGCCTCGGAGGCAATCCGCGGCCCGCTCTCCCGGCGTTACGGGACGAGAACCGCGACGCCCGTCACCCGATCGGCGGCGAGGTCCGCGAGCGCCGCGTCCGCGCGCCGCAGCGGGTAGCGCACGACCCGGACCGTCGGCCGCACCCGGGCGGCCTCCGCCAGGAACGCCCGGCCGTCGGCCCGGGTGTTGGCGGTGACGCTGCGCAGCGACCGCTCCTGGAACAGGTGCTGCCGGTAGTTCAGGACGGGGATGTCGGTGAGGTGGATGCCGGCGACCGCCAGGGTGCCGCCCCGGTCCAGCGCGGCCAGGGCGACCGGCACGAGTTCGCCTGCGGGCGCGAACAGGATCGCCGCGTCCAGCGGTTCCGGCGGCGGGTCGTACGAGTCGCCGGCGAAGCCCGCACCGAGTTCCCGCGCCAGGCCCCGGGCGGCCGCGCCGCGGGTGAACACGGCCAGCCGCGCGCCCCGCGCCAGCGCGACCTGCGCGGTCAGGTGCGCGGACGCGCCGAAGCCGTAGATGCCGAGCAGCCCGCCCTCGGGCAACTCGGCCCGCTCCAGCGCCCGGTGGCCGATGATCCCGGCGCACAGCAGCGGCGCGAGTTCCTCGGCCGGCGGCCCCTCCGGCAGCCGGTAGGCGAACCGGGCGTCGGCGGTGATGGCATCGGCATAGCCCCCGTGCCGGTCCCAACCGGTGTACGTCGACTCCGGGCACAGGTTCTCCCGCCCGCTGCGGCAGTACCGGCACCGGCCGCACGTCCCGGCCAGCCAGGCCACCCCGGCCCGGTCGCCGACCGCGAACTCCGTCACCCCAGGGCCGGTCGACACCACCTGCCCGACCGCCTCGTGGCCCGGTGTGCACCGGGGCAGGTGCGGCGGCAGGTCGCCCTCCGCGAGGTGCAGGTCGGTGCGGCACACACCGCACGCCTCCACCTCCACCAGGATCTCCCCCGCCCCGGGCACCGGCGGAGGCCGCCGCTCCCACCCGAGCGGCCCGGCCCCGCCCCCCGACCCCACCGGACCGGGCCGGTCCACCACCCAGGCGCCCGCCGCCCCGACCGACGACTCCGTGCCGCGCATCGCGTCCTCCCGCCTCTCGGCGCCCGCCCGACAGCGACGGCGATCCGTGGGCAGCGGACGGACTCGGCTCCTCCCCCCAGCCTGCTCCCCCACCCGCTCCCGTGCCGCCCCTCGGCCCCCGCGCACCGGCCACAGCGGCGAGGTGGCACCGCCGAGCGCGCTCCGCACCCGCCGGACAGGTCGGCGAACCGGATGACCGATTCCTGCCGCTCGGACACCAACTCCCCCGTCGGCCCGCCGCGCGCACCGGCCGTCACGAACCGGCCTCAACGGCACCGCGGCCCCGAAACACGCTCCCCACCCGTCGGCCACCAGCCCCTCGGCCCGCCGCGCGGCGCGGCGGGATCACCGAGCGCGCTCCCCACCCGCCGGACCGGTCGGCAGACCGGAGGGCCCGGCCGTACCGCCCCGCCACCCACTCCCCCCTCGGCCCGTCCGCCGCGCTCCTGCCGACCCGCCACGCCCAGCGGCCGTCCGCGAACCGGCCGCAGCGGCGAGGTGGGGTCGTGGGCGGCGCGCGGCTCGAAGCCGAACGGCCCGGCCGCCGCGATCGGGTCGGGTCGGCCGTCCGGCAGGTCCCGCAGGGCGTACCGGGCCGGCGCCCGGTCGCGGCCTCGACGACGGGCAGCCGCAGCACCCGCCGGAGTTCCTGCTCCGGTTCGGCCGGCAGCCGCCGCGCCTCCGGAGCGTCCCTCCCGGCCGGCGCACCGAGGCGCTCGGGCTGTCCGCGCCACCGACCGGTGCCGCCCGGGCGGCCTGCTCCGCTGCGGCGACCGTCCCCGGGCGGCCGCCCGAGTCGCGCTCCGGCAGCGCCGGCACAGCGGCTCCAGAGCCTCGTCCGGCACCCGGCACAGCGCTCCAGGGGCCGCCTCGTCCGGTTCCGTCCCGCGAGCGTGGCCGACCGTGCACCTCGCGTTCTGGTCCAGGGCGGGTGAGCGGACCGGCCCGCCGACCCGCCCTACGGGCCCCTTGCCCCTCGAAAAGGGCCGTTCGGACCCATGTGCCGCCGCGGCCGGCGGGGGGAGTCTGGTGGCAGGGACGGGCCACGGTGGACCGAGGAGGAGGCGACGTCATGCGCAGGCGTCTGCGGCAACGGAAGAACCCGCTCCGGCGGGGCAGCGACCGGGTCCAGTGGTGGCTGACCGCGCTGGCGTTGGCCCTGGCGGTGGCCGGCCTGCCGATGGCCCTCGCCGTCGGCCTGGCGGTCCATCACGACCAGGCCCGGGCCGCCCGGGCGGAGGCCGCGTCCCGGCATCCGGTGACGGCGCGGCTGACCGAGGACGTCCCGGTCGGGGCCGGCACCGCGACGGTCCCGGCCACCGTCACCTGGACCGCCGACGGCACCTCCCACCGGGCCGTCGCCCGGGTCGTCCCCGGCGAGCGCGCCGGCGCCGAGGTGCGGATCTGGCTGGACGCCGCCGGCGCGGTCGTCCGCGCGCCGGCCACCACCGGCCAGGCCGTCGCGACGGCCTGGATCGCGGCCCTGCTGACCGGCGCCACCCTGCCGCTGGTCGGCGTCCTGGTCCGGGACGGCGGACGGTGCGTCCTCGATCGCCGCCGCTACGCCCGCTGGGACGCCGAGTGGCTGCTGGTCGAGCCGCACTGGACCCGCCGCCAGCCGAGCTGACGCGCCGTCACGGCCCGGGCGGACCCGGCGGCGTGCGCTGCGGTGCGGCGGTGTCCGGCGGATGCTGGGGCGGTGGAGAACCAGGAGGTTCCGATGGAGAACCAGCCCGCCCCGGCGCCCCGGCCGGGACTGCTCACCTTCCTCGGCGGTGTCGGCACCGTCACCGGCAGCAAGTTCCTCGTCGAGACCGACCACGCCCGCGTGATGGTCGACTGCGGGCTGTTCCAGGGCCCGGCCGAGCTGCGCCGCCGCAACCGGCGTCCGCTGCCGCTCGACCCCGCCGACGTGCACTGCGCGGTGCTCACCCACGCCCACCTCGACCACTGCGGCCACCTGCCCAAGCTGGTCGCGGACGGCTTCCGCGGCCCGGTGTTCACCACCCCGTACACCGCCCGGATCGCCGAGCTGATCCTCCGCGACAGCGCCCGCCTGCAGCGCGAGGAGGCCGACCACGCCAACCGGAACGGCTGGTCCAAGCACCGCCCGGCACTGCCGCTCTACACCGAGGACGACGTCGAGCGGACCCTCGCCCGCTTCGTCCCGGTGCCGCACGGCAGCGAGGTGGAGATCGCCGAGCGGACGGTGCTGCGCCTGCACCGGGCCGGGCACATCCTCGGCTCCTCGTGGGTGCACCTGGCCCTGGAGGACGGCGGCACCCTCGCGGTCAGCGGCGACCTCGGCCGCCCCGTCCACCCGCTGCTGAACCCGCCCGAGCCCTTCACCGGTGCCGACGCGCTGCTGGTGGAGTCCACCTACGGCAACCGGCGGCACGAGGAGAGCGCCGCCCGCGAGCGGTTCGCCGAGGCGGTCGAACGCACCCTGGCCCGCGGCGGGACGGTCGTGGTGCCGTCCTTCGCCGTCGACCGCACCGAGGTGATCCTGCACGAGCTCGCCGGGCTGCGCCGCACCGGCCGGCTGCCCGCCGGCGTCCCGGTGTTCGTGGACAGCCCGATGGCGCTCGCCACCCTTCGCATCTACCGGGACGCCTTCACCGAGCGGTCCCCCGAACTGCGCCCGGAGGTCCTCGCGCAGGGCGAGGCGGCGATCGGCCCGGAGCCCTTCCGGCCGGTCCGCTCCCTCCAGGAGTCGCTGGAGCTGGAGAGCTCGCCGCTGCCCGCCGTCCTGGTGTCCGCCTCCGGCATGGCCACCGGCGGCCGTGTCGTCCGCCACCTGCGGCGGCTGCTGCCCGACCCCCGCAACACCGTCGTCGTGGTCGGCTACGCGGCCGCGGGCACCCGCGCCCGCGACCTGGTCGACGGCGCCCGGGTCCTCAAGATGTACGGGACCTACGTGCCGGTCCGGGCGGAGGTGGTCGACGTCCCGGCGTTCTCGGCGCACGCGGACGCCGCCGAGATCGTCGACTGGCTGCGCCCGGCGCCCGCCCCCTCCGCGACCTACCTGGTGCACGGCGAACCGGACGGCTCGCAGGCGCTGCGCGACCGGATCGACCGCGAGCTCGGCTGGACGGCCGTCGTGCCGCGCTCCGGCGAACGCGTCCTGGTCCGCTGACGGGCGGACGGGACGGCCGGCCCGGGTTCAGTCCTGGTCGCCGGGGGGCGTGCTGGTGATCCGGCGTCCGCCGACGGACTCCGGCCGGATCCGGATCCACAGCGTGCGCGCACCGCCCGCCCAGGGCTGGACGGCGAGGTCGCGCATCAGCCGCTGCAGCGTCTCCCGGTCGTCGATCCGTTCGGCGGTGCCGGTGATCAGCACGCTCCAGCCGTTGCTGCGCCGGTCGTCGATCCGGTCGACCTCGAAGGACACCGCGCTGCCGGGCGCCGGGGCTGCGGCGCCGTTCTCGTGGGTGCGGTAGACGACGGTGCCGCGGTCGACGGTGTAGTTGACGGGGAAGACGGCCGGCCCGGCCTCGCCGGGCAGGGCGATCCGGCCGACGCCCCGGGCGCCGATCTTCTCCCAGCACTGCTCCTCGGTGAGCCGGAGCAGCACCGGCCGGGGCGCGGGCGGTGCCTGCCCGGGCGGCAGGTCGGCGCGGCCGTCGACGAGTTCCCGGTAGGACAGGCCGAGGGCGGCGGCGATCCGCAGGAAGCCGTTGGGGTCGAACCCGGGCCCGACGGACGTCAGGTACTCCAGGTACCGGCGGGACATGCCGGCCTCGCGGGCCAGCACGTCCCGGTCGAGGCCGAGCCCGGCCTCGCGCTCGGCGATCCGGCGGGCGATCGTCTCGGCGGCGGACGGGTCGGTCCGCGGGTGGGTGGGCACGGAGACCACCTCCGGGGTCAGGTGCGGAACAGGGCGACCTTGAGCGCGCCGGTGCCGGCGGCGTCGGCGAACACGTCGTAGGCCTCCGGCATCTCGCCGAGGCCGAACCGGTGGGTGACCAGGCCGCCGACGTCGAGCCGCTTCGCGGCGAGCAGGCCGAGCAGCAGCGGGGTGCTGCTGGTGTCGACCAGGCCCGTGGTGATGGTGACGTCCTTGATCCACAGGTCCTCCAGGTGCAGCACGGCGGGCTTGCCGTGCACGCCGACGTTGGCGACCCGTCCCCCCGGGCGCACCGCGCGGGTGCAGAGCTCGAAGGTCTCCGGGACGCCGACCGCCTCGATCGCCACGTCGACGCCGAGCCCGTCCGGGCCGAGCGCGCGCAGCGCGGCGTCGGTGTCGCCGCCGCCGGTCAGCACCTCGTCGGCGCCGGCCCGTTCGGCGGCGGCGAGCCGGTTCTCCGCCAGGTCGACGGCGACGATCCGGCGCGGGCTGTACAGCCGGGCGGCGGCGATCGCGGCGAGCCCGATCGGTCCGGCGCCGACCACCGCCACGGTGCTCCCGGGGCCGACCCGGCCGTTGCGGACCCCGACCTCGTACGCGGTGGGCAGGATGTCGGCGAACAGCAGCGCGGTCTCGTCGTCGACGGTGTCCGGCAGCGGGTGCAGCGAGTTGTCGGCGAAGGGGGTGCGCACGTACTCGGCCTGGGTGCCGTCGACCAGGTGCCCGAGGATCCATCCGCCGCCGCCGGTGCACTGTCCGAACATGGCGCGCCGGCAGTAGCCGCAGCGGCCGCAGGCCGAGATGCAGGAGACCAGGACCCGGTCGCCGGTCGCCACGGTGCGCACGGCGCTGCCGGTCTCGACGACGGTGCCGACGGCCTCGTGGCCGAGCACCCGCCCGTCGGCGACCTCGGGCACGTCGCCCTTGAGGATGTGCAGGTCGGTGCCGCAGATGGTGACGGCGTCGACCCGGACGATCGCGTCCTCGGGTGCCCGGAGCACCGGGAACGGGACCTCTCCCCAGGTGCGGCGGCCGGGTCCGTGGTAGGTCAGGGCCAGCATCGCTCTCACACTCCTCCGCCGGTGGCGCGCGCTTCCACTTCCAGCCTGGCCGCGGCCGCGCCGCGGGCCATGGGCCTGCCAGGTCCCGTCGGGGGCCGACCGGCCCCATCCGACGGCGGCCCGGCGGGGCCGCGCCTACGCTGGAAGGCGCCGTCACCGAGCCCGGAGGATCACGGTGGGCAACGCCGAAGAGAGTCCCGGTCCGGCTCCGTTGCCGCAGCTCAGGCTGGACGAGCTGCTGGAGGAGCTGCAGAGCCGGCTGGACGCCGCGCGCGGCACCCGCGACCGGGTGCACAGCCTGCTGGAGGCGGTTCTCGCGATCGGCCGGGACCTGGACCTGACACAGGTGCTGCGGCACATCGTGGAGGCCGCGGTGAGGCTGGTCGACGCCGAGTACGGGGCGCTCGGCGTGATCGGCGAGGACCGGCGGCTGTCGCAGTTCGTTCCGGTCGGCGTCTCCGAGGAGCAGGCCCGGCGGATCGGCCACCTGCCGGCGGGCCACGGCATCCTCGGCGAGCTGATCCGCCGGCCCGAGCCGCTGCGGCTGTCCCGGATCGCCGACCACCCGGCCTCGTACGGCTTCCCGCCGAACCATCCGCCGATGCGCAGCTTCCTCGGCGTGCCGATCCGGATCCGCGGCAGGGTGTTCGGGAACCTGTATCTGACCGAGAAGCGCGGGGCCGACGAGTTCGACGCCGAGGACGAGGCGGTGCTGGAGACCCTCGCGGTCGCCGCGGGCGTGGCCATCGAGAACGCCCGGCTGTACGCCCGGGCCCGGCTGCGGGAGCAGTGGCTGGCGGCCGGTGCCGCGGTCACCAACAGCCTGCTGTCGGGCAGCTCCGAGCAGGAGGTGCTCGACCTGCTGGTGTCCCGGGCCGCGGAGGTGGCCCGCGCGGACCTGGCGGTGGTCGCGCTGCCGGTGCCGGGCAGCAACGAGCTGGAGGTGCGGCTCGCCGTCGGCGTGGGCGCGGCCGCGCACAGCGGCCTGGTGCTGCCGCTGGAGGGCTCGTTCATGGGCGCGGCGGCCCGCTCCGGCGCCCCGGTCACCAGCGCCGACGTCGGCAGGGACCCGCGGATCACCGCGGGCCCGCCCCGCTGGGAGGGCCTCGGTCCCGCGCTGGCGGTGCCGATCGGCACCGCCGAGCTGGGCGTGCGCGGCGTCCTGATGCTGGCGAGGACGGAGGGCGCGCCGCGGTTCGAACCGGAGGAGTCGACGCCGCTGGTCGCGTTCGCCGGGCAGGCCGCCGTCGCCATGGAGCTCGCCGAGCGGCGCCGCGACGCGGAGCAGGTCGCGCTGCTGCGGGAACGCGACCGGATCGCCCGCGACCTGCACGACCTGGCGATCCAGCGCCTGTTCGCGGTCGGCATGACGTTGCAGAGCGCGACCCGGTTCATCGACCACCCGGAGGCCCGGGAGCGCGTGCTGCGGGCCATCGACGAACTCGACGAGACCGCCCGGACCGTCCGCGCCACCATCTTCGGCCTGCGGCTGCGCGAGGGCGGGCCGGCCGGCCACGGGCTGCGCGCCGCCGTGGCGGACGCCGTCGAGCGGGCCGCTCCGCTGCTGGGCTTCGCCCCGGCGCTGCGGATGGCCGGGCTCCTCGACACGGGCGTGCCCCGGGAGGTGGCGGAGCAGGCCGCCGCCGTCGTGCAGGAGGCGCTGTCGAACGCCGCCCGGCACGCGAAGGCGAGCGCCGTGGACGTCGCGGTCGAGTCGGACGGCCGGCACCTCGCCGTCACCGTCGCCGACGACGGGGTGGGCCTGCCCGAGGGCGGGCGGCGCAGCGGGCTGGCGAACCTCGCCGAGCGGGCCGCGGCGCTGGGCGGCGAGTTCCGGGCCCGTGCCCGGCCGGGTGGCGGCACCGAGCTGCTGTGGCGGGTGCCGCTGGGCGCCGGCTGACGGTCAGCCGTCGATCACCTCGGCGGCCGGCCGCCGGGGCGTCGGCGCGCCTTCCGGGCCGTAGCCCAGCCGCACCAGCATCTGGGCGTACGCGGGGCCGTGCCGGGGGTCCCGGACCGCCCAGCTCAGTGCCTGCCACTCCATCGCCTGGTGCAGCAGCGAGGCCCGGACGCCGTGGACGGTGGCGGCGAGCAGCAGGTGCTCCAGGGCGAGGCCCGCGTGCAGCCAGTCCACCGGGCGGTCGCCGCGGGTCAGCAGGACGGCGATCCGCGGGCGGGCCTCGAACCGGGCCGGGGCGAGGTGCCGTTCCGGCGCGAGCGCGGCGAAGTCGCGCATCGGGAGGCGGCCGTCCGCGTCCTGCGGGCCGAGCGCGGTGACCGGGATGCCGTCCGGGGAGGCGCCCGGCGGCCGCACCCAGCTGCGGCTCTCCGCCCGCTGGGCGGGGTCGGTGGCGCCGAACCGTTCCGCCTCGGCGGTGAGGTGCAGCAGGCGCGCGGTCTCGGCGTCGTCGGGCCACTCCAGTTCGGCGTCCTCGGCGCGGGCCGTGTCGGCGAGTTCGGCGAGGACGTCCGCCGGCACCGGCGGGCCGGTGAACGGGGCGCGGATCGAGTGCCGCCGCCAGATCGCGTCGTACAGCGCGTCGGCGGCGGGGGCGCGGCAGGCGGCGGCGCGGTCCAGTTCGACGCCCGCGAGCAGGTCGGGCTCGGCCGGGTCGGGCAGCAGCCGCACCTCCGGGGACCAGCCGAGGTGCTGGGCGGCGGTGCGCAGGTTGAGGACGGCCGCGCCCACCGAGATGTGCAGCGCCCGGCCGTCGGGGTCGATCACGCGCAGGGCGCGCTCGGGGGCGGCCCGCACCTCCAGCACGGAGGTCTCCGGGACCAGCCGGAAGTGCCACGGCTGGGTGTTGTGGACGGACGGTGCGGCGACGGCCGCGGCGACCAGCGTCTCCAGGGCGGGTGCGTCGAGGACGGGGGCGGTCACGGCGTCCGCCCCCTCCCGGTCGGTGCGCCCTGCCGCAGCGCCGCCAGCCGGCTCCGGTACTCCTCGGGGTCGATCTCGCCGCGGGCCAGGCGCTCGGCGAGCACCTGCTCGGGCTCGGCGGGCCGCGCGGGCCGGTGGTCGGCCGGGCGCGGGCCGGCGGCGCCGCCCGGGTGGCGCAGGAGCGCGACCGCGCCGACGGCCAGCAGCACCAGGAACAGCAGGACGGCGAGCATCATCAGGCCGAAGCCCCAGCCGCCCGTGCCGGATCCGTTCCAGTACATCATCACGCCCTCCCGGGCCGGTGGGCGCCGGGGCGGCGCCCCCTCACCGTCCACAGTGCGGCGCGGCGGCGGGGCGGCGCTTGGGCCGGACGGCCCCCTCCCGGCCGCCGGACGGACTCACCGCCGGTGCGGCGGGTGGTGCTCGTCCTCGGCGTGCGCGGCGAGCACGGCGGCCTGCAGGCGCCGTTCGACGCCCAGTTTGGCGAGCAGCCGGGAGATGTGGTTCTTCACGGTCTTCTCGGACAGGTACAGCTCGTGGGCGATCTCCCGGTTGGTCAGGCCGTCGCCGATCAGCGCCAGGATCTCCCGCTCGCGCGGGGTCAGCCGGTCGAGGGCCTCGTCGGCGTCGCCGTCCTGCTGGTGGCGCAGGCTCTCCATCAGCCGGCTGGTGGTCGCGGGGTCGAGCATCGACTGGCCGGAGGCCACGGCGCGGACCGCGGCCACCAGGTCGGCGCCCTTGACCTGCTTGAGGACGTAGCCGGCGGCGCCCGCCATGATCGCGTCGAGCAGGGCGTCGTCGTCGTCGAAGGAGGTGAGCATCAGGCAGGCCAGGTCCGGCATCCGGTCCCGCAGGTCCCGGCAGACGGACACGCCGTCGCCGTCGGGCAGCCGGACGTCCAGCAGGGCGACCTGCGGGCGCAGCGCCGGGACGCGGGCCAGCGCCTGCGCGCAGGTGCCGGCCTCGCCGACCACCCGGAGGTCCGGCTCGGCCTCCAGCAGGTCCTTGACCCCGCGGCGCAGCAGTTCGTGGTCGTCGAGCAGGAACACCGTCACCTGCGGCGGTGCCTCGCCGGAGCGGGTCTCGTCCATGCCGGCTCCCGGGGGAACGTCGGTCGGGTCCCTTCGATTCTGCCCGCCGGGCACCGGCCCGGCGCGGCGCCGGGGCCGCCGCGGCGGGCACACTGGAGCGGGGGCCGCACGAACGGAGGTGGCCGGTGGAATCCGACGCCAGGACCGGGCGGCGCGACGCCGGGCGCCCGCCGATGCCGGACCCGTGGACGCTGCGCTGGACCGGCGCCGGGCCGGCCGAGGAAGGGCTGCGGGAGGCGCTGTGCGCCGTCGGCAACGGCTACCTGGTCACCCGGGGCGCCGCGCCCGAGGCGGTGGCGGACGGCGTGCACTACCCGGGCACCTACCTGGCGGGCTGCTACGACCGTGCCGACTCGGTCGTCGGCGGGCGGACCTTCACCCACGAGGACCTGGTGAACTGCCCGAACTGGCTGCCCGTCACGTTCCGCGCCGCGGACGGCGCCTGGTTCACCGGGCCGCCCGCCGAGCAGGAACTCGCACTCGACCTGCGGCGCGGCGTGCTGACCCGCCGCGCGCTGTGCGAGGACGCGGCGGGCCGGCGCACCCTGCTGGTGCAGCGCCGCCTGGCCAGCATGGCCCGGCCGCACCTGGCGGCGCTGGAGACCGTGCTCACCCCCGAGAACTGGTCCGGGCGGCTGGAGGTCCGCTCGGCCCTGGACGGCACCGTCACCAACACGGGGGTGCCGCGCTACGCCGGCCTGACGGAGCGTCACCTCCGCCCGCGCGGCCAGGGCGCGGACGCCGACGGGACGCTGTGGCTGGAGGTCTCCACCGGCGCGGGCCGCCGCATCGCGCTCGCCGCCCGCCACCGGGTGCGGGTCGCGGGCCGGCCGGCCGGGGCCGCCCGCACCGGCGCGACCCGGGCGGGTTGGACGGCGCAGACCTTCGCCCTGGACGCCGCCGCCGGCGTGCCCGTCACCGTCGACAAGGCCGTCGCCGTCCACACCTCGCACGACCCCGCCACCGGCGACCCGCTCGACGCCGCCCGGCAACTCGCCGCCGAGGCCGGGGACTTCGACGAACTGCTGGCGGGCCACGCGCTGCGCTGGGCGCAGCTGTGGCGGCGCTTCGGCACCGACGCGGACTTCCCCGGCCTCGGCCCGCTGCACCTCGACCTGTTCCACCTGCTGCAGACCTTCTCCGAGCACTCCGCGGGCCTGGACGTCGGCGTGCCGGCCCGCGGCCTGCACGGCGAGGCGTACCGGGGCCACGTCTTCTGGGACGAGCTGTTCGTGCTGCGGGTGCTCGAACTGCGGTTCCCCGAACTCGCCCGCGCGGTGCTCCGCTACCGGCACCGCCGCCTGGACGCCGCCCGGCGCGCCGCCCGCGCCGAGGGCCGCCGCGGCGCGAGCTACCCGTGGCAGAGCGGGAGCGACGGGCGGGAGGAGTCGCCGCGGGTCCACCTCAACCCGCTGTCCGGCCGCTGGCTGCCCGACCACAGCCACCTGCAGCGGCACGTCGGGTCCGCCGTCGCCTACAACGTCTGGCAGTACTACCGGGCCACCGGCGACCTGGACTTCCTGGCGCAGGCCGGCGCCGAGACCCTGCTGGAGATCGCCCGGTACTGGGCGTCGGCGGCCGAGTACGTCCCCGCCCGGGGGCACTGGTCGATCCGCGGGGTGCTCGGGCCGGACGAGTACCACGACGCCTACCCGTGGGCCGACCGCCCGGGGCTCGACGACAACGCCTACACCAACGTCCTGGCGTCCTGGGTGCTCGCCCGGGCCGCCGACGCCCTCGACGCCCTGCCCGCGCACCGGCGCGGCGAACTGACGGAGCGGCTGGCCCTGGACGCCGCGGAGCTCGACCGCTGGCAGGAGGTCGGCCGGCACCTGCACGTCCCCTTCCACGACGGCGTGGTCAGCCAGTTCGACGGCTACGGGCGCCTCGCCGAGCTCGACTGGGACGCCTACCGCCGCCGCTACCCGGACCTACGGCGCCTCGACCGGATCCTGGAGGCCGAGGGCGACACCGCCAACCGCTACCGGGTGTCCAAGCAGGCCGACACGCTGATGCTCTGGTACCTGTTCTCGGCCGGCGAGGTCCGCGGCCTGCTGCGCCGCCTCGGCCACCCAGCCGGCCACGAGCTGATGCGCCGCACCGTCTCCTACTACCTGCGCCGGACCGTCCACGGCTCCACCCTCAGCTCCGTGGTGCACGCCTGGGTACTGACCCGCTGCGACCGCCGCGCCTCCTGGCGGCACTTCCGCGACGCGCTGACCGCGGACCTGCGCGACGCGCAGGGCGGCACCACCCGCGAGGGCGTCCACCTCGGCGCGATGGCCGGCGCCGTCGACCTGCTGCAGCGCTGCTACACCGGCCTCGAACTGGGCGAGGAGGTCCTCGGGCTCGACCCGCACCTGCCGTCCGCGCTCGGCGGCCTCGCCATGGACCTGTGCTACCGGGGCGAACGCGGCGTGCGCCTCTCGGTCGACCGCCGGACCGTCACGGTCGCCCTCGCCCCGGACCGGCGGGAGTCCGTCCGGATCCGCCTGCACGGCGTGCTGTCCACCGTCCGGCCCGGCGAGAGCCGCACCTTCACGCTCTGACCGGACGGGGGTCGCCCGGCCCTCGCCCGAGCCGCGGCGCACGCCTAGCGTGGAAGGTGATCCGGCCGTCACCGGACACGGCCGGCCCCAGCGGTGGAGGAGCCATGTCGTCTCGCACCGAACCCCGCCCGATCGTGCTGGGCGTCGACGCCCGACAGGTCAGCCCCGTGGTCGTCGGCTGGGCCGCCGACGAGGCCGAGCGGCGCGGACTCCCGCTCAGCCTGCTGCACGTCGTGCCGGACGAGCCCCGCGACCGGCGCGGCGACGGCGGCAGCTACCTGCAGTCGCTGCGCGAGGCCGGGGCCGTCGCCCTGGAGAAGGCCGAGGGCATCGCGCTCGAACGCCACCCGGGGCTGCGTCTGCGCTCCGCGCTGCGCGAGGGCAGCCCGGCGCCGCTGCTGTGCGCGGAGTCGGCGCGGGCCGCGCTGGTGGTGCTGGGTTCGCGCCGGCTCAACCGGCTGGAGGAGGCGCTGAGCCGCTTCTCCGTCGCCGTCCCGGTCAGCGCCCAGGCGCACTGCCCGGTCGCGGTGGTGCGCGAGCCCGAGCACACCAGCCTCCAGCCGCCGTACGTCGTGCTGGGCGTCGACGGCTCGCCGGCCTGCGGAGCGGCGGTGCGCTTCGCCGCGGACCTGGCCGGCCGCCGGGGCGCGGCCCTGCGCGCCGTGTGGGTGCGCCGGACCCCGGTGCGGCCGTTCGAGCCGCTGGAGAGCGAGCCGGAGATCCGGCGGCGGCTGTTCGAGTCGACCGCGGGCTGTCGCGCGGACGAACCGGACCTGGACCTCACGCACGAGGTGATCGCCGGGGACCCGGTGGACGAACTCGTCCGGGTGTCCGCGCACGCGCTGGCCGTGGTGGTCGGCCGGCACGGCCGGGGCGGGCTCACCGGCCTGCGGCTGGGCTCCGTCCCGCACGGCCTGGTCCGCCGGGCGCCCTGCCCGGTGATCACCGTCCCGTCCGCGCCCGGCGCCGACGCCCCGCTCGCGCGGGAGAGCTGACCGGGCGCCGCCGGCCCCGGCGCCGCCCGGGTCGGCGGGCCGGGTCGAGCCGCGCCGTGAGGTCCCCGGGGGCGGGGGTGCCCTCGCCGGCGCCGTCTTCTACCGCGGACTCGTCACCGGCCCTCCCGATCGACGAGGGCCTCCCCGACCGTTCGGTCCGCGTCCTCGGCCTGTAGCGCCCGCCGTCACCTCGGCGCGGCCGGGGTGTCGGCCAGCGCCGCCAGTTCCCGGACCAGGGTGTCCGGGCGCTGGAAGGTGAGCCCGGCCAGGGCGACGTGCCGCCAGCGGACGGTGCCGGCGGCGTCGAGGACGAAGACGGAGCGGCGCAGGCCGATGCCCGGCGCGGTGATGCCGTAGGACCGGGCGACCGCCTCGCCGGCGTCGGAGAGCAGCGGCAGGCCCAACCCGCGCTTGCGGGCGAAGCGTTCGTGGCTGTCGAGGTCCTGGCCGCTGATGCACCAGACGGCGGCGCCGAGTCCGGCGAAGCGGTCCAGGTCGGTGTTGTAGGAGCAGAGTTGGCGGGTGCAGACCAGGGTGTCGTCCCCGGGGTAGAAGGCGAGGACGAGCGGGCTGCCCTTGGCGTCGGCGAGGCGGTACTCGCGGCGCTCCGCGCCGTCCCCGGTCAGGCGCAGGCCGGGGAGGGCGAAGTCAGGGGCGGGCGTGCCCGGTTCGGGCGGTTTCGCCATGGCGGTGCTCTCCTTCGGGAGTGATCGACAGTTCGGGGGCGACCGGCGGTTCGGGGGTGGTCGGCAGTTCGGGGACGACCGGCGGTTCGGGGGCGACCGGCGGTACTGGGGTGGTCGGCAGTTCGGCGGCGGTCGGCGGCCGGCCGGCGGCCGGAGCCCCGGCGGCGGTCGACGGGCCGGGGGCGGCCGCCGGCGCGAGCGGGCCGGTGCGGTGCGGCGGGTAGAACTGGCGGGACCAGCGGCGGAACGGGCCGATCGGCCCGTCGCCGGCGGCCAGCCGGGGGCGCGAGAGGTACTGCTTGGTGGACCAGATCGGGAAGTCCGCGGCGGTGAACTCGCAGCTGAAGCGGAACATCGGCCCGGCCAGCAGCCGGGACAGCGTGCGGCTCGCGGCGCGGGCCAGGGCGGGTGGCAGCCGGGACGGTTCGGTCACCCGGAAGCGGCTGGCCTGCCGGAACTGCATCCGGCCCGGCCCGGTCGCGGTGGCCATCACCAGCGAGCACATCTCCAGGCCGAGGGCCGGGGTGTGGACGTCGGTGTGCAGGCAGCTGAGGCCGTACCCGTCGACCTCGACCTCGACCTGACGGCGGCCCAGCAGCGGGAACTGCTCCTGCACCCGCATCGAGACGTGGAAGGTCACGCCGTCGAAGGCGACGGGGGCGGCGAGTTCGCCGTGCGACCAGCCGTGCAGGGTGCGGAAGTGTCCGACGTCGACGGCGTTCTCCATGACGTCCTGGGGGTAGCCGGCCATCTCCCAGGTGGCGTGCCGGGACGGCAGGTCGCCGAGGACGTGCCAGGCGGGGATCTCCCAGTCGGGTTCGCGGCCGTCGTGGTGGTGCCAGACGAAGACGGCGTCGTTGACCTCGCGGACCGGAAGGTGCGTCAGGGCGGCCTTGGGCGGCGGGGTTCCGTAGCCGGTGCGCACGCACCGGCCGTCGGGGCCGAAGGCGAAGCGGTGGAAGGGGCAGACCAGGTCGTTGCCGGCGACCCGGGCGAGGCCGAGGTGGGCGCCCAGGTGCGGGCAGTACGGGCGGGTGGCGCGGATGCGGCCGTCGCGCTGCCGGTACAGCACGACGTCCTCGCCGGCGAGTCGGCGGGTCAGCACGGCGCCGGGCTTCAGTTCGGCGCCGAAGGCGAGGGCGGCCCAGCCGTCCGGGCAGGGCAGGGCGGGCGGCAGCGCGGCGTCGCCCGGGGTCGGGCCCTGGCTGGTGACCTGTCCGAACGTCCGGGACGGTCGCATGGGTCCTCCTGGTGGGTGGCCTGTTCGGGTGCGGCGGTTCAGAGTTCGACGACGACCTTGCCGCGGTTGTGGGTGCGGTCGTCGCTGTACAGGCTCTGGTAGGCGGCGGGGATGGCGTCGAAGCCCTGGTGGACGGTCTGCCGGTAGGAGATCTCGCCGGACCGGACCAGGCCGCCGACCTCGGCGCGGAGCGCGGCCCAGTTGGGCTCGGTGAACCACTCGGGCGCGAAGATGCCGCGGATGGTGGTGCGCGGGAACAGGATGTACGGCAGCAGGCGGGGCCCGGTGTGCTCGTTGCCGACCTGGGCCGCCCACTGCCAGCAGACCGCGACCTCGCTGTGGACGTTCAGCATGGTGAACGCCGCGTCGGTGACGGCGCCGCCGAGGTTGTCGAGGTAGCGGTCGATGCCGTCGGGGGCGGCCTTGCGCAGCAGGTCGCCGATCCGCTCGGGGTCGTCGCCGTGGCGGTAGACCACGGGGTGGATGCCGAGGCCGTCCAGGTAGTCGGCCTTCTGCTCGGAGCTGGTGGTGCCGATGACGCGGGCGCCGGCCCGGACGGCGAGTTGGCCGAACAGCGAGCCGACGGCACCGCTGGCGCCGCTGACCAGCACGGTGTGGCCGGGGCGCAGGGTCATGAACTTGGTCAGGGTGCCCCAGGCGGTCATGCCGGGGCTGCCGAGGATGCCGAGGGCGGTGCTGATCGGGAGGGTGTCGTCGTAGTGGGCGGGGTCGAGGCGGCGGTACTCGGGGAAGACCATCGGGAAGGTGCCGGTCTGCCAGAGCCGGGCGTCGCCGGTGCCGACGAGGTGGGTGCACCAGCCGCCGTAGCCCTCGACCAGGTCGCCGACGGCGAACCGGGCGCGCGGTCCGGCGGCGAGCACCTCCATGACGGCGTCGCCGCCCATCAGGTCGCCGAGCGGGGTGTCGAGGGTGATGCCCTGCAGGTAGGGGTCGAGCGAGAGGTAGCGGGTGCGGAAGAGCATTTCGTCCTCCCGGAGGTCGACGGGGACGTCCTCGACGACCTTGCGGTACATCCGGTGGGCGTCGGGCACTCCGTCGAGGTGTTCCTGGACGACCCACTTGGCGATCTGCACGGTGTGTTCTCTCCTCAGTGTCCGACGGGCCTCAGGGTCCGACGGGGTCGACGACGTGGGTGGGCGGTGGTGCGGTGCGGTCGATGTCGGCGCGGAACGGTTTGCCGTCGTCGCGGCAGACGAACTGCATGACGTGGCGTCCGGCGGCGGCGGCGCGGATCAGGCCGCCGGTGGTGGCCCAGACGCCGGAGAGGTAGAAGTTCCGCAGGCCGGGCAGGGCGGGTCCGTTGCGTTTGATCTCCTGCTCCAGCGTCTCGCCGCTCTCGACGAACGGCTGCCAGCCGAGCACGGTGCCGTCGTAGTTGCCGGTGTAGCGGACCTGGGTGAGCGGGGTGGAGACGTCCCGGACGGCGACGGCGTCCTTCAGGCCGGGGTAGCGCTGGTCGAGGAACTCCACGACGGTGTCCCGGACTTGGCGCTTGGCGGTCTGGTAGGCGCGGCCGCGGCCGGTGGGCAGGGTGTGCAGTTCCTCGCCGCGGCGCAGCCGGCTCTGCTGCTCGGGGCCGGTGCTGAGGGCCCGCCAGGGGGCGATGTCGCAGAAGTAGCTGGCGTAGACGACGGTCGAGCCGGCGGGCGACAGTTCGGGGTAGTGCCGGCTGCGGAACTGGACGTTGATGCTGGGGTGGCGGATGCCGGTCAGCCTGGCGGCGCGTTCCTCGTCCAGCAGGTAGGTGGTGCACGGTTCGCCGTCGGGGAAGGGTCGCCGCATGCCGAGGAAGACGGTGACGTAGCCGGGGAAGACCATGCCGGGGCGTTCGATGGTGCGGGTGTACAGCTCGCGGTAGGTGTCGCCGAGGTAGCGCCCCTTGAGGAAGTCCATCAGGGTGGTGCGGCCGTCGCAGGCGGAGACCACGATGTCGGCGCGGAGTTCCTGTCCGTCGCTGAGCCGGACGCCGACCGCGCGGTCCTCCTCGACGATCACCTCGGTGACCTTGGCGTTGTAGCGGACGTCGCCGCCGAGCCGCCGGTAGCGTTCCTCGATCGAGCGGGCCAGTCCGAGCGAGCCGCCCTCGGGGACGCCGGCGGAGAGGTTGGCGTGGCAGGCCAGTTGGAAGTAGAACGGCAGGACCGGGAAGGCGGGGTGGCGCTCGTACAGGATGTAGTTGAACGCCTCGCGCAGCAGCGGGTGCCGGAACCGGGCCGAGTAGTCGGTCATCAGGGTGCCGATGGAGCGCCGGATGACGTTGAAGTGGGGCAGGAAGCCGGCCAGCATCCGCCAGCGTTCCAGGGTGCCCATCAGCCCGACCGGCTTGAGGAAGGGGTACCTCGCCAGGCAGGCGCGGAACTTGCGCAGCCCGGCGCAGAACTCCCGGATCGGGCGGGCGTCCTCGGGCGAGATGGCCAGCAGGTGGGCTTCCAGCCGGTCGGGGTCGGAGTAGAAGTAGACCTCGCCGTGGCCGGTGCGGACGATGTTGAAGACGTCGAAGTGGCGCATCTGCTTGCCCTGGAGCGCGCCGAGCTCCAGCCAGATCTGGTGCATCTCGTTGCCGGGCCCGCAGCCCAGCAGCCAGCTGATGCAGCAGTCGAAGGTGAAGTCGCCGCGGTCCCAGGCGGTGCAGCAGCCGCCGGGGAGTTCGTGCATTTCCAGGACGGTGCTGCGGTAGCCGTTCATCTGGGCGTAGCAGGCGGTGGAGAGTCCGCCGAGGCCGGCCCCGATGACGATCATGGTTTCTCTGCCGGTCGTGCGGCCGGGTGCGGTCATGCGGTGGCGCTCCAGCGGGCGAGTTGGGGCAGGTGGCCGAGTCTGCCGGGGTGCCAGGGCTCCTGGTCGTCGCTCTCCCAGGCGCGGAACTCCAGCCCGAGTTCTTCGCAGAGGTACTGGACGGCGAACCGTCCGCTGGACGCGGCGCGGATCAGTCCGCCGAGGCTGGCCCAGTGGCCGGCCATGGAGAAGCCGGCCAGTCCGGGCAGGCGCATCCGGTCCCGGTTGATCAGTTTGGTGACGACGTCGTCGGCGCCGGAGAAGGCCTTCCAGGCGAGGATGCTGCCGTGGCTGTTGCCGGTGTAGCGCTCCATGGTGGCCGGGGTGGCGACCTCGATCAGGTCGATGCGTTCGCGCAGGCCGGGGTGGCGGCGTTCCAGGAAGGCGCGGACGGCGTCGGCGGCGCGCTGCTTGTGGGCGCGGTACTCGCGGCGGTCCCGGCCGCGGAGGGTCGTCCAGTAGTCGTGGTCGCTGAAGTAGGTGCAGTGGACGACGGACTTGCCGGGCGGCGCGAAGCCGTCGGAGTACTGGGAGCGCTGCTGGACCACCAGGCTGCGCTGGAGGGCGCCGGGCAGTTCGGCGGCGAGTTCGGCGGGGAGCAGGTGGGTGGTGCAGTGCGGGTCGGCGGGGTCGCGGCCGTCGTCGAGGTCGCCGTCGATGCCGAGGAAGACCGAGACGACGGCGGGGAACAGGGTGCCGGGCCGGTGCATCAGGTCCTGGTAGAGCCGGTCGATCCGCGGTCCGGTGTAGCGGCCCTCCAGCAGCCGGTAGATGGTGGTGCGGCCGTCGCAGGCGGAGACGACGTGGTCGGCGTAGTGCCGTTCGCCGTTCTTGAGTTCGACGCCGATCGCGCGGCCGTCCTCGACCAGGATGCGTTCGACCCGGGCGCGGTAGCTGATCTCGCCGCCGAGCGAGGTGTAGCGGTGTTCGACGGAGCGTGCCAGGCCCAGTGAACCGCCCTGCGGGAAGCCCGCGTTGAGGTTGCGGGCGGCGGCCATGCTGAACAGGTAGGGCAGCAGCGGGAACCCGTCGGGGTCCTGGAACAGGATGTTGCGGAACGCCTGGCGCAGCAGCGGGTCCTGGAAGCGGTCGGCGAAGGCGTTGAGCGGGGTCGCGGCCGTCCGCCAGAGCAGCCGGAACGAGGGCAGCAGCGTGCGCAGGACGGCGAGCCGTTCGCCGGTGCTCTGCAGGGCGGGCGGTTTGAGGAAGGGGTGCAGGTCGAGTGCGGCGAACCGGCGCAGGTCCCGGCAGAAGGACCGGATCAGCGGGGCGTCGGCGGGTGAGATCTCCAGCAGGTGGCGTTCCAGGCGGTCGGGGTCGTTGTAGAAGGTGACCGCGCGGCCGTGTTCGTCGACGACCCGGTTGAACAGGTCGAAGTTGGTGATCGTCTTGCCGTCGAGGGCGCCGAGTTCGCGCCAGACGCGGTTGGCGTCGTTGCCGGGGGCGGTGCCGATCAGCCAGTCGATGCAGTAGTCGAACAGGTAGCCCTTGCGGGACCAGGCGGTGCAGCAGCCGCCGGGCAGGACGTGCTTCTCGAAGATCCGGGTCCGCATCCCGCTCATCTGGGCGTAGCAGCCGGTGGCCATGCCGCCGATGCCGGCGCCGATGACGATGACGCGCGGCGGGTCGCCCGGGGTGGGCGGTCGTCGTCGCTCAGCCCGCGGCACCGGTCGCTCCTTCCGTCCGGGCTCCGGTGAGGATGCCGCGGGTCAGTTCGGCGTTGCGGGCGGCGAAGTCCCGGTCGAGCATCTCGGCGTGGCTGCCGAAGCCGCGGAACACGGTGGTCCGGGCGCTGGAGCTGCCGTGCCAGGTGCCCTGGTTGCCGGCCGCGTAGAACGGCACCTTCTGCTCGTCGGAGATCACGCTGATCAGTCCGCGCACCGATCCGAGGTTCGGGGTGCGGCTGCAGAAGTCGAGGTACTCGCGGGCCTGGCTGAGGGTCTCCTCGGCGACCACGTCGGATCCGGTGTGCCGGTGCAGGTGTTCGCGCAGTTCCTTCTCGAACGCGTCGAGGTGTTCGGGCCGGAGCTCGAAGGCGTCGGTGATCCGGTAGGAGTCGACGATGAGCACGTGCGGCACCTCGTGGCCGCGGCGTTCGAGTTCCTTGGCCACTTCGAAGGCGAGGTTTCCGCCGAGCGAGTAGCCGAGCAGGGTGTAGGGGCCCCGGTCGCGGACGGATTCGATCAGGTCGGCGTAGCGGGCGACCTTGTCGGCGCCGGTGAGGAAGTTGAACGCGACGAACCGGTACTCGGGCAGGTGCGCGGCGAGTTGGCGGTAGACCAGGCCGTGGCCGCCGGCGGGCGGGAAGCAGAACACCGGGCCGGCGCCGGCCTCGCCGGGATTGAAGGTCAGGTACGGCTGGGCGCCGGCGATCCGGCCGGTGATGATGTGCTCCAGGGTCCGGGCCATGCCGCGCAGCGTGGTGGACTCGAACAGCAGGCTGACCGGGATGCTGAGGTTGAACTCGGCCTGCAGGTGGTGGATCAGTTCGATCAGTTTGATCGAACTGCCGCCGGCCTCGAAGAAGTCGTGCTGCAGGCCGACGCGTTCCAGGCCCAGCAGCGACTTCCAGTGCTCGGCCATCCGCACTTCGAACAGCGTGGTGGGCGGTTCGGGTTCGCCGTCGCCGGGGTCGAAGCGGGGCGCCGGGAGGGCCGCCGTGTCGACCTTTCCGTTGGGGGTGAGCGGCAGCGCGGGCAGGGCGGTGAGGTGCGAGGGCGTCATGAAGGCGGGCAGCCGGTCGGCGAGCCGCCTGCGCAGGTCGCGCGGCTCCGGGTCGGCGCCGGGCTCCGGGACGTAGTAGGCGCACAGCACCCCGCCCCCGTCGTCGGTCTGACGGACCGTGACGGCGCACTGGGCGACGCCGGGCAGTGCGGCGAGCTGGGTCTCGATCTCGCCGAGTTCGATGCGGTGGCCGCGCACCTTGACCTGGTTGTCGGCCCGGCCGAGCAGCCGGACGGTGCCGTCGGCGTCCCAGTGCGCCAGGTCGCCGGTCCGGTACAGCCGGACCCGGTGGCCGCCCAGGGTGCGGGTGGTGAAGCGCTGGGCGGTCTGCTCGGGGTCGCCGACGTAGCCGTCGGCGACGCCGGCGCCGCCGACCCAGAGTTCGCCGGCCACGCCGGGCGGCACGGGCTCGCCGTGCTCGTCGAGGACGTACAGCGCGCTGTTGGGGAAGGCGCGTCCGATCGGGACCATCCGGCCGGGTTCGGGTCCGTCCGCGGGGCCCTCGAACCAGGCGCTGTCGATGGTGGCCTCGGTCAGGCCGTAGGAGTTGACCAGCCGGGTGTCCGGGCCGCACAGGGCGTGCAGGCGCTGGTGCTCCTCGGCCTTCCAGGCGTCCGAGCCGACGATCAGCAGGCGCATGAAGTCCAGCCGGTGGCCGCCGCGTTCGCAGTGCGCGAGCAGGGCGCGGGCCACGGCCGGGACGAACTCGGCGCAGTCGACGCGCTCCTCGACCATGGTGCGGTGGAGCCGGGCGGTGTCGAACAGCAGGTCGCGGTCGACCAGGACCAGGGTGCCGCCCGAGCACAGGGCGCGGACCAGGTCCCCGGTGAACACGTCGAACGACTGGGCGGCCATCTGGAGGTGGACCCGGACCTCGTCGTCGAGCCGGTACTCGGCGCGCCAGCCGGCGTACACCGAGGCGAGGTTGCGGTGGCTGACCCGCACGGCCTTGGGGCGGCCGGTGCTGCCGGAGGTGTAGATGACGTACGCGGGCGCGTCGAGGCCGGCGGCGGGCCCGTCCGGGTCCGCGCCGTCGGAGCCGGTGTCCAGCTCGTCCACGGTGAGCACCTGCGGGGCGAGTGCGGCCAGTTCGGGCCTGGGCCGGTCGGTGAGCAGCAGGACGGCGTCGGCGTTCTCCGCCATGTAGGCGAGCCGGTCGAGCGGGTAGCCGGGGTCGAGCGGCAGGTAGGCGCCGCCGGCCCGGAGCACGGCCAGCAGGGCGACGACCAGGTCGGGCGACTTGTCCAGGCAGAGTGCCACCACCTGTCCGTCGCGCACGCCCAGTTCGCGCAGTCGCCGGGCGGCGCGGCGGCTGCGGCGGTCGAGTTCGGCGTAGTCGAGCCGCCGGGCGGGCGCGCCGGGTGCGGCGGGGAGGGTGACGGCGACGGCGTCGGGCCGCTCGGCGGCGATCCGGGCGATCAGCTCGTGCACGGGGGTGTCGGCGGGTTCGGTGCGGCCGGCGCCGCTCCACCGGTCGAGGAGCTGTTCCTGTTCGGCGGCGTCGAGCATCGGCAGCCGGTCGGCGGGCCGGTCGGCGGGGGCGCGGGTGAGCGCGTCCAGCAGGTTGCGGTAGTGGCCGGCCATCCGCTGCATGGTCGCGGGCTCGAACAGGTCGGTGTTGTACTTGAAGACGCAGTGGTAGCAGCCGTCGGAGCGGTCCTGGTAGGCGGACAGGGTGATGTCGAACTGCCCTTCCTCCTCGGGGAGTTCGATGTAGTCGAGGTGGTAGCCGTACTTGTCGGTGGCCACCTTGTGGGTGAGCAGGATGAACATCGCCTGGAACACCGCGGAGCGGCTCGGGTCGCGCTGCAGCCCGAGCTGCTCGACCAGGACGACGAACGGGTACTCCTGGTTGTCCAGGCCGCCGAGCACGGTCTCGCGGACCCGGGCCAGCAGGCCGGCGACCGAGGGCCGGTCGGCGAGTCCGACGTGCAGCGGCAGCGGGTTGACGAAGTATCCGTAGACCGAGCCGAACTCCTCGCGGGTGCGGCCGGTGACGGGGCTGCCCACGATGATGTCGTCCTGCCCGGAGTAACGGTGCAGCAGCAGGTAGTACGCGCTGAGCAGCACCATGTACACGGTGACGTCGTGCTCGCGGGCCAACTCCTGGACGCGGGCGCTGAGTTCCTCGTCGAGCCGGAAGAACTCGGAGGCGCCGTTGTGGGTCTGCACGGCCGGGCGCGGCTTGTCGGTGGGCAGGCCGAGGACGGGCGCGTCGGCGGGCAGGTGGCTGCGCCAGTACTCCAGCATGCGCGGCGCGTCCGGCCCGGCGAGCAGCCGGTTCTGCCAGTTGAGGAAGTCCAGGTAGCGGGCGGGCACCGGGGGAAGCTCGACGGTGCGGCCGCTGCGCGCGGCCTCGTAGAGCGTGAACAGCTCGTCGATGAAGGTGAAGGTGGAGATCGCGTCGGAGACGATGTGGTGCACCGCCTTCATGATCACCCAGCGGTCGGGGCCGCGTTTGAACAGCCGCAGCCGCACCAGCGGGTCCCGTTCCAGGTCGTACGGCTTGCGGTACTCCTGGACGATCATGCGGTGGATGTCGTCCCACTCCCGGTCCTGGACGTCGAACAGGCCGGTGTCCGGGCGCGCCTCGGCGGAGATCAGCTGGACGGCCTGGCCGTCCTCCAGCACGAAGTTGGCGCGCAGGCACGGGTGCCGCTCCAGCAGCACCCGGAACGCGTCGAACATCAGCTCGGGTTCGAGTGCGGTGCGGACCTCGACCGCGCCGCCGATGTTGTAGGCGAAGGCGTCCGGGTTGAGCTGCTTGAGGAACCACAGCGCCTTCTGGTTGTGCGTCAGGGGGTAGCGCCGCTCGTCGGTGTGCAGCTCCACCTCCGCCTCCGGCGCGGGCCCGTCGGCGGCCGCAAACTCCAGCAGGCCGGCGTGCACCCGCTCGATCAGGTCGCCGACCCGGTCGCCGCTCAGCAGGGTCACCACCGGCAGCGAGACGCCCAGCTCGGTGTGGATGCGGGCGCGCAGCTCCATCGCCAGCAGCGAGTCCAGGCCCAGGGCGTTCAGCCCGGTCGCCGGGTCGATCCGGTCCGGGTTCGCCCGGAGCACGCCGGCGACCAGCTCGGTGAACCGCTCGGCCACCAGCTGCCGGCGGGTCTCCGCGTCGGCGGCCCGGAACGCGGCCGGGAAGCCGCCGACCGGCGCGGCCCGGGTGCTCTCGGCGGCGGCCGCCAGGTCGGCCACCAGCGCGGGCGGCGTGGCGTACCAGGCCTGGAACACCGGCCAGTCGACGACGGTGGCGACCAGCAGCTGCGCCCGGTCCTGCCCGATGACGCGCTCCAGCACGGCCATGCCGGCGGCCGGCGGCAGCGAGCTCATGCCGCGCGCCTCCCGGTAGTGGCCGACCAGCCCGAGTTCCTCGATCATGCCGGTCGCCCACGGCCCCCAGTCGATGCTGAGCGCGGGCAGTCCGCGGGCCCGGCGGTGGTGGGCCAGCGCGTCCAGGAAGGCGTTGCCCGCCGCGTAGTTGGCCTGCCCCGCGGTGGTCAGCAGCGAGGCGATCGAGGCGAACAGCACGAAGTGGTCCAGCGGTTCGTCGCGCAGCTGCCGGTGCAGGTTGCGCGCGCCGACCACCTTCGGGTCGTACGCGCTGTCGAACAGCTCCCGGTCGAGCTCCGGGACGAGCGCGTCCCTGACCTGCCCGGCCAGGTGGAACACGCCGCGCACGGGCGGGAGTTGGCGGCTGCGGTAGTCGGCCAGCCAGTCGGCCAGCGCGGTCTCGTCGGTCACGTCCAGCGGCGCCGGGACGGGGTGCGCGCCGAGCTCCTCCAGCTCCCGAAGGAACGCCACCCGCCGGCCGGCCGGGGTGTCGGGGTCGGTGTCGGCCCACTGCTCGCGCGGGGGCAGTGCGGTGCGCCCGACCAGGATCAGTCGGCGCGCGCCGCGCTTGACCAGCGTCCGGCACAGCAGCCGGCCGAGGGCCCCGAACGCGCCGGTCACCAGGTAGCTGCCGTCGGGGCGCAGGCGCAGCGGCAGCGGCCGGGTGAGCCCGGCGGGCCGGGCGAGGCGGCAGGTGGCGCGCCGCGGGCCGCGCAGGGCGATCTCCGCCGCGTCCCGGCCGGCCAGCTCGCGCAGCAGCGCCGCGGCTTCGGCCCGGTGGTCGACGGCCGGGTCCAGGTCGATCAGCTTGCCGTGGTGGCCGACGAGTTCCTGCTGCCACAGGACCCGTCCGACGCCCCAGGCGGCCGCGCCGAGCGGTTCCACCGGGTCGCCGTCGTCGACGGCCTGGGTGCCCCGGGTGACGATGTGCAGGCGGCCGTCGGGCCGGGCGGTCGGCAGCACCTGGGCGAGGGCGACCAGCGAGTAGCCGCCGAGGGTGCCGCAGTCCGTCAGCCGGTCGCGGTCGGCCGTGTCGATGGACGGCAGGTCGAGGTTCCACAGGTGCAGGACGGTGCCGTAGGCGTCGTCGAGGTCGGCGAACAGCCGGCGCAGGTCGTCCGCGGAGTCGGGCCGGACCGTCGATCCGTCGGGGCCGTGCCGGTAGGCGGCGCCCGGGCGCACCAGGTGGCAGTGGCCGCCGCTTCGGCGGTGCTGCGCGGCGAGTTCGTCGGCGAGTCCGTGCGCGTCGGCGAGGACCAGCAGCCGGTCCGGGGGCGGTGCGTCGGCGGTGTCCGCCGGCAGGTCGGTCCAGACGGGTTCGGCGAGCCAGCCGTCGATGGCGGCCAGGCCGACGGAGGCGGCGGCGCGCTCGACGCCGGCCGCGCGGAATCCGGTGATCCCGCCGAGCGGGGTTCCGTCCTCGGCGTGCAGGGCGAGGTCGCCGATCAGTTCGTCCCCGTCCTCCCGGGTGATCGTCGCGTGCACCCAGAACGGCCGGTCGCCGACCGGGTCGAGGTCCACCTCGCGCAGGGACAGCGGGAGCCGGATGCCGCCGTCCGGGCCGTCCGGGCCGAGGAGTTGCGGGGTCAGCAGGGCCTGGAAGCAGGCGTCGAGCAGGGTCGGGTGGACGTGGCTCTCCGCGGCGTCCGCGGGGCGGGGCTCGGCGGGGGCGATCCGCGCCAGCGCCTCCCCCGGACCGATCCACACCTCCTCGATGCGCTGGAAGGCGGGGCCGTACTGGTAGCCCAGCTCGCCGAGCCGCCGGTAGCACTCGGCCTGCTCCAGCCGCCGGGAGCGGGCCCGGATCGCCGCGAGGTCGGCTGCGGCGGCGGGCCGTCGGCGCTGGTCGGTGCGGACGGCGCCGGTCGCGTGGACGCTGCGCTCCTCGCCCGCGGCGGAGGCGATCGAGAAGGTCACCCCGTCGGAGTCGAAGCCCAGTTGGACGGTCGAGGGCCGGTCCTCGGAGAGGAACAGCGCCTTGGGCAGCTCGACGTCGGCGAGCACCGCCCGGGTGCCGCCGGTCAGCACCCGCACCGCCTGCGCGGCCATCTCCAGGTAGCCGGCGGCGGGGAACACCGTGGTGTCCTCGATCCGGTGGTCGGCCAGGTAGGGCAGCCGCTCGACGTCCAGCTGGACCTCCCAGGCGGGCCGGACGCTCGCGGTGCGGCGCCCCAGCAGCGGGTGGTCGAGCCGCCCGAGCCGGACCTGCTCGACCGGGGCGGGCTCCACCCAGTACCGGTCCCGCTTCCACGGGTACCCCGGCAGCGGAACGGGCCGGCCGCCGGGCTGCAGCGTCTGCCAGTCCAACTCGACGCCCAGGTTGTGCAGTTCGGCCAGCGAGCGGGCGAACCGCTCGGGCTCGTCCTCCTGCCGGCGGATCGACGGCACCGTGAAGCCGGCGGCGTCCCGCTCGTCGAGGCACTCGCGGATCGCGTGGCCGAGCACGGGGTGCGGGCCGATCTCCAGGAACAGCTGGTGGCCGTCGTCGACCAGCAGGTCCACGGCGGAGCGGAACCGCACCGGCTCGCGGACGTTCTGCCACCAGTAGGCGGCGTCCAGTTCGGTGCCGTGCGCGCGGCCCTCACGGGCCGTCAGGTACAGCGGCACCTCGGCCGGGCGCGGCTTCAGGTCGGCGAGCGCGTCCAGCAGTTCGTCCCTGATCGGGTCCATCCGCACGCTGTGGTAGGGCACCTGCACCGGCAGGAAGCGGGCGAACAGCTGCTCGCGCTCCAGTTCCGCGGCGAGCTGCCGCAGCGCGTCGTGGTCGCCTGAGAGGGTGACGGAGGAGGGGCTGTTGACGGCGGCGACCGACACCCGGTCGCGGCAGGACCGGATCCGGCGGACGGCGTCGGCCTCGGTCAGGCCGACGGCGAGCATCGCGCCGGTGCCGGCCAGCCGGTGCTGGAGCCGGCTGCGGTGCAGCATCACGCCGATCGCGTCGGCGAGTTCCAGCACGCCGGCCTCGTGGAAGGCGGCGGCCTCGCCGGTGGAGTGCCCGACCACGGCGTCCGGGCGGACGCCGTAGCTGCGCCAGAGCGCGGCCAGGCCGACCTGCACGGCGAAGTTGGCGGGCTGGGCGAGCCAGGTCTCGGCCATCCGCGACTCCGCCTCCGGGCGGGCCAGTTCCTCCAGCAGCGACCAGTCGGCCTGCCGGCGGATCTCGGCGTCGCAGGCCTCGACGGCCTCCCGGTACACCGGCTCCGCCTCGAACAGGCCCCGGCCCATGCCCCACCACTGCGGGCCCATGCCGGTGAACACCCACACCAGGCGGCGCTGCGCGCGGTCGGCCTGACGGCCGGTCAGCACCCGGGGGTGCGGCTCGCCGCGCCGGTGGGCGGCGAGCGCCTCGTCCAGCGACTCGCGGGAGTCCGACCGGTACACCACCGACAGCCGGTGCTCGTGGTGTTCGCGGCGCAGCGCCAGGGTGTGGCCGAGGTCGTCCAGCGCGACCGGCGGGCCGTCCGTGCCGGCCAGCTCCCGCCGGATGCCGTCGACCAGTTCGGGCAGTCCGGCCGGGTCCCGGGTGCTCAGCGGCAGGACGGTGCAGCGCGGCGCGCGCCCGGACGGGGCGGCCGGCTCGTGCGCCGGCGCCTCTTCGAGGAGCACGTGGGCGTTGGTGCCGCCGAAGCCGAAGGCGTTCACGCCCGCGCGGGCCGGGCCCTCGTGCGCGGGCCAGTCGACGGCCCGGGTCGGGACCTCGAACGGCAGCGCGGCCCAGTCGATCGCGTCGGTGGGCCGCTCCAGGTTGATGTGCGGGGGGATCCGGCGGTGCTTGAGCGCGAGCACCGTCTTGATCAGCCCGGCGATGCCGGCGGCCGCCTCGGTGTGCCCGATGTTGGTCTTCACCGAGCCGACGTAGCACTTGGCGCCCGGCTGCCGGCCGATGCCGAGGACCCGCCCGAGCGCCTGCGCCTCGATCGGGTCGCCGACCGGGGTGGAGGTGCCGTGCGCCTCCACGTACTGCAGGCTGCCGGGCTGGATGCCCGCCCGTTCGCAGACCCGCTGGACGAGGGCGACCTGGGCGTCCGCGTTGGGCACCGTGATGCCGTCGGTGCGGCCGTCCTGGTTGACGCCGCTGCCGAGCACCACCGCGTGGATCGGGTCGCGGTCGCGCAGCGCGTCCGACAGCCGCTTGAGGGCGACCACGCCGACGCCCTCGGCGCGCACGTAGCCGTCGGCCGTCGCGTCGAAGGCGCGCGACCTGCCCTCGGCGGACAGGAAGCCGCCCTTGGTCTCGGCGATGGTGTACTGCGGCGCGAGGTGCAGCAGGGTGCCGCCGGCCAGGGCGAGGTCGGTCTCGCCGCGCAGCAGGCTCTGCCGGGCGAGGTCCAGCGCGACCAGGGAGGAGCTGCAGGCGGTGTCGATCGAGACGCTGGGGCCGCGGAAGTCGAAGCAGTGCGAGATGCGGTTCGACACCATCGTCATCATGGTGCCCGTCGCGGTGTGCGCGGCCAGGCTCTCGAAGCCGAGGTCGGCGAACTGGAGGATCTTGTAGTCCAGGGTGAACGCGCCGACGAACACGCCGACTTCGCGTCCGGCGAGCCGGCTCGGCAGTTGGCCGCCGTCCTCCAGCGCCTCCCAGGCCACCTCCAGCAGCTTGCGCTGCTGCGGGTCCATGTGTTCGGCCTCGCGCGGGCTGATGCCGAAGAACTCGGGGTCGAACTCGTCGAAGCCGTCGATGTAGCCGCCGCGCCCGCCGATCAGCCGGCCCGGCTTGGCGCGGTCCCGGCTGGCCAGCGTCGCGGTGTCGTAGCGGTCGGCCGGGGTGGGGACGATGCAGTCCCGGCCCTCGATCAGGTTGCGCCAGAAGCCCCGGTGGTCGCGGACGCCGCCGGGAAGCCGGCAGCCGATGCCGATGATCGCGATCCGGTCCTGTGAGTCGTTGGGCGAGTCCGTCATTGTCCAATCCGTGTGTGGTGGGCCCCGGCAGGGGACGGGTGGGAGGTGGGACGGGACCGCTCAGCTGGACGATCCGGTGGTGGCGTCGGTGGCGGGGCGCCAGGGGTGCAGCAGGCTGGCGAGCACGCTGGTGGTGGGTGGGAAGCTGGCGGGGTCCTGCAGCCCGACCGCGACCGGGCCGAGCCCGGGCCGCCAGGTGAAGCTGCCGAAGAGGTGGTCCCAGATCGCGAGGTCCGCGCCGAAGTGCCCGGACTGGGACGGCTCGGTGCTGTGGTGCAGCCGGTGCTGTTCCGGACTGCCGAGGAGGTGGTTCAGCCGGCCGATCCGGACGTCGATGTTCGCGTGGGCGAAATACCCCTGCGCGACGACGAACAGGGTGGCGCAGAAAACGGATTCCCGCGAGAATCCGAGCCAGGCCAGCGCCAGTTGGACGACGGCCTGACCGAGCAGGACGTCGAGCAGGTGGTTGACGCCGTTGTTGGTGACGTTCACCTTGTCCAGCCCGTGGTGGACGCCGTGCAGCCGCCACAGCCACGGCTGGTGGTGGGACCAGCGGTGGAAGAGGTATTTCGCCAGCGAACCGGTCAGCAGCGCGAGCGGGATCTCCGTCCGCAGCGGGAGCGCCGGGTCGAGCGGCGCCAGCCGCGCCACCAGGCTCGCCACCAGCAGCTGCCCGAGCGCCCCGCCGGCCATCGTCAGGACGAAGTAGACCCCGTAGCAGCGGAGTTCACGCCCGCGCGGATGCCAGTCGGCCCGGTAGGGGATCAGCCGTTCGAGAGCCCAGAGGTAGCCGATGGTGCCGATCTGGAAGAGCACCAGCACGCGGCCGATGTCCCAGTGCTCGTGGACGGTCGCCGCCGCCCCCGAGACTACGGCGAGCAGCAGGAACGGATAGGCGACATGCCTCAGAACAACCAGAAATCCGACCATCGGACCGACAGATCTTCCTTCAGATCTTCCTTGGCTCAATGCCGACCCTCCCGATGAATCGTCAGCGAACTGAACGGGAGTCCGATGCTAACCACAGGAAGTGTCGACGTGCGCCACCGACGTGGCACGGTTCAAAGAAGTCTGATGATCAATCAGGTAGCGTTGCCGGCAATTCCCCCGCCCGTGACCACCGGCGCCCGCCGCCGGCGTGGAGGTGCCATGTCCGTCCCCCTCACCCAACTCCCGCCCCTGCACGCCCTGGACCTCCCCGACCCCGGCCCGCCCCGCCCGACCACCCTCCGCGACGGCACCCCCGCCTGGCTGGTCACCAGGTACCACGACGCCCGCCAGGTCCTCACCGACCCCCGCTTCCGCCGCACCCGCCCGCCGGGGGGCGCGGGGGGCGGCGGCGCCGCGGGCGAGGACGCTGACGTCCCGGGCGTCGCTGGCGGGTCGGACGGCGGGGGCGCTGCCCTCCGGGGTGTTGTCGGCGGGTCGGACGGCGAGGGCGCTGCCGTCCGGGGCATTGTCGGCGGGTCGGACGGCCGGGGCGCTGCCGGCGGGGGTGTTGTCGGCGGGTCGGACGGCCGGGGCGCTGCCGTCCGGGGCATTGTCGGCGGGAGCGTTCCGGGTGAGGGTGCTCTCGGCGGCGCGGGCGGCGGGGCCCGGCCGGATGGCGCGCTCAACGTGTCCACCGACCCCGCGTCGGTCTACAACCAGGACGGCACGGACCACCAACGGCTGCGGCGCACCGCCCAGGGAGCGTTCACGCCCCGGGCCGTCGCCCAGTGGCGCCCCTGGGTGGAGACCGTCGTCGGCCGGCTCCTCGACGACCTGGTGGCGGCCGGACCACCGGCGGACCTGGTCGCCGACCTCACCTCGGTCCTCCCCTTCGCCGTGACCTCACGCCTGATGGGACTGGACGGACTCGGCCGTGAGCGCCTGCAGCAGTGGGCGCACTGCCTGACCGCCGATGCCACCGTCCCCGCGGAACAGGTCGCGGCCGGGCAACAGGAGTTCGCCGCGTTCGCGGCCACCCTGCTCGCCGACCGCCGACGCCGACCCGGCGAGGACCTGGTGAGCCGCCTGGTGCAGGCCGCCGACCGGGCCGGGGGCATCCCCGAGGAACAACTCACCTACCTGGTCGGCGGCCTGGCGGCGAGCGGCAGCGACAGCGTCGCGGGCGCACTCGCCAACTCCCTGCTCTACCTGCTGACCGAGCGGCCCGACGCCTGGCCCCGACTCGCCGAGGAGGAGCCGGCCCGACACGCCACCGAGTGGCTGCTGCACCACATCCAGGTGGGCGACGACGAGTTCACCACCCGTCACGCCGTGGACACCGCCGAGATCGCCGGCGTCCGCATCCCGGCCGGCTCGACGGTCGCGGTCTGCCTCGGCAGCGCCAACCGCGACCCGGCCCTCTTCCCGGCCTCCCCCGACCTCTTCGCCCCGCTCCCCGCCCCCACCCTCGCCTTCGGCGCCGGCCCCCACCACTGCCTCGGCACCTGGCTCGCCCGCACCCAGATCCACACCGCCCTCCACCGCCTCGCCACCCGCCTCCCCACCCTCCACCTCGCCACCCCAACCGCCCCCACCCAATGGCGCCTCGGCGCCACCACCCGCAGCCCCCGCACCCTCCGCGTCACCTGGTGAACCCCGCCTCCCCGCCCCGCCGCCCCCAGCCCAGCCCAGCCCGCCTCACCGACGACCCGGTGCCCCTTGACCGCGCGTCAACCCCTACTACTCGAACGGCTCTTCGGCGCAGCCACCCGCCAGCCCACTCGCCGCCCATCGGCATCTCGCCCCCACCCTTGAACCAGCCGGTCAGCCCACCAACCGCCGCAAACCCGGACCAGCCCCGTCCGGACACACCCCACCGAACGGCCTCGACACCACGACCCGCTGCCCCAACCCTCCAGGCCCCCGGCCTCCGGCCCCCGGCGAACCAACCAACCGCCGCCTCGGCCCTCGCAGCCCCGTCCACCGGCCGGCCAGCACACCCACCACCAGCCAGGCCCCCGGCCCCGACCGGCTTACCCGACTGCGCGTCGGGCACCGCCCCGTCAGACGTCACGTCAGACAGCCTGCCCGCCCCACCACCAGCACCGGCTCCCGCCCTGCCCGGCCCCCGTTCGCCATCCACCGTCCCGTCGAACGGCGACCCGAAAGCGGCATCACACACCTCCCAGGCAACAACTCGACCACCGGCCAGACCGCCCGCCCCGACCCTCCTGGCCATCCGTCGGCCGCGACGACGTCACCAGCAGCGCCTGACCACCGAGTGGCCAACTTCAGTCCGCTTCGCCGCTCCCCCTTCACCGCTCCGACCACCTGCACGGCACTCCCTGCGGCGATTCGGCCAACGGCCGGACCACCGTTCCCCTCTCCTCCTGACGGCGTGTCGGCCCCTGCGGCAAGGCAGCCTGCCCACCGCCGCGCCGTCGGACCGGTCCCGCCTCGTCGCCCCTCACACGCATCCTGCCGAACAGCGCCTCGGCCCGCCGCCACCCACGGCCCACGCACCCCGGGCGCTCAGGCGAACCGGCCTGACGTCGCCCCGCCACTCTCCTGACGACGCGTCAGCCCTCACCTTCCGACGCGGCGTCCGCACCCCCGCTCCCTCGACCCCACCCGTCAGGACCTGCCTCGGTGAGCCGTCAGGCGATCGACGCGGCGACGATCGCCGCAGCCGCCAGGTTGCAGCTCGCGGACACCCACACCGCCGGGTGCGGTTCCTTCGCCACCAGGATCGCGCCGAGCCGCCCGGGGGTGAGCAGGTCCAGCAGCCAGAACGCGAGCGCCATCATCAGCAGTCCGAGCACGCCGAAGCACAGCGTGGAGACCAGGCCCTTGCCGAAGTCGTCGTACGTGGTACGGATCGCCGTGTACACGATGCCGCCGACCCCGATCAGCGCCGAACTGAGCAGCAGCGCCGCGTTGCGGTTGCCCTCGGCCCAGATCAGCCGGCCGAGCTTGCCGGGGGTGAGCAGGTCGATCAGCAGGTATCCGAGCAGCAGCAGCACCAGGCCGACGAGACCGAAGACGGCCGCCGCGCCGAGGCCGTGGACTATGTCGTTCATCTGCGGGACTCCCCCGGGTTCGGGCAGCCGCACCGGGCCGCACCATGGTCAAGGATCGGCAAAAGATAACCCATGGCCTTGGTACTCCGTCGGTTCCGAAGGCAGTGCGCCGAGCCGTGATCCGACCATCACATCTTCCGCGTACGATGGTCCGCCATGACACCGCCCCCGCCCGCCGTTTCCGCCCCGGACCGATCGACACCGGACGCCCGCCGCCGGTCTGGCTTCGTCACGCTGGGCATGGTCGGCACCCTTGCCCTCACCCTCTCCGGCTGCTCCTCCTCGTCCAACAGCGCGCCCAGCCGGTGCGTGGACCCGACCACGCTGAAGGTGCTGGACAGCCACTCCTGCACGGCCGGCGGCTCCGGCGCGGGCCGCTGGTACTACTGCGGATACGGCACCGACACCGCCAACGGCGGCACCTTCGACAAGGCCGCCACCAAGCGCGGCGGCTTCGGCTGCCCCAAGGGCAGCAGCAGCGGCTCGGGCGGGGGCTGAACCCTGATGCGCCGTCACACCATCACGCCTCGCCCAGACTGGCTGGCCACCGTCGAATCCCAGGGCCTCGTGTACGCGATGTGCTCCGATCCCTGCAACCAGGGCGGCCCGCACCCCTATTGGGACGAGAGCGCCTACTACGAGTTCTCCCTTCCCGAGGTCGAAGCCCTGGAGGAGGTCGTCGAGGAACTCCACGAACTCTCCCTCGCCGCCGCCGACCACGTGGTGCGCACCGGCCGGTTCGCCGACTTCGGCATCACCGACCCGCGGCTCGCCTCGGTCGTCGCCGAGTCCTGGCGCCGCCGCGACGAACAGCCCAGTGTGTACGGCCGTTTCGACCTCGCCTACGACGGCTCCGGGCCCGCCAAGCTCTTCGAGTACAACGCCGACACCCCCACTTCCCTGATCGAGGCCGCCGGGCCGCAGTGGTTCTGGCTGGAGGACCGCTTCCCGGACGCCGACCAGTGGAACTCCCTCCACGAGCGCCTGATCGCCTCCTGGCAGCGCCAGAAGCACCTGTTCCCGCCCGGGCCCGTGCACTTCGCCCACTCCCGCGGCGACACCGAGGGCGAGGACTGGCTGACCACCCTCTACCTCCAGGAGTGCGCCGAGCAGGCGGGCCTGCAGACCGTCGGCATCGCCATGGAGGACATCGGCTGGGACGGCCTGACCGGCCGCTTCGTCGACCTCGAACACCGCTTCATCCGCTCCGCGTTCAAGCTCTACCCGTGGGAGTGGCTCGCCGACGACGAGTTCGCCGACCAGTTGCTCGACGTCATCGACCTGGGCGGCGGCACCGGCTCCACCCTCTGGATCGAACCCGCCTGGAAGATGCTGCTGTCCAACAAGGCGCTGCTGGCCGTCCTGTGGGAGCTCAACCCCGGCCACCCCAATCTGCTGCCCGCCTACCTCGACGGCCCGCGCGAACTCGCCGACCCCGACGGCCCCGGCTACGCCGCCAAGCCGCTGCTCGGACGCGAGGGCGCCGGCATCCGCATCGTCGAACCCGACGGGACCCAGACCCGCCTCGCCGACTGGGCCGGCGACCCCGACCGCTACGGCGCCGAAGGCCACTGCTACCAGCAGTACCACCCGCTCCCCGACTTCGACGGCAACCGCCCCGTCCTCGGCACCTGGGTCGTCGACGGCGAATCCGCCGGTCTCGGCATCCGCGAGACCGACGACAGCCCCATCACCCACCAGGGCGCCCGCTTCCTCCCCCACATCATCCGCTGACCTCCCGTCTCCACTACCTACCCATCGCCCTCCGCGATGGGTATCCCCTACGCATTGATCCACCCGCTGGCCCGGCGCAAAGCTGGTATCCGCTCTCCAACCCCCCTAGTCAGGAGACCCGGATGACCCGCCGCGAACGCTTCCGCCTCTACGCCAGCGAACACTTCGCCCCCCTCACCGACCACCCCACCCGCACTTCCCGCCGAGGCACCGTCAACCGCCAAACCCGCCGCGCCACCCTCTCCCGCCTCGCCCACCTCACCCACCAGCCGCGCCCCTGACCCCACCCGCCCACCTCCGGCCCCGCCCAGCCCCGCCGTCCGACAGTCCGTCAACCGTCTGCACGTCCAGTGACCACACTTCGCCGAACACCACCCCGCCGGGCCGAGCTGCCACCCAGCGCTTGACGCCTGCCACCGCCAGCAGCCACGAGCAGCACCTCACGGTCCGTCAGCCGCCCTCGCTCCGGCCCCCGCCACCCCTGGTCGCCGAGCCTCCACGGCCCACCCCTGACGAAGCCGACCACCCTGCCGAGCCCGCCCGCCCCATCCCGCGCGCGCAGCAATCACGCCTCATCAACACCCCCGACACCCTACGAAGCCGTTCACCCCACGCGTGGTCCGTTGCCGCCTGCACGCCACAGCGCCCGCAAGCGACGGCCACCGCCACGCCTGGCCGACCACCTGCTCTCCGCAGTCCATCCCACCGAACAAACCGCCCGCGCCCGACCTTCGTGCGCAGCACCACCTCACGACCGGTCACACCTCCGTAACGCCCTCGCGCTGCCTGTCCCACTCCCGAACAGCAGCGCCTCGCCAACCACCGCCACGCCCCGGCCGTACCTGCTTCCTCAGGTCCACCAGCCGGCGCCACCACACCCCACCGCTCACTCGCAACGACCACCAACTGCCAAGGGCCGAACCGCCCTTCCGCCCAGCGGCAGCAGCCCATCACCGCCCACCGCCGCCGGTCGGCAAGGACCGGCTCTCAGGCCCCCGACTCCCGACACCTCCACCCCGTAGCAACCGCCGGCTACGGCTGCGGCCCGTCAGCCCTCCGCCAGCGCCCGCGCCACCTCCTTCCGTCCCACACCCAACTTCCGCAGCACGCTCGCCACATGGTGCTCAACCGTTCGCGGTGACAGAAACAGTGCCTGCGCGATTCCCTGGTTGCCCACGCCCTGCCCGACCAGCTCCGCCACCTGCCGCTCCCGCGGCGACAACGCCTCGCCGTAGCCCCGCCGCCCTGGCGACGCCTCGCGCCCGAGGCCGAGGTCCCGCCGGACGTGCTGGCAGCGCGCAGCGTCAGAGGTGGCACCGAGGGTGCTGAACGTGGCTTCGGCCGAGGCCAACCGCTCGGCCGCGCTCTGCGCGTCGGTCTCGGCCAGCGTGCGCGCCAACCACTCCTCCGCACGGGCCGATTCGTACGGACGCCCGATCGTCCGCCAGGCGTCCCGCGACCGTCGGAACGCCTCGCCCGCGCCCCTCCCGTCGACGCCGTCCAACAGATGGCCCCGCGCCATTTCGAGCGCGGCGTGCGCGGCCGGCGCGTCGACTCCGCCGAGCGCCTCGCCCGCCTCCTCCACGAGGTGGCGGGCGGCATCCGTTTCACCGACCGCCTGCGCAGTCTCGACGGCTACCGGCAGCAGTTCCGCACTTCGTGCCCACGCCCCGGCCTGACGCAGCGTCGCCAGAGCCGGCATGACCACTGCGGCGGCCGCCTCTCCGCCGCGCTCGGCCAGTTCGAGCGAGCCGAGGCCGGCGGCGGCCCGTAGTGCGGCCGTCACCTGTGACTCCCGCTCGCCGTATCTGGCCGCACTCACGAACTCCGCCCTGGCCACCGCCAGCCGCCCCCGCGCGGCGGCCAACCTGCCCAACATCATGGCCCGTTCAGCACTGGCCATCGCCACGTCCGGGAACTCGGTCCCCAGCGCGGCGAACCGTTCTTCGAGCCCCTGCCAATGCCCGGACAGCCCCTCCAGGCGCAGCAGGGCGATCCGGCTGTAGATCTCCAGGTAGGCGATCGCGGCCTGCCGGGCCAGCGCCCGGCTCTCGGCGAGCAGTCGGCCGGCGCGCTGGTCGTGGCCGGTGTCGAGGGCGATGTCGCCGACGTTGTACAGGGCGCGGGCGGTCTGCCGGACGACCTCCGGGTTGGTGGCGTCGCGGGGCAACCGATCCAGCTCGGGCCAGAGTTCGGGATCTCCTTCGCGCGCTTGGAAGGTCAGCAGGGTGGCCCGGTAGGCGGCGGTGACCTCCTCGTCCGGTTCGATCTCCAGTGCGGCGGCGGCTTTCGCCATGCGTTCCCGTGCGGCGGCGCCGGCGCCGTCGCGTTCGTTCATCGCCAGCGCCACCAGTGCCCGCGCGGCCCGGGCGGGACGCTCGGCGAGTTCGTCCGCCGCTCGCTCGATCTGCGCGAACCCGGCCCGGTCGCCACCCTGGACGGCCATCCGCAGGCCGAGCGTCAGCCGGATCTCGCCCCGATCGGCGACCGGCAGGCGCGGGTCGGCGATGATGCTCGCCAGTACGGCCGTGCCGGCGGTGTCGTCGGCGGCGTTCGCGGCGATCGCCGACAGCGCCCGGGCGGCACGCACGCGCCGATCGGGGGCCAGGTCGCTCTCGGCGAGCAGTTCGCGCAGCAGTGGACCGGCCGCCACCGGATCCCCCTGCTCCGCCGCCTGCTCAGCTGCCGTCTCGGCCAGCTGCTGCCAGGCCTGCCGATCGCCCAGGGCTCTCATGTGCGCAGCAATCCGGGCGAGCGGTGGTGGCTGGTGGCCCTGCAGCGCTGCGATGGCCCGCTGGTGCATCCTGGACCGCACCGGCCCCGGGATCCGCCGGTACGCAACCTGCCGAACCGGCTCCTCTCGGAACGCGTACCTGGCCGCGGTCGGCTCTGCCAGCACCCGTGCCCGGAGCGCTTCCACCAGAGCCGCAGCCACCCGTTCGGCCGACAGCTGCGCCACCTCGGCGATCACCTGCTCACCGGACGGCTCCTCCAGCACCGCCACCGTCTCGACCACCGCCAGCGCGTCCGGTCCGAGCGCAGCCAACCGTTCCGCAACGGCGTCCCACAGCCCGCGCGGCAACTCGGCTGCGGTCAGCGCCTCCACCGGATCGGGATGCGGACTGCTGTCCCGCCAGGCCGCCAGGTCCTCCACCAGGACCGCCGGAACGCCGCCCGACCGCTCGCCCAGTACGGCCGCCACCTCGGACACCACCTCGGGCGGCACGCCCGCGCCGCACCCGCGACCGGTGAACTCCCGCACTTCCTCCTCGTTCAGCGGTCCGACCTGCACCAGCCCACCGCTGACCCCCGGCGGACAGCGGTAGGCCACACCCAAGACCGGTGCCCCCGCCTCCGTCTCCTCCGCGCGGTAGGTCACCACCAGCGACACGCCCGGCACCGGGTCCCTGGCCAGCAACAGCAGCAGGTCCCGGCTCTGCCGGTCCGCCCACTGCGCGTCCTCGATCAGCAGCACCACACCGCCCAGCGCCCCGAGCAGCGCCCGCACGCCCTGCACCAGCCGGTACCGCTCGTCGCCGCCCTCGATCGCCTCCGGCAACCAGGGGCCCAAGTCGGGCAGCCACGACCGAAGCGCGCCCGTGCTCGGCGGCAGGTCGTTCGCGTCCGCCGTCTCCGCGAGCAACGCACCGCAGCACCGCAGCGCGTCGAGCGCCGGCCCGTACGGGGTCGGATCCGCCAGCGGATGGCAGTGCCCGGTCAGCACCCGATCCGACGCCATGCCGGCCTCCGCCAGTGCCTGCCGCACCAGCGCAGACTTGCCGACGCCCGCCTCGCCCTCCACCAGCACCACGGAAGGCGCCGCCTTCAGAGCTCTCACCAGCCGCGCCAGTTCTCGCCGCCGCCCGACGAATCCCGGAACCGCGCTGCTTCTCTCCACCGCACCCCTCCTCGGCCCGTCCGGGTCGACCGCACCAGCCCTCCGAGAGCCGGTCCTCTCCGCGCCGGTCATCATGCCTTGCTTCACCTCCTCCCCGACCACGCCGGTCGGCCCGCCGTCTCTCGTCACCACAGGCCCAGCCCACCGCCCGCCGGGCACTCCCTCCGCCCTGCGGTCCCGCCCGCCGGCCGCCGCTCTACTCGACGTAGCCGAGCCCGGACCGGCACCGGACTTCCCGCGACCACCCGCTCTGCTCCCCCACCTCCCTCTCGTCACCGGACCCGTCCCCCGCCACTACCGCCACAGTCTCACCCGCGGTCGTTCCGGACCCCGGCCACGGCCCCACCACCACCTGCCGTCGGACACTCCGCGCCCTCGGACCTTCCAGCTCGCTCAGCTCACCCAGCACCGACTGCCTCCAACGCCGTCCGTCTGCCTTGACCACCCCACTCCACCTCTCCGCGCGTCTTCCGCCCGCCTCGTTGACGCCTTCCCTACGCCGACTCCGCCCGCCTTGACACTCCCCGAGCAGCCACGGCCGCGCTCGACCGCCTCCCCGGGCCTGCGCCCGCCTCCGATCCGCACACGACCGATCTCGCCGTCCCCGCCGGCCTGCGGACCGTCCAGCACCGCGTTCCCGGGCCGCTTCCGCCGCGCCGTGTTGCGGGCCAGGTGGCTCCCTGGCGAGCATGAAGAAGCTGCGTGTGACCTCACCCCGAGTGACGAGGACAGGTGCTGTCATGACCGACTGGGACTCCCAGGACCCGGAACCCGCCGAGGACGACGGCGTACTCGAACCGGCCGACTCGCTGCTCACGGACCGGCTCGACGACGACCCGCTCGACACGGGCGTCATCCCCCCGGACGGGTACCACGGCGCGACCGCGTACGGTACGACGCCCAGCGAGGCCGTGCGCGGGGAGTCCCTGGACCAGTTGCTGTCGGAGGAGGAGCCCGACGACGACCCGGAGGCGGTCGACGACCGCTGGGCCGACGGTCCGTCGCCCCGCGCCGGCCGCCTGGTCGAGGACGGCATCGACACCGAGGGCGCCGATGTCGGTCCCGACGGCGGCGCAGCCAGCGCCGAAGAGGCCGCCGTGCACCTGGTCTACCCGGACGAGGACGCCGAGGCCGAGCTCGACGACGCCGCCCCCGACGAGCCGCTCCGCGAAGCGGTCAGGTTCACCGTCCTCGACGACTTGGCCGACCGGGTGCCGGACGACGACTACCGCTGACGCCCAGGGCCTCCGTCGCCTGCCCCGCTCGTCTCACCTGCTCATCTCCACCTCCAGGTCGGCCACCAGCAACTGCGGACCGCTCTCGTCCGCCTCCGTCACCACAGCACCGTCCGGTGCCCACGCCGCACTGCCCCCGCATCCCGTCCACGGCCCGGCCGTGCCGACGTGATTGGCCAGCACCACGTGCATCCCGGTCGCCTTGGCGATCGCCGGATGCACGGTCCGCCGCTCCTCCCGTCCGCCCTCGGTGCCGTACAGCGAACTCGCGAGGTGCACCTGGCACCCCAGCGCCGCATTCCGCGCCGGCACCTCGGGGAAGTGGTTGTCGAAGCAGGTGGCCAGCGAGTAGCCGACCCCGTCCAGCCAGAACCGGCCCCCGCCGCTGCCGGCCGTGAACACCTCCTGCTCGTTCTCGTACAGGTGCTCCTTCGCGTATGTCGTCACCAGCGCCCCGTCGGGCCCGTACACGGCACTGACGATCTGCGGCCGGTCTCCCGGCCCTGCGGCGACCCCATTCACCACCACCGTCAGACCGATTCCCCGCAGTGGCGCGAGCCGTGCATCGTCCGGTGCCGTCCAGAGCCGCCGGTCCGCCGAGATCGTCTCCAGCTCGTATCCCGTCAGGCACAGCTCCGGCCCGAACACCACGGCCGCGCCGAGCTCCCATGCTTGCTGCGCCAGCGCCGCCATCTGCTGAACGTTCGCCTCGACGTCTCCTGGCACGCACTCGTACTGAGCCGCCGCCACCCGAACCTGCCCCACGTTGCTCCCTTTCCTCCGGCGCAGTCGTCGCGCCATTGCTCGACCCACCGTCACCTCGCACGTTCCGCACGGGCTCGTGCGGTCCGACCCGCGCTCTGCCGTCGAGCTCCTGACTACAGGTCTGTTGCACTGCCCCGCCGTAGCCGGCCTTGCCCGCACCGACCCCGATCGAGGACGGTTCGACGGACACCGTAAGGTGGCGGGCCATGACCGCCGACAGGAGCACCCCGCCCTGCGCCTGGCCCGAGGTTCGAGAACGACTCGCAGCACTGGCTGCGGCCGATCCTCTCCTGCGCCGCTTCGGCGCCGGCTCACACCGCTATGTCCTGCGCCCAACGCTCTCCGAGGCCGCGGTGACATCGTTCGAGACCCAGCACCGCATCACGCTTCCCCGCTCATACCGCTCCTTCCTGCTGGAGGTCGCCGACGGTGGCACCGGTCCGGCCCACGGCCTGCTCGGCCTGACCGAGCTTCCCCCCGACGACGACGCCCTGTTCGATCTGAAATCCGAATCGCTCACGCCGGGCTTTCTCGCCTCACCCTTTCCGCACCTCACCGCACAGCCCGGACCAAGCGCCGGCACGAACTACGACCTCGCCGGCAGCCTCGCGATCGGCGAGTCCGGTTGTGGGACTTTCTCCCGGCTGGTGGTCACCGGCCCCTGCGCCGGCCAGGTCTGGACGGACGACCAGGTCTGGACTGCTCTCGCCCCGGGACCCGACTTCCGTGACTGGTACACCGCCTGGCTTGACCTCCGTCAACAATCGGGGCCTTGATCCCCGCTCCGTTCCCTCGTCCCGTCGCCTCCCCAGGAGAATCCGAATGCCGCCGTCCGCCTTTCCCGAAACCGTCCTTCGCACCGACCGCCTGGTGCTGCGGCCGTTCATCGCGGAGGACGCGGTCGACACCCAGCTCGCGTGTTCGGACGAGCTGACTCAGCGGTGGCTTCCACTCCCCCGCCCCTACACCCTCGACCATGCATCGTCCTGGTGCACGGAGATCTCCCATCGCCTGCGTGCTTCGGGCGACGGCATCCACTTCGCCATCACCGACGCCGTTACCGGCCGACTCCTCGGTACCGTCGGGCTCAAGAAGACCGACTGGCCGGCGCTGGTCAGTGAGGTGGGCTACTGGATGGCACCGTGGGCCCGTGGCCGGGGCACGGCCGCTGAGGCAACCCGGGCAGTCGGTGACTGGCTGCTGCGCCAACAGAACTTCCAGCGGGTGGTGCTGTTCGCCGCGACCGGGAACGTGGCTTCCCAACGGGTCGCGGAGAAGGCGGGTTTCCGGCGCGAGGGCCTCCTCCGGAACGCCGGCTACGTCCACGGGGGCAGAGTCGACCTGTTCGCCTACTCCCTCATCCCCACTGACCTGGACGGCAACTGACGGGCCACCGGTCACCTGGCGACACCATGGGTGCCGCGCTCCTCGTCATGGTCGTATCGCCTCCCGCAACCGTTCGAACGCCGTCGGCGCCGCCTGGTTCGGCAGAAAGGCCTTGATCTGCTCGGCGCACTCACGGGGTGAATACTTCCCGCTGTCACATTCGAGGTCGTAATCGCCGTGACGGTGCACCAGATCGGCCTGGTAGGCAGCTACACCCAGTGGCCGGTCGCCCCGGACCGCCTCGCGTCGCGTCAACTCCGCTACGTCACACCGGATCCCGACGAAGAGAACCCGATAGGGCCTGAGCACTTCCAGGCAGTCGGCCAGCCTCCACGGTTCGCTCAAGACGTGGTCGACCACCAGGTTGTTGCCGACATCCGCCATCGCGGCGATCGACCGATGGAATCCCCTCCTGGTCCGCTTCAGCGCCTCGTCGAACTCAGCCGGCGCCATCGCCCGCTCGGTGCGCATCGCGTTGAACATGTCGACACCGACGTGGAACCAGACCTCATCGTCCAGGATGTCCAGCAGCTCCCGCGCGATGCTCGACTTCCCCGAGCTCGACGTCCCGTTGAGGAAGATGATGCGCCCTGCCGTGTCACCCATGTGATCACCCACTCCGCTCGCTGCCCCTGACCTGTTTCTTGATGCTCAGAGATCTGTCATCCTGTCCTGCCCTTTCAGCTCCGACGTATCAGGAACCTCACACTGAACCACAGGCTCACAAACCCCAGAACGTTCCCACCTGCGGTCAATCTCGCCAGATCGTCGCTCGTCACCTGCCCCGGCATCAGGAAGGCTGCGGTCAGCATCAGCGCGAAGTACACCGCGTTCAATGCGAACGCCACGCCGGCCCGGCCGATCTGTTCCAGATAGGTCAGCAGCGCCAGAGTCCCGCCGAACAGCGCCAGGGTCGGCCCGGTCCAGGCGAAGTACTCGGCTGCCACCGCCGCCGCTGCCCGGTCAGTGGTCAACGCCTCGGCTATCGATTCTCGTAGGAGGTAGACCATCACGCCGATCGCCAGGTAGGGCGGAAGCGAGAGCCTCAAGACGGCTGTGAGACCGGCAAGATTGACGCCTCGTCGGTTCTCACCGGGCCGCAGAGTCACAGCGATCGCGGTGCCCGAGCCGATCGCCATTGCGATCACCATCAGCAGCGAGGTCGCCATCTGCCCGAGACTGAATCCGGCGACCTCCGCCGAGCCTGCGGCCCGTAGCACCCGCAAATATCCGAACGTGGCGGTGGAGAGCAGCAGGAAGGTGGCCGCCACCGGTGCTCCGAGCCGCCACACCTCCGCCACTGCCCGTCGGTCCCCTCGCAGTGCCGGCCACCGAAGACCCTTACGCCTCAGCACTGCCGCGGTGACAACCCCGACGATCGCTGTGGCAGGAAGGCTCCCGACCGGAACGGCAAGCACTCCGAGCCCGGTGGTTCCGTGGAGCAGGACCATGCCTCCTATGGAGAGCCCGGTGAACGTGAGTCCGAGCCATGCTGCAGCCCCCGCGTACCCGAGCCCTCGCAGGATGCCCGCCCCCAGGTAAGGCAGCAGGCCGACAGCGCTGCTGATTGCTGTCGCGGCCACGAAGAGCACCACCGCCCGGTGTTCGTTCGGGGCAACCCCCAAGGCTGCCAACACCGGACCGGAGGCCAGTACCAGAACCACTGTCTGAAGCAACAGCAGGCCGCCGCCGATGGCAAAGAACGTCGGAACAGGCCTGAGCGCATCGCTCTGCCGTCCCGCCCGCGACGACAGGCCGGCCGAGACCTGTGCAGCCACCACCAGCCCCTCGGTCACCGCCAGCGTGAGATAGCCGATCGGAGTGTAGACGGAGCGAATGTAGAGGGCCTCGCCACCCAACCGCCCGAGGAACGCCACCGTCCAGCCCTGGAGCACCAACCCGGCTGCGAGACCCACCAGAATCGACCCGGCCAACCGCATAGCCGGCACGGTCAGCAGGTGCACGCCTGACCTCCCGTTCGACGACTCCGCCACAATTCCTGCCACCACAGCCATCTCCTGATTCTGCCGACAGTCGAGCTGCCGACTCCCAAGGACGTCGATGCGGCCGACCGTAGTGGGAATTTTCTGGCAATTCAACATTTAAAATTCCGCCTCCCCTCGCCTTTGCAGAATTCAACCGGCATCCGCCCATGGCGGAGCGGCGGAGCGGCCACGAGTCGGACAACTCGCATGATTTTCCGACGAACCCGACCGATCGGGTCATGTCTGGGCCAACAGTCAATGATCACTTCAGCGAAAAGAAAGGCCCCTGCCCGAATCGTCGGCCGACCCCGACCACCACGCCCACTGCCGACGGCCTCCGCCCCAAGCCACACCCGATCAAGGGGCACCTCGGCCGCCGACGCACTCTCTGGTTGCCGTCAACACACCACTCGTTGGGGGGCATTGGGCAGTGCACCCCGATGCCTGCAACGCCCGGCCCGCGTTGAGCCCTGTGGCGCCGGCCGCCCTGTGCCGCCGACTGTCACGACCGACCAGTTCAACGGAGGTAGCCCATGTCCACCACCACTGTCTTCACCGTCGAAGGGATGAGCTGCGGCCACTGCGAGCGCACCGTCACCGCGGGCCTGAACGCGCTGCCCGACATTACCGATGTCATTGCGGATGCGCGGGCCGGCCGGGTCACCATTGAGTCGGCCCAACCCGTGGACGACGAACTGGTCCGCGCTGCCGTCGCCAGGGCCGGGTTCGCCCTCGGCGACCGGATCTGATCTTGGCCCGCCGGACGGGACACCTGTAGCGCTAACGGCCGACGCCCACGTGCGCCGGCCTGCTGCTCAAGCCGCTCATTGGCCGACACCTCCTCTCGGTTGGCCACCGCCACGGCCTTTCTACCTCAGTCGGATCCGCGCCAACCTCATTCCTGGCCAAATATTTCTGGATCCACTCTTTCGAGTCATTTCTTGTAACTCCCAGAAGTCGCACCCAAGACCCACCCCCGGCCTCTCGTCTTCACGGTCGACCTCCTCTTCGTACCGCCGAAATCGGCGAACTTCCGAAATCGAATGAAGATTGCGAAGAATCCCCCGAAAAATACTTTGCGGACATCTCGTCGATCTCTCTAAGCTTCGGACCGACGGCGGATCAGCTCTGCCGCACACGCCGGCTTGTCGAGAGGAGGCCCCTGCGATGGTTCCGATAGTCCTTGTCCGTCCCACGGCGCATCCGATCACACGCGCAGTCGGCTGACCCACCCTCACGCGGGGGTTGGCACGAAGCGCCACGATCGGGCTCGCCTCCTCTACTGCTCTGCCCCGGAGGCACTGTGATCTTCCGTCCGATCGTTCCCCAGGAGCTCGAAGCCGTTCTCGCCTGGATGCGGCCCGACCCGTCCACCACGATCTCCACCGAAGCCGTCCGTACCCGCCTCGCCGACGGCGAGTACCGGATCGAGTGGATCTGGATCGCCGAGGCGGCACCCGGCCGCGAGCCGTTGGCGCTTGCCATCTGGTGGGGCATGCCCGGCGACGCCCGTCCTCGAAGCCTCGACGCCCTGTTCGCCACCGACGCCCCATCGGCCCTTACCGACCCTGAGGCGCGAGCACACACGGCGTCCCCACCGACCGGCGATCCGCGCACCGCAGTCGCCGCCGCGCTGCTCACCGCCGCTCACCAGGTCTTCGCTGCGGGATGTCTCGCAGTGCCGCCCGACTACCACCTGTTCCTACCGGCAGGCTGGCGCGACCAACCCGAGGCGGCAGCCGCTGTGGAGTGGCGCCGCATGGCGGCGAAGGCCGCCGGCCTTCGCGTCGCCACCGAGCGGATCCGCTTCGAGTGGACCGCAGAGCGGCCGGTGCCGTCCCTGTCCGCCCGGCTGGTGTTCGACCCGGAGCCCGACGACGAGGTCTTCGTCGATCTCTTTCGTCGGGCCCTGCCCGGGAGCCTGGATGCGACGACCACCAGGGATGCCTTGCTCCTCGGGCCGGAGGAACAGGCCCGGAACGACGTCGCCTTCTACCACCACGACATGCTCGGTGAACGTTCCTGGTGGCGGATAGCCCGAACAGCCACGGGGCAGGTCGTCGGCTTCGGCATACCCTCGCGCAACTCCGCCGCACCCGTCGTCGGTTACCTCGGGGTGCTCCCCGAGTTCCGCGGGCGGGGCTTCGTGGCCGAGATCCTCGCCGAGATCACCCGCATCCTCGCCGGCGAGGCAAAGGAGACGGGCATCCGCGCCGATACGGACCTCACCAACCACCCCATGATCGCCGCCTTCGAACTGGTCGGCTACCGCCAAACGGCGCGCCGCCTCGTTCTCTCCGCAAGCTGACCAGCCGGCCTGCACGACCGGCTCCACCGCCACAACAACGGCCATCGGCTGGACGGGCCGCCCACCGCCAGCAGCCCGTCCAGCCGATGCCCCCGCCCTGCTCACTGCCCTCGACTCGTCCCGGAGAGGAGCTCGCCATCACGTACGACTTCCTGCACAGCGGTCCGCAAGGCCCACTGTCCACCTCAGCTCAACGAGAACGCCCCTGCCGGTGGCGGCGGCGAATCCTCAGCGGTCGCGTCCGTGACCGGCTCTGCCGCCTGCTCGGGCGACTCCGTCAGCCTCGCGGGGAAGGGGTCGGAGGCGAGAAGCCGACTCAACTCCCCCGCAGGCAGCGGCTCGTCGGATCCGATCAGCAGAACGTTCCCGTAGCGCCGGCCCCGGAGCACACTGGGCTCGGCCACCAGGCAGACGTGGTCGAAGACGGCCGAGACGGTCGCCGCCTGGGCCTTCGCGAATGCCAAGGGCGGACCGTCCGCAAGGTTCGCCGCGTAGCAGCCGCCCGGCCGAAGCGTGGCAGCGGCCAGCCGGACGAACTCCACGCTGGTGAGGTGTGCCGGCGTCCGGGATCCTCGAAACACATCGGCCACCACGATGTCGAAGGCCCCCGGCGCCACGGATTCGAGGGCAGACCTGGCGTCACCGACCACCACCTCGATACCGGACGGCCACGGCAGGTGCTCCGCGATGAACTCGGTCAACGGCCCGTCGACCTCGACCACTTGCTGCCGCGATCCCGGCCGGGTTCGGGCCAGATAGCGGGGCAGGGTGAGCGCGCCACCGCCGAGGTGCAGAACGTCGAGCGGCTCGCCGGGGGCAGCGGCCACGTCCAGCAGGTGGGCGATCCGCTGCACGTACTCGAACTCGAGGTGCGTGGGGTCCTGAAGATCGACATACGACTGAGGCGTGCCGTCGAGCGTGAGCAGCCAACCGCCCTCGTCGTCGATGTCGGGCATCAACTTGGCTGTCCCGAGCGCCACCTCGCACTCGACAGGGCGCGGCTCGGGCAGGTCGGCGGCCGGGCCGGTCATCGGGCAGCCCTCCGGAACGTGACGGTGCGGAGAACGATCGACGAAGGGGCAGCCATGCGGGCAGCTTAGGCCCCACCAGGGCAGTCTTCCCAAACGGAGCCGGCTACCGACCGGTATGGTCGCGACAGCACTACCACCCCGGGGCGGTCCGCGGTGGGCGCAGCAGAGCAGAGAGTGGGTGTGGCCGAAGTGGAGTTCCGCGAAGACATCCTGGGTGCCCCGTACGAGGCGGCGGAGCTCCCGCTGATCCCGGACGAGGAGGGAGAGGTCGGTGCCACGCTCGTCCGAAGGCTGGTGCCGGGTTCCCGCCAGGCGGTGCTGTACCTGCACGGCTACACCGACTACTTCTTCCAGACCCACCTCGCCGACCACTTCACCACCGCCGGCTACTCCTTCTACGCCCTGGATCTGCGTAAGTACGGTCGCTCGCTCCGGCCCCACCAGTCGCCCAATTTCGTCACGGACCTCGCCGCGTACGACGAGGAGTTGGACGAGGCGGTCCGGGTCATCCGGGAACTCGACGGCCACACCCGGCTCCTGGTGAACGGGCACTCCACCGGCGGGCTGGTGGCGGCCCTGTGGGCGGCGCGTCGCAGGGGGCGTGGTCTGGTCGACGGCCTGTTCCTGAACAGCCCGTTCCTGTCGATGCCCGCCGCGCCCGCCGTTCGCACCATCGGGGCTCCGGCTCTCAGCGCCCTCGGCCGGGCCGCCCCGACGCGGAAGCTGCCGGCACCGCTCAACCCGCACTACGTCCACAGTCTTCACCAGGATCATCGCGGCAGCTGGAACTTCGATCTGTCCCTGAAACCGGCCGAGGGCTTCCCGCTGTACGCGGGTTGGCTGGCCGCGATCCAGCGCGGGCACCGGGCAGTCCGGCGCGGGCTCTTGGTCGACTGTCCGATCCTGATGATGGCCTCCACCTCTTCCACGGTGACCAGCCGGTGGGATCCCGCGCTGATGCACAGCGACGCGGTCCTGCGTGCCGACGACATCGCCGCGCTCGCTCCGCGTCTTGGCCAGCACGTCACCACCATCCGGGTCGAGGGTGGCGTCCACGACCTGGTCCTGTCCGCCGAGCCGGTCCGGGCGCGGGTGTTCGACGAGCTCGACCGATGGCTCACCGCCTACTTCCCAGCTCCCTGAGCAGACCGGTTCCCGCACTGCTGGGGCCCGACCACTCCGGGCCCCGGCGGTGCACTACCGAACAACGGTCCGCTCGACACCGACCACCCCCGCTCAACGGGCTCCCTAACACCGCTCCCTTGATTGAGGCCATTACTGATGGACAGTCATGTCCGTGCCTGGCTGCTGCTGTTCCCAGTCGGACACACTCGCGTCGCCCGCTGATCGGGCATCACTTCAGCTCTGCGAGCGCTGCCGCTTGCGGCGGCTCGTGAGAGCCCTCGGTGTTCCCACGCCCCCGCGGAGCACCGACACCACACCCAGTGCGGCCGCACTGGCCGGGACTGCCAACAGCGCACCGATGATTCCGGCGATCCCGGCACCGGCCACCACCGCGATCATGATCGTCGCAGGGTGGAGCTCGACGGTCCGGCTCTGAATGAGCGGCTGAAGGACGTGGCCTTCGATCACCTGCACCGCCAGGACCACCCCCAGCGCCCAGAGAGCGGTACCGAGACCGCCGTCCGCCAATGCCACGAGCACCGCAGCCGTTCCCGAGAGAAACGCGCCGACGAAAGGAATGTAGGCACCCATGAAAACCAGCGCGCCCAGTCCGGCCGCGCCAGGGACGCCGAGGAGTAGCAGCCCGATGAAGATGAACGTCGCGTCGATCAGTGCGATCAACGTGGTGCCGCGCATGAAGCCGGCCATCGCCGCGAACGCCTGCTGACCGCACGCAATCACCGTGTCGGAATGCTTGCCCGGCATCATTTCGTGAATGGCGTCGCCGAACCGGTGTCCGTCACGCAGGAAGAAGAAGACCAGTGCGAGGGCAAGCACCCCTCCGGTCAGTAGTTGAGTGACCAGGCCGAGTCCGGACAGCACCCCGCTGGCGAGGGAGTCCACCAGGTTGCTGCCCGATCCGGAGCTCTGTCGAAGCGCGTACTGAATCCTGCTGCCGAGCGGACCGAGCCACGAGGCGATCCGGTCACCGGCCTGCTGGAGCCCGGAGGCGATCTGCGGGGCGCTGTGCACCAGGGAGTTGACGAGCAGCGCGATACCGCCGGTGACCGTCAGAACCAGGGTGGCGCAGGTCAGCCCGGCTGCCGCGCCGCGGCTGACACCCCGGTTCACCAGCCACGGCATGACGGGGTGGAGCAGAGCGGTGGCGAGCAGCGCGATCACCATCGGGATGGTCGCCGCCCTGAGTTCGACGACCACGAACACCACGAACCCGGCGACGCCGAGGAACAGGATCACCGCCGCCGACCAGGCAGCGGCCGCACGAACGGGCGGCGGCAGCATCAGGTCCGGTCGCCGGTCGGCCGGCACCGCCGACCGGGCGGCCACCACACCACCCGCTCCCGACGCACCCTCAGCACCTATGGAGGTGTTTCCACTTGATGCAGTTCGCTCGCCGGGCACCCGTGTGGCACCAGCAGAACCGCCGCCGCTCCCGCCGGCCTCTCCGCCGTCGCCTTGACCGGCCGCCCGCTCTCCGCTGGCCGCACCGGCCGCGGCACCGCCAACCGGACCAGCACCTCGGTCACCGTGCGGTGTGCGATCAGCCGAGCCGGACTCACCCGCGCTGCCCTCCGGTCCTGCAACCGACGGCCCGCCACCCGAGTGCCCCGCGCCGGCCGGGTCCGAGCCGCCCGCGACGTTGCCCTCGTCGCGCCCGCTGCCGGGCGGTGCCGGTGGCTCGGGTCGTTCGTTCGACTCGCGTGGATCCGGGGAGTCCTCCCTTGCCACCGCCACCACCTCCGCCGCCAATGCGCCGCAATGATCGTCCTATTTCAACACATAACGGTCATCTCAGCGGCCAGTCACCCGAGGCACGGCGTGCCTCCGCACCCGTCGGACGGGCCGTCAACTGCCTGCTCTTCCACCGGGCCCACCCGAGACCGGCACCGGCACCCCTGCTCCCTCCTCGGCGCCGCACTCGCATCGCACGACAGATCGGACGCACCATGACCTCGCTCGCCCTCACCGTCCTCGCAAGGACGATCGCTCGACTCGTCGCCGGTGCCCGGCGGACCACACACCGGTGCCTCGACCAGTGGCCGACTCAACTCTCCGCCAGTGCCAGCACGTCCCTGGGCTCGCCCGACCCGAGGGACTTTCCCGTATCCAGTGCCACACCCACGCCCGCACAGTTCTCAGCGAGCCTTCCCCGGCACTCCGGCAAGGCCGGGCACCTGTCGGCTGAGCCCTCGGCCAGCACGACTGCGACTGGCCCTGGCCGAAGCGGAGCCCACCGCGTCGGGCAGGCACAGCACAGCCCCGGCACCGTACCGGCCCGAGGCCCGTCCCTCTCCGCGCACCGGCCCTGCCGGCGAAGGTCAGCCGCGGTGCTGGTCGATCGTCCGGCGCAGCAGGGCCACTCGGTTCGAGGTGAGCGAGTCGACGCCGAGGTCGAGCATCCGTCGCATCGTCCTGCGCAGGTCCACGGTCCAGGTGGCAAGGGCCAGGCCGGCGTCGTGCACACTCGCGACCAGGCGCTCGTCGACCAGGCCGAAGGGCGGGTTCAGGTAGCGGGGGCGCAGCTCTTCCAGCAGACGCTGCTTGGGCAGTTGGAGCCGGTTCCAGGTCAGCGAGATCTCCGCCTCGGGAGCGGTTTCCCGCACCGCAAGCATCGCGGCGACCGAGCCGCAGAACGCGACCCGGTCGGTCAGGCCGATTTCACTGACGGTCCGCCAGGTCGCGGTGACGGGGCGGGCATCGTCCAGGTCGATCAGCAACTGTCGGCCGTCGGTCTCCGCGACGACCGCGAGCGCCTCGGCCAGGGTGGGGATCCGCAGGCCCGGCCGGGCCAGTTCGGCGAGCTGCTCGGAGGTGACGCGATTGATCGGGCGCGGGTCGTTCCAGAGCCGTTCCAAGGTCTGATCGTGGAGCAGCACCGGCACGCCGTCACGGGTGAGCTGAACGTCGACCTCAACGGCGTCCGCTCCCGCCGCGAGGGCGGCGCTGACCGCCGGCAGGGTGTTCTCGCGGTGCTGGTACGGGTCGCCTCGGTGGGCAACGGCGCGCACGCGGCTCTTCAACGGGGTCGTCCTCTCGCACAGTCGGGCAACTCACACCACGGACCGCCTCGCCAGCGGTTGGCCGCAGAACTCCGCATCCTAGGCGGCTCCAGGTCGGCCCTGTGCAGGTGCCTCCGAAACCTGCTGGCCGCCGGCCTGGCTCTCGGACGATCCGGCTCCCCGCTCGGCCCAGGGTGGCTCACCGCTGCCCGGGTATCGGATCAGCGACGCTCGACAACGACGTTGGTCGACTTGATCACGGCGGTGGCGGGCGCACCGGGCACCAGCCCGAGTTCCTCCGCCGAGTCCCGGCTGATCAGCGAGACCACTCGGAAGGGCCCGGCCTGGATCTCCACCTTCGCGGCCACGTCCCCCAGCACCACGGCCGTCACGATTCCCGGGAACCGGTTCCTGGCCGAGGAACGCCCTTCCGCCTCACTGTTCTCCGGTCGGGCCAACTCGCGAGCGAACGCGGCGAGTTCAGCTCCGGCGATGATCCGGTGGCCGTTCTCGTCGCGGGCTGCCGGCAGTCGTCCCGCGTCCACCCACCGCCGCATGGTGTCGGCGCTCACCCCCAGCATCGAGGCCGCCTCGCCGATGCGGTACGGATGGACGGGCCGGTCAGGGGTGGCCATCGATGCAGCTCCTGGGCTACTCGCAGAAGGAGGGGAGGACTCCGTCATCCTGCCGTACCGGCCGATGTCCCCGCACACACCCCGCCCGCAGCGCCCCGACGACCGTCGCCCCGACACGCGCCGACACGCTCCCGTACTTCCCCCGCCCCCGCCGGTCCTGCACCGCCTGCCGCTCATCGACCGCCCCGGACCAGCAGCCTGCAGCGTCCGCGTCACCCCGCCACCCGTACAGCCGCCGCTCCTGCAGCAGCCCGACGCCGACGCCCGAATCACGCCGCCCGACCCGTCGCGCGCTCACCACGCACCACCCGACCACCGGGCACCCGACCACCGGGCACCCGGCCACACGGCACCTGACGAGGCGTCACCTCGCCAGGCGTGGCCGCAGCATCCACGGCCCGACAGTGCAGCAGTCCCAAACGTCACGCCCTGCCACCGAGACAACGGCGCCCCGATGGGAGCGAGCGGAGCCTCACTCGCCGCCGAACAACTCGCGTCGCGCCGCGTCTCCGGCGGTCAGTACGGCACCGGCGAGCACGGCACCGCCACCCGCTGTGCCGGCGCGGACCTCGGTGGCGAGCGGGGAGAGCCGGGCGAGGTGGCGCTCGACCCGCGCGGCCAGGTCGGGGCCGCCGGCCTGTCCGATCTCGCCGCCCAGCACCACACACCCCGGGTCGAGCACCACACAGATCGCGGAGGCACCGACGGCGATCCGTCCGGCCAACTCCTCCAGGAACTCCTCAGCACCGTCCCGAACGGCGAGCCGCACCACGGCTTCGGCGCCGGGCCTCAGTCCGTCGGGCTCGGCGTGCAGGCCGTGGCGGGCGCCGAGTTCACAGATCGCGGCGCTCGACACCAGGGAGTGGAAGCCGCCGTCGCACCTGGTGGCGTCCGGCAGGCCGACGGTTCCGGGCACGGGCAGGAAGCCGATCTCGCCGGTTCCGCCGGAGGCTCCGCGACGCAGCCGGCCGTCCAGCACCACCGACGCGCCGACGCCGTGGCCGAGCCAGATCAGGGCGAAGTCCTTCCTGCCCCGGGCGGCACCGATGCGGTGTTCGGCGATGCCCGCCAGGTTCACTTCGTTCTCCAGGATCACCTCCGTCCCCGGCCGGGCGCGCAGGGCCGCGAGCAGTTTGGTGTGCCACTGGGGCAGCTTCCCGGAGTTGTTGAGCGCTCCGCTCACCGGATCCACCAGTCCGGGCGCGCCGACCGCGACGGTGTGCAGCTCACGGGCCCCGGCCTCGGCGGCGGTCGCGAGCAGTGTCTCGACGGTCCGCTCCACCAGGAGGTCACCCTCGCCCACCCCACCGACCCCGCCACCAGCCCCAGCGGCGCAGGCATCGGAACCACCACCGGAACCACCGCCGGCACCGGCAGCGGACCCGGCCGCCCCCGCCGCTTCGACCCCGGCGGCGTCCTGCCCGGCCCCGCTCTCGCCCGGTGCCTCAATGGTCGCGGTGCCGAGCGTCCGGCCGGTCAGGTCGGCGACCACCAGGCTGACGCCGGTCGCACGGATGTCGATGCCGGCGAGGTGGGCGCGGTCCGCGACCAGGCCGTACAGCCGGGCGTTGGGGCCTCGGCGCAGCGCGGCGCTCTCGCCGGTCTGGGCGACCAGGCCACCGCGTTGCAGCCGTTCGAGCAGGTCGGCGACGGTGGGGCGAGAGAGTCCGGTCAGGGTGCGCAGGTCGGATGCGGTGAGCGGGCCGCGTTCGAGCAACAGGTCGAGGGCCAGCCGGTCGTTGATGGCCCGGGCGGTGCTCGGCGTGGCGGTGCGAGCGGTCGTCATGAGCCTGCATCCTTCCAGAGGTTTCTATCAGGCAGGGTCCCTGATAGTTTATTCCCATCCGACCGACTCAAGGGGGAGCCCCGGCATGGGCGAAACTCTCAAGGACGTCCAGCGCGCAAGGGTGAGCGTGGCGCTGGTGTTCGCCGTCCACGGTGCCGTCACCGGTACCTTCGTCACCCGCATCCCGTGGATCAAGGACCACCTCGACCTGAGCCCCGGTCAGCTCGGTCTCGCCCTGGTGTTCCCGGCGATCGGTGCGTCGGTGGCGATGCCGCTGGCCGGCCGCATCGTGCACCGCTTCGGCGCCCGGGCGGCGCTCCAGGGCCTGCTGTCGCTGTGGTGCCTCTCGTTGGCCCTGCCGGCGCTCTCCCCGCACCTCGTGGTGCTCTGCCTCTCCCTGTTCCTCTACGGCGCGACGGCCGGCATGTCGGACGTGGCGATGAACGCCCAGGGCGTCGAGGTCGAGGAGCGGCTCGGCCGATCGATCATGTCGGGTCTGCACGGAATGTGGAGCCTGGGTGGTCTGATCGCCTCCGGCTTCGGTGTGCTGGCGGCGCATCAGCAGGTGGACGCCCGGCTGCAGTTCGCGGTGACCGCACTGGTCCTGGTGCTGCTCGGACAGGCGGTGTCGCGCGGCGTGCTCGACGTACGACCGACCGCCGACGAGGAGGCCCCGCCGCGCTTCGCGCTGCCGCCGAAGGAAGCGCTGGTCATCGGTCTGGTCGGCTTCTGCGCAGTGTTCGCCGAGGGCGCTTCGATGGACTGGAGCGGCGTCTACCTGCGCGACATCACCGGTGCCTCGGCATCGACCGCCGCCGCCTGCTTCACCGCCTTCGCCGGCACCATGGCCGCGGCCCGCCTGGCGGGCGACGCGGTGATCCGGCGGCTCGGCCCGGTCCGCACGGTGCGGGTCAGCGGTGCGGTCGCCGCGCTCGGCGGTCTGCTGGTGGTCCTGGCCGACAGTCCGTACCTGGCCATCCCCGGGTTCGCCCTGATCGGCATCGGCATCGCCGTGGTCGTTCCACTCGCGTTCGCCGCCGCCGGACGGGCCGGCAGCAACCCGAGCCAGTCCATCGCGGGCGTCGCCACCATCACCTACACCTCCGGCCTGGTCGCCCCGGCCGTGGTCGGCGGCATCGCACAGGCCAGTTCGCTGACGGCCTCCTTCGTCGTCGTCACGGTGCTGGCGGCCGCGCTGATCCCGTCCGCCACCGCCATGCGCCACCGCAAGTCGGCGGACTCCCCGGTCGCCTCAAGCTCCCTGGAGCCCACCGCCTGACCCAGCGCAGACCGCCTCGGTACCACCGAACGACTCCCGACCCGGCCGGCAGGCCAACGCCGACCGGCCTGGCACGACCGGGTCGGCCCGGCTCAGCCCGCCCGGCCGACCCAAGCCGCTCCCCCGGCCGAGCCGACGAAACCACCCTGCACTCGCCGACGAGGTCGGCCTGACGGCCCGCCCAGTACGAGTCCACGCCACGCGGGGGGCACGGGACCCGATCCCGCGCCCCTCCCGGCGCCACGCCACCTCCCGCACCGCCACGCGCGCTCACGACGCCGCCCGCCAGAGCCCCCACGCGCCCAACGCCCAACGCCCGGACGGCCCGGACGGCCCGGACGCCCAACGCCCGCGCGCCCAACGCCTCAGCCCGTCCGGGGCTCGGCCAGTCCTCTGCATCAGTGCCCCGCTTCAGTCCTCCCCTTCATCCGTCCTCCGCTGCGTCACCCGCCACAGTCGGCGCGGCAGGTCACCTTCCTCGAACGCCTCGACCTCGGCCGGACCCCAACCCTCCGCGAGGCGGTCCACCAAGTCGCGCGAGAAGAAGTGCACCGCGAAGCCGCCGTGCTCCCAGATGTCGTCACCGTGGCCGGTGCCGGTGCCGTAGTGCGCGTCGCCGGTGTGCCGAACGGTGTAGACCAGCACTCCCCCGGGCCGCAGGACCCGCCGCACCTCCCGAACCAGCGTCTCCAACTCTGCCGTGGACAACGCCATGCAGAACAGCATGTGCGCGTACACCGCGTCGACCGACCCGTCCGGCAGGGGCAGCGGCTCGCGGACGTCCTGGACAGCGGTGGTCACTGCCAGCCCCTCGACGGCGGCCCGCGCGGCCAGTTGGTCGAGGGCGACGGGGCTGAAGTCCGCCGCGATCACCGTGAAGCCCTGCCGGGCGAAGAACAGCGCGTCCCGTCCGTGCCCGGCACCGAGTTCCAGAACGGCCCCGCCCGGTGGGAACACTTCGGCGGCGTACTCCGCCGACTCCGACGGTCGTTCCCCGTACATGCCGGGGTGCGCGGAGTACGTCCGCTCCCAGTGCTCGCGCTGCGCCCGCGCCAGTGGCTCGTTCATCCGTCTCCGCCTCTCCTGCTCCGGGGGTGTGTCCACTGCCTCACGCTCCGTCCACCAGCCGAATCGAACCCGCGAGCCCCGCCCGGCGCACCCTTCCTCCCCCAACGCCGGACCCACCCGCCCCGCCGAGGAGTCTCGGCCCGGGACCGCCAGGCAGTCCCGCGCGCCGCGCGTCGAAGGGCGCTGCCGGGCCCGGGGCTCGAACCCGGTGACCTGCCGTTCCATCCTGCCGTGCGATGCTCGTGGCCATGAATCCCGTCCTGCGCAACCCGATCGGCGCCCATGTTCCCGTTGCCGGAAGGGGGCTGGCGGGAACGGGGCTGGCCTACGCCGCCAAGGTGGGCGCGGAGGCGGTGCAGGTGTTCGTCGCCAACCCGCGGGGGTGGGCCACGCCGGCCGGGAATCCCGCGCATGATCTGGCATTCCGCACGGCCTGCGCAGAGCAGGGCATCCCGGCGTACGTGCACGCGCCGTACCTGATCAACTTCGGGTCCGACTCCCCGGCGACCCGCGAACGTTCGGTCGAGTCACTGACGCATTCGCTGCACCGTTCCGCGGCGATCGGCGCGCTCGGCACGGTGGTCCACACCGGTTCGGCGTTGTGCGGCACCCGGCAGGACGCGCTGGCTCAGGTCCGCGCCCAGGTTCTGCCGATCCTCGACGGGCTCGACCGGTACGGGGACGACGCCCCGTGGCTGCTGCTGGAGCCGACGGCGGGACAGGGCAGCTCGCTGTGCGCGCGGATGGAGGACCTCGCCGCCTACCTGGAGGCGCTGGACCACCACCCCCGGGTCGGCGTCTGCCTCGACACCTGCCACGCCTTCGCCGCCGGCCACGACCTGGCCGCCCCGGGCGGAGTCGACGAACTCTTCGACGAACTGCACCGCGCGGTCGGCCCGGACCGACTGCGGCTGATCCACGCCAACGATTCGCAGGACGTCGCGGGCGCCCGCAAGGACCGCCACGAGAACATCGGTGCCGGCCACATCGGAGCCCCGGCGTTCCAGGCCCTGCTGGCGCACCCGGCGACCGCCGGCGTCCCGCTGATCATCGAGACACCGGACGGCCGCCACGACCCCGACCGCGTCGAAGGGGTCCGCCAGGCCGCCGACATCGCCCTGCTGAAACAGCTCCGCCGCCCCACCGCCTGAGCCACGCCCGCCCCGAACCCCGCCGCACCCCCGAACCGCGCCGCCCCCGAGCCCCGCCCATCGAACGGGCCCGATCTCCCGCACCCGCAAACCGGGCCGCACCGGCCTCACCACCACCGAGCACCCTCCCGGAGCCCCGGCCGGGACGACGGTTAAGCTCCCTGGGTGCCCGCCCCGCAGCCGACACCCGGCCCCACCGCGCCACTCCCCGCCACCCGCGCCATCGCCACACCTGCCGCCACCGCCGCCGAAACCGAAACCGCCACCGCCACCGAAACCGCCGCCGCAATCGCCGCCGAAACCGCGGCCACCGGTCCCACCGCCCCCGAGACCGGCACCGCCACAAGCACCACCGGAACCCCCACCCCGCCGCAGCCGCGCCGCCCGCACCGCCGCGCACTGCTGCGCCTCGGTCTGCTGGCCGGCGTGCTCGCCGCCGCCGCGGCCTCACTCCTGCTCTGGGATCCGACGGCCGTACTCGCAGCGGCGGCCGGCCCGTGGCGGATGCCGGTCGCACTGGCGGCGTACGCCTTCGGCACGGTGGCGTTCCTGCCGCGGCCCGCACTGAACGCCGGGATGGGCCTGCTGTTCGGCTCGCTGTGGGGCGTTCCGCTCGCGGTCGCCGGGTCGGCGATCGGCGCGATCGTGGCGTTCGCGCTCGGGCGGTCGCTCGGTCGGGAGGCCCTGCGGCCGCTGGTCCGCGGCAAGGTGCTGACCGAGATCGACCGCCGGCTCTCCGAACAGGGTTTCCGCAGCGTGCTGCTGGTGCGCCTGTTCCCGGGGGCGCCGTTCCAGGCGGGCAACTTCGCGTGCGCGTTCTCCGGGGTCCGGTTCTGGCCGTACCTGGCGGCGACGGTGCTCGGCGTGGTGCCGACCACGGCGGCGTACGTCATCGCGGGGGCGAGCGCGAGTTCGCCCGGTTCCCCGGCGTTCCTGATCTCGGCGTCGGTGATCGCGGCGATGTGCGTCTTCAGCGCCGTCTCGCTCTGGCGCGCCCGTCCCCGCCGTTCCGCCTGAACTCCGTTCCAGTCACCACCTGCCCGTCCGCCGACCTGGCCCCAGCCCCGGACGTCAGGCCCAGGGCCCGACAGCTCGGCGTTCCTCGCCTCTCCCGACGGACCGTCAGCACCCAACCCCGATGGAGCAGGAGCTCCGCCCCTCGGCGCCCCTCAGCCGGCCGCTACCGCTCGATCGCCGGTGACCACTCTCCGAGCACCCGCAGCCACACCGTGTTGACGACCATCAGCACCCCGAGCCCGATCGCCCAGGCGGCGTGACCGGTGACGGCCAGCAGCGCGACCGAGCCGCCCCAGATCAGCAGTTGGACGCCGTACCAGGCCACCGCCGAGTCACGGACGGGCCGCCGCGGTGCCGCGTAGCGCCCCCACAGCACGGCGGCGGCCACCGGCAGTGCCAGCGCGATGAAGACCCGCACCGCCACCGGGTCGCCGCTCCACAGGCCGTAGCCACCCACCGCCAGTGCCACCAGCGAGGCCAGCTCCAGCAGGAGACGCAACATCAGCTGGAAACCCGTCATCACCTTGCGCACGGCCACACCCCCACCACGAACAGCCCGCCACGATGATCCGATCATCGCACCACTCGGCGACACCACTCGACGACACCACTCGACGACACCACCCGCCTGCCGCGCCGCCTGCCGCACGCCGCTCGCCCCCACCGCGCCCCGTCCCACACTCCCGGTACCCCACCAACCCCCCGGCGCGCGAAAACAGTTCGCTCGCCGCCCAGCACCTCCCCCACCATGTCCGCATGACGAACGCCACCCCCGCCACCACCCGCACCAGCCCGCCGTTCGCCGCGGACGAGGCGACCATGCTCACCGCCTGGCTGGACTTCCATCGCGCCACGCTCGCCCTCAAGTGCGACGGACTGACACCGGAGCAACTCCGCGAACGGTCCTGTCCCCCGTCCTCGATGTCGCTGCTCGGCCTGGTCCGGCACATGGCCGAGGTGGAGCGCCACTGGTTCCGCCGGTACCTCAACGGTGAGGACCTCGGGCCGGACAGCCGCTACTGGTCCGAGACGTTCCCGGACGGCGACTTCGACCTCGTCGAGGACGCCGATCCGGTGGCCGACACGGCCGCCTGGCAGGAGGACGTCGCCTACGCCCGTGCTGCCGTGGAGGGTTTGTCGCTCGACACGGTGGGCAAGCGCCTGTGGCGCGGCAACGAAGTGACGCTCCGTTGGATTCTCGTCCACATGATCGAGGAGTACGCGCGGCACAACGGCCACGCCGACCTGATCCGCGAGCGGATCGACGGTGCGACCGGCGAGTGAGATCGGGAGGCCCGGGCGGGCCGCAGAACACGTCCGGCCGCCGACCGCACCCACGCGTTGGCCCGCGACACGCCAGGAGTACAGCCGAGGAACCGAGGTTCACCAGTGACCCCATCGAGCGAAGCCGTTACATGATTGTTGACACACAGTCAACTGCCGCCGGGTCACCACCGATAGTGTCGTCGCGCGCAACCGTTCACCGGCCGCGTGCGTCGTTGCGAATGTCCGAATAGCTGCGGACTTTCCCCCGCGCCACAAACCGTCCGGTGGGCGCGTGCGGGCACATCTGCGGTGATCAGTGCGATACTCGGACAGTTCCAACAAGTGGATGACGTGTCAAAACGACCCGTCGTCCTCCGGGGGACGAGTACGGAACGAGACAGGGAGGCGCGGCTAATGGGAGCACTTCGCGACGAGCACCACAACGGGTGGCTGATGCCTTCCGGCAGCTACCCGGCCGCGATGTACGAGGAATCGTGGGACGGCGAGGACACGCTACCGAGCGTGCAGATCGGCCCGTCCAAGATTGTCTCGCTCCGGCCGACCGGGTTCGAGGCTGCCCGCACCGTCGGCGAGCACATCCGGGCGTCCACTCCGGTGGTCATGGACCTCACCGAGATGGACGACGCCGAGGCCAAGCGGATGGTTGACTTCGCCTCCGGCCTGATCTTCGGCACCTGCGGCGGCATCGAGCGGATCGCCCGCCGGGTGTTCCTGCTCACGCCGGCGGACGTCGAGGTGATGGTCATCGACCGCCCGCTCGACGAGTCGGGCTTCTACAACCAGAGCTGAACCCCACCGCACACCGGAAGACCCGAACCGGCCCCGCAGCCCAACGGCTTTACCGCACCCCCCGAAGACCCCGCGCCTCGCGCGGGGTCTTCGCCGTTCCCGGCCCACCCCACGCCCCGCACCCCACGCCCCGCACCCCACGCCCCGCACCCCACGTCCCGCACCCCACGTCCACTCACCCACGCCGCCCGCCCCCACACCCGCACCCACCACGTGAGGCCCAAACCTCCAATATGAGACATCAACGTCTCATCTGCGCTAGGCTGATCTCATGGCAACCGACCGCGACTCCGTCCTTGAGGCTGCCGTCGGCGTCCTCTCCCGACGCCCGACGGCCCATCTCGACGAGATCGCCCGCGCCGCCGGCATCAGCCGCGCCACGCTGCACCGGATCTTCCCGGGGCGGGAGGCGCTGATCCGCGAGGTGGGCGCGCTCGGTCTGCGCCGCTTCTCGGCCGCGCTCGACACCGCGCGCATCGAGGAGGACAACGCCGAGGCGGCCCTGCGACGACTGGTGGACGCGGTGGTACCGGATGCGGCGCTGTGCGCGTTCCTGGCCGGCGAGAGCCAGTTGTACGACGATCCGGAGATCAACGACCTCTGGGAGTTCCAGGACGCCCGGGTCCGCGCCCTGTTCCTGCGCGGGCAGCGGGAAGGAACGTTCCGGATCGAACTCTCGGCCGGCTGGCTCAGCGAAGCGTTCTTCGACCTGGTTGCCGGCATCGGCTGGGCCGTCCAGGACGGCCGGCTCGCCCCGCGCGAAAGCGCATTCTCGCTCGCCGAGCTGTTCCTCGGCGGTGCTCTACGGAGACCTGATACACCATGAGTTCCCCCCTCACCGCCGATTCCGGCCACCAGGCCGACCGGCCCACCGGCTCCGGCCAGCAGGCCGCCGGCCCCGGCCGGACCCCCGGCACCGGCCCCAGCGGGACGACCGACCCCGACCGGTCCACCGGCACCGGCCGTCGCTGGACCGGCCTCGGCGTCCTCGTCCTCGCCGTCACGCTCGTGGCGGTGGACGCAACGGTGCTCTCCCTCGCCATCCCGTCGATCACCGAGACCCTCCGCCCGTCCGGCACCCAGCTGCTGTGGATCGGCGACGTCTACTCGTTCGTGCTGGCGGGCCTGCTGGTGTCGATGGGTGCGCTCAGCGATCGGTTGGGGCGCAAGCGGGTGCTGCTGGCGGGGTCGGTGGCGTTCGGCGCGGCTTCGCTGCTGGCGGCGTACGCTCCGGGTCCGGGCTGGCTGATCGTGGCGCGGGCGTTGCTCGGTGTGGCGGGTGCGACGATCATGCCGTCCACGCTGTCGCTGATCCGCGCGCTGTTCCCGGACGCCCGGGAGCGGGCGACGGCGATCGGCATCTGGGGTGCGGGCGCGACGGCGGGTGCGGCGCTCGGGCCGCTGGTAGGCGGGGTGCTGCTGGAGCACTTCTGGTGGGGGTCGGTGTTCCTGCTGAACCTGCCGGTGATGGTGCTGCTGCTGGTGTTCGGCGCCTGGCTGCTGCCGGAGTCCCGGGATCCGCGCCCGGGCCGCTGGGACATGCTGAGCGTGCTGCTGTCGATGGCCGGTGTGATCGGCGTGGTGTACGGGATCAAGGAGTTCGCCGCGCACGGCCTGGACGCCTGGAGCACTCCGGCGACGTTCGTCCTGGGCGCGGTGGCGCTCGCGCTCTTCGTGCGGCGTCAGCTCCGGTTGGAGACCCCGCTGTTGGAGGTCCGGCTGTTCCGTGACCGCCGGTTCACGGCGGCGGTGCTGGCCTCGCTGATCAGCCTGATCGGGCTGTCCGGTGTGATCTTCTTCATGTCGCAGTACCTCCAGCTGGTCCGCGGCTACTCCCCGCTCTCGGCGGGCTTCGCCGAACTGCCGGCCTTCGTCGGTTCGGTGGTCGGCGGCCTGCTGACGGCCCGGCTGGCGCGGCGCGCGGGTGCGCGCCGGGTGCTGACGGTCGGTCTGCTGGTGATGGGGCTCGGCATCGCGGTGCTGGGCCTGCTCCGGGTGGACAGCACGTACCTGCTGATCGGCTCGTCGTTCCTGGCGCTGGGCACCGCCGAGGGCGTGGTGTACACGCTGTCAGCGGACCTGGTGCTGGGCTCCGCTCCGGCCGACAAGGCGGGTGCCGCGTCGGCCGTGTCGGAGACGGCCTACGAACTGGGCGCGGCGCTGGGCATCGCCCTGGTCGGCTCGATCGTGACGGCCCTGTACGCGGGCTCGCTCACCGTCCCGGCGGGCAGCGACCCGACGGTGGCCGGCCGGGCCGGCGACTCCCTCGGCGGCGCGGTCGAGGCGGCGGCGTCCCTGCCGGGCGACCTCGCCGATCAGCTGCTGACCGGCGCGAGCACCGCCTTCGTCCACGGCATCAACGTCGCGGCCTGGGTCTCGACCGCCCTGCTCCTGTCGGCCGCCGCCCTCACCCACCGCCTCCTCCGCCCTCGCCCCCAGACCCCGCCGCCCACCGCCCCGACCGCCGCCAACAACACCCCGACCGCCGCCGCCACCACCGGGGAAGCGTCGCCCCACGCCCCCGCCACCGCAGTGACCGCGCCCACCCCGGAGACGGAGCCGGCCGCCCACTGCTGCCCCTGAGGCCCCGTCAGGACTGCTCCCGCAGGTACGCCACCAGCCGCTCGGTGTCCTGCGGGGTCCAGCCCTCCGGCGGGACGATCCTGGCCCAGGCCTCGGCCGGCATCAGGCCGTAGCGGTGGCCGTGCCCCTCGGGCACCGCCTCGGACGCGGCCAGGTCACAGGTGACCTGCCAGAACGTCACCAGGGGGTACCAGCGCATGGTGGGTGAGACGTCGTACGCGCGCTGCCCGTTCAGCCAGGCGGGCCGGCTCCAGATCAGGGCGGGCTGCCACCACACCACGGGGTCGCTGCCGTTCTGGAGGTAGACGGCGCGGGGCTCGGGCCAGGGCGCGTCGGGTACCGCGAAGTCGGAGGTCCGCTGGGCGAAGCGCACGGTGCGGCCGTCCTGGTAGAGGGGCCGCCAGACGGGGCTGCCGGGGGCGCGCTGTTCGGTGACGGTCTCGCGCAGCGGGTTGTCGGGCGTGGGTCCGACCAGCAGTGCCCCGCCGGTCTCCGCGGCGAGTTGGGCGACGCCGCCGGGGAAGGCCTGTTCGGTGGCGTAGGAGCCGAGGCTCTCGCCGGCCACCAGCAGTCGGGGGCGGCTCTCGGCGGGTAGGTGCGCCCAGTGGGCGTGGACCGCGTCGTAGAGCGCCCGTCCGGCCTCGGTGGCCTCACCCTCCGTCAGGAAGGAGATCCAGCTGGGCAGGTAGGAGTACTGGTAGGCGACCTCGGCGCTGTCGCCGTCGTAGAGGTACTCGGGCGGCTGGGCGATCCGTTCGTTGACCCAGCCGCTGCCGGTGGTGCCGATCACCACCAGGACCTTCCGCTGGAATCCGCCGGCCCGGTCGAGTTCGGCGACGGCGCGCCGGGCCCTGTCCTGCAGGACGTGGGCGGGGTCGACGAGGCCGGTGCCCGCACCGGAGCGCAGGCCGACGTAGGCCCGGACGGGGTCCTTGGCGGGGCGTCCGGTGAACGCGGAGATCTGTGCGGCGGTGGGGGCGCGGCCGATGAAGTCGCGGCCCTTCGCGCCGAGGCTGTCCCAGCTCTCGTGGGAGGCGGGACTGCCGGACAGGCTGGCGAGTTCGGGCCGGACGATGCCGGGGCCGGTCGAACGGTCCGTCAGGGCGGCGCCCCGTTCGGCGAGGCCGAGCAGACCGCGCAGCAGGAAGCCCTCGACGAAGCCGACCACCAGCACGGCGGTGAGGGCGGCGGCCCCGGCGGCGGCCGCCCATCCGGGGACGGCCCGGCCGAGGATCCGGCGCAGCGTGCGGGTGCCGAGCCGGACGGCCCGGGCGGCGAGCACCAGCAGGGTGCCGAGGAGGGCGGCGACCGGGAGTACCAGCGCCCACTGCCACCAGCTGATCCGCGGGTCGAGGCCGACGGCCCGCCGGACGTCGCCCTGCCAGCGGACGCTCCACGCGGTGATCGTGACGACGGCTCCGCTGCCCGCCACGGCCAGCAGCCACCAGCCGGCGCGCCGGACGTTCGGCGTCGGGCGCAGCCCGCACTGGTCGGCGACCAGGCCGAAGAACGCGCCGAAGCCGTAGCCGAAGAACGCGGTGATCGCCCCGGCGGCGGCCTGCAGGATCCACGGCCGGGGCAGCAGTGACGGCGTGAAGGACAGGCAGTAGAACACCACCGCCCCGACCAGCGCGCTCCACGTGGGCCACCGCCGGACGATCCGCTGCTCCCCCACCGCCGTCGTCCCCCTTGTCGTTCCGCTCACCCGCCATACGTATCGCCCCTTAGCCGCCGTCGATCTGACGGGCCGTCGGACTCCTCCCAATGGCGCAGCGCCGCTGGCCCCGGGGGCCGCCGGGCTCCGACGATGGGGGGTGGCGGGCGGAGCGCTGGTTCCGCACGTCCGGGCGCGGGCCGAGGGCTTGCGCGCTCGTCCGGGCGCGGGCCGAGGGCTTGCGCGCACGTCCGGGCGCGGGCCGAGGGCTCGCCGGATCGACCGCGGCGCGGAGTGGCCCGGCGCGGTTCTGAGCGAAAGGGTGCAGCGCGATGCGAGACGCGGAGCGGAACAGTTCGACCCCGGACGGAGCACCGGCCGGCGGCACGCCCCGGCCCCGCCCGACCCGGCAGCCGCTGCTGCGCCAGGGCCCGGTCGGCCCGCCGGCCGGTGCCGCCCCGGCGGGCCGGGCCCGGCGCGGCACCCGGGTGGTGCTGGCGTTGGGGGTGGCCGCGGCGGGGATCGCGGCGCTGGCCTCGTGCGGCGGTTCGTCGGGCGAGGATCCGGTGCAGGCGGCGATGTCGACGTTCGAGGTGGGCCCGCAGGTGGAGAACTTCTCGGGCGAACCGGCGTCCCCGCTCGCGTCGGTGCACTCGTCGACGGTGGCGTCGGCGTCGGCGGCCCAGGCGTCGGCCTCGCAGCGGGCGGCGCAGTTCGAGGCGTCGGCCAACGCCCAGGCGGCGGCGAGCCGGGACAAGGCGACGCAGGCGCTGGCGACCGTCTCGGGCTCGGGCAACGCGCTGGACGACGTGACGTTGACCGGGGTGCCGTTGCAGGAGACCGGCGGTCTGCCGGCGGCGAAGGTGACGGTCCGCAACAGCACCTTGGAGACGCGCTCGTACGCGATCCAGGTGGACTTCACCGACCACAGCGGGCACACCGTGGACTCCTCGGTGGTGGGCGTGGAGAACCTGGCGTCGAACGCGTCCGCGAACCCGGTGGCGTTCTCCACCAAGACCTCGGACACCACGCTGATCCCGGTGGTGGTGAAGGCGTACCGCTACTGAGGCCTCCCGCTGACTGCCCGTCAGCGCACTGTGCCCGCCGTTCGGGGTGTCCGAGCGGCGGGCACAGTGCGCTGACGGGTCTTCAGTTGACCGACCGGAGGATGACGTCCTCGTAGTCCCAGCCGGGGTCGTCGGCGTCCGGCCAGCCCGCGGTCTCCACCTCCGTCCCGGGGCCGGTGTCGGGGGCGGCCTGCCGGGCGGCGAGTTCCTCGTCGAGCCGGTACTCCTCGCTGCGCTGCCGCTCGGTGCGGTAGTGGTCCGCGGCGTGCGGTTCGGCGGGGAACAGGTCGGTCCGGCCGACGCCGAGGGTGTGCAGGTCGTCGGGGGCGGGATCGGTGTGTTCGGCGATGCGTCCGCTGTGCGTGGTCATGGGTCCATAGTGGTTCGGCCGGCCTGAGGGGGCTCGGTGCCCGGCCCGTAGTGCCGCCCGATCGGGTGTACGGGTGGCGCCGCCGCTCCCGGGCCACCCGGTCGGCGGGTGCGGGCAACCCTTGCGACCGAACCCGGCTGGCCGCGGGCGGGGCGCGACCTTAATTTCGAGGCGGCGGGCGCGCCCACGCCGTCCGCGACCGCGACCCCTGGAAGCCGGCTTCCCACGATGACTTCTCACTTCGCTCCGGCGCGCCCGCGCACCCGCCTCGCCGCCGCCCTGTTCGCCTCCGCCGCCGTCGTCCCGACCGTGCTGGCCGTCACCCCGGCCGCCACCGCGCCCGCGACGGCCGCCGCCCCGAGGGTGCACCGCCTCGAACCCGGCGCCTCGGTGCAGGCCGCGCTGGACGCGGCCCGCCCGGGCGACGTGGTGGAGCTGGCCGCGGGGCGCTACCCGGGCAGCGTCACCCTCGCCACCGACGGGGTGACGCTGCGCGGACAGGGCAGCCGCACCGTGCTCGTTCCCGACCCGGCGGACACCGGCCCGTGCGCGAAGGCCGGCAACGGCCTGTGCGTGACGGGCGTGGCGGACGACCGGGGGGCGCCGGTGCGCCCGGTGTCGGGGGCGGTGGTGGAGTCGCTGGCGGTGGCGGGCTTCACGAAGAACGGCATTTCGGCCGCCGTCACCGACCGGCTGACCGTCCGTCAGGTGGTGTCCCACGACAACGGCCTGCAGGGCATCAGTGTCGAGATGTCGACCCGTACGGTGCTGACCGACAACGAGGCGCGGGACAACGGGCAGGCGGGGATCTTCGTCGCCAACTGGTTCGACCGCAAGGGCGGTGCGCTGGAGACCCGCGGCACCGAGGTGTCGGAGAACCGGCTGACCGGCAACCGGATCGGCCTGCAGCTGCGCCGGGTACGGGACCTGACGGTGACGGCGAACCTGGCGTCCGGCAACTGCGGCGGCGTGTTCGTGGTCGGCGACGACGGGGTGCCACGGGCCGGTGCGCTGACCGTCCGCGACAACGTGGTGCGCGCCAACAACCGCTACTGCGCGCCGAATCCGCGGCTGGACGCGGTGCAGGGCACCGGCATCCTGCTGACCGGCACCGAGGACGTCACGGTCTCCGGCAACCTGGTGGCCGACCACTCCGGCGAGTCGCCGATGTCGGGCGGGATCGTGCTGTACCCGAGCGTCGTGGGCGCGCCCAACACCCGCGCCGACATCACCGGCAACGCCCTGCACGACAACCTGCCGGCCGACCTCGCCGACCGGGACCACGGCACCGGCAACTCCTTCACCGCCAACGCCTGCAGCTCCTCCCAGCCCGCCGGCCACTGCTGACCGGCCCTCCAGCCCTCCAGCCCTCGACGAAAGGCCGCCGAGCCCATGACCTCCGCCCCGACCCGTCCCGTCCCGATGTCCCCGACCGCCACCGACGCGCCCGGCGCCGTCCCGCCCGGGATGCTGCTGCGCGAGCTGGTCTTCGGCGCCGCCTGCGCGGGCGCGGTGCGTGCCGCGGCCAACCTCAAGCTGGCCGACGCGCTGGACGAACAGCCCGCCACCGCCGAGGAGTTGGCACGCCGACTGGGCGTCGAACCGGGCCCGCTGGAACGCCTGCTGCGGGCCCTGGTCTGCTACGACGTGTTCACCGGGACCGGCGACGGCCGCTACGCCCACACCCCGCTGTCGCGCCTGCTGCGCGCCGACGAGCCCGGGAGCCTGCGCGACATCGCCCTGTGGTGCACCGAGCCCTGGACCTGGCAGTCCTGGGCCCGGCTGGACGACGCGGTGCGCACCGGGCGCAGCGTGTTCTCCGACACCTTCGGCAAGGAGTTCTTCCAGTACCTGCACGACGACGCGCCGGACTCCGCGGCCCTGTTCAACCGGGCGATGACGCAGTCCAGCCGCCAGTCGGCGCAGGACCTGGCGGACTTCCTCGACCTGACCGGGATCGCCACGGTGGCCGACATCGGCGGTGGCCAGGGCCAGGCGCTGGCCGCCCTGATGGAGCGTCACCCGGACCTGCACGGCACGCTGCTGGACCTGCCGAAGGTGGTCGAGCACGCCGATCCGCGGCTGCTGCCGGGCGGCCCGCTGGCCGGCCGGGCGCGGCTGGTGGCGGGCGACTGCCGGGTGGCGATCCCGGTGCAGGCGGACCTGTACCTGGTGAAGAACATCCTGGAGTGGGACGACGACTCCACCCGCCGCACGCTGCGCAACCTGCGCGCGGTGGCCCGTCCGGGCGCCCGGGTGGTGATCGTGGAGAACCTGGTGGACGACTCGCCCTCGATGCGGTTCACCACGGCGATGGACCTGCTGCTGCTGCTCAACGTCGGCGGCGCGAAGCACACGCTGGGCAGCCTCACCGCCCTGATCGAGGAGTCGGGCCTGCTGCTGGAGACCGTCGCGCCGGTCAACCCGTACCTGCACGCCTTCACCTGCACGGTCGTCTGACCGCGCCGGGCCGGCAGCAGAAGCCGCCCGCACCCCGGAGCCGCAAGAAGCCGCCCGCACCCCGAGGGGTGCGGGCG